>JBILRA010000013.1:0-23557 GCA_044372915.1 Candidatus Planktophila sp.
TTTTTGATCTTGTCCGTATTGGGTCAAAATCAAGATACTTCAATGTGATGAAGTGGACGATACTGGGATCGAACCAGTGACCCCCACAATGTCAATGTGGTGCTCTACCGCTGAGCCAATCGTCCTAGGTGGGTGAATCCTACACGAGTTTGGGCGAAGAGATACTCGAGCCAGGGGCTCAGGTAAGACGGAGAGATCTTTGCAGCATTGGTAGCAAATACTGAATGTAGGTTTCTGAAAAATGCCATTGATCAAAATAGGCAATCTTCTTATCGATGACGACAGGGCAAAGGGTTTGGGTGCAGGCCCAAGCAACTGTATCTATATAGGTGCCTTTAATCGCAAGCGTGGCTTCTCTCTCGATTTTATTGTAAACGGCGTTGTCAGACTGTGTTCGACCGCTTGAACAGAGTGAGAGATTGATACGTGGTCGACTTACGCAGTTGACGGGATCTTGGGTAAGGCTGGGATTATTTCCAATCACATAGATCTTTTTTGTCATTGCCGCTAATTGCTTGAGTGCTTGTGGGAATTCGCGTTGCCAGAAAAATGGAGTATCAAAATCTGATCTTTTGCCATCTACAACGGCAGGCTTCCATTGGTCGGTGACTATGATTACCTCTGGCTTCAAGCTTTGGATTTCTGCAAGTGCCAATTTCTGCCAAGTGATGCATTCATCGAATGGCTTATTCAGCTGAAAACTCCAGACAGGTTGATTCACGATCGGACATGCTAATTTTGCAAAAAGTCGAACTTTATATTTCGCCTTCTTTGCGATTGGATCAATGGCGCTCATCCACATTGACGCATGAGAGTCGCCATAGAGGACGATCAACTTATTTGAGGTCAAATCACCGCCCTCACAGACAGGAAGATCTGTGCTTGCAAAATCAACTGAGCACACTTGATCGAGCCAAGGGCTTTTATCGGCGCGTGCGGTCGTGAGTTTAGATGTTAAGGAACGATCAAGGGCTGTAACGCTAGTGGCTACCTCTATGACAGAGGTCAAGAGGTTTTCAGGGGTTGCTTTGACCCACTTGGGCATACCACTGCCCGCTACACAGACTAGTTGGCTCGTCTTCACCTTTGCGATTTGTCCAACCTTGGTACAAGGTTTTCCAACAGTTGGAGCTGCCTGCGCCACCGATGGAGTAAGGAGTGCGATGATCAGGATGAAGAGTAGGTACAAGCGTTTCATGTCTTGCCTTTCTTGTTCACTGGAGTGCCAACATTGATGTTGCGGTAATGGTGATCGTTGAGATGCCCGCTACTAGTGTGATGCGGGGATGTTTAGCTACCCACGATGATTTACGGATAGGTTTTTCGAGTAGGTAGTGTGTTGTGATAGCCAGGATTAACGAGATGGTAAGTGCACTCAATGTGCGAAGGGGTGTGAGTCCGAAGTAGTACTCCTTAACAATCATTAACACCGGCCAATGCCACAGATATAGAACGTAGCTAATATTGCCCAAGAAGACTAGGGGACGCGTTTTGAGAATATCAAAGTGCTCTCCCTTTGATTCTGGGGTAAGAACCGCGGCAGTGGTAATAACTATTGCGAGAGTGATGAGGTTTGGCCAGCGTAAGGTTGGCTGAGTAAGAGCAGCCAGTGTCGCGACAAGACTGAGAAAAATCAGTGAGTGTAAGTGGGGAAGTTTAAGACGGGTTACAGCAAATGCCAGAAAACCACCAGCCAATAACTCCCAGAACCTAGCCCCTGATGAGAAGAATCGGGGTGTTTCGGAAGCCACTAAGGAGTAGAGGGCATAGATAAGAGACAGAGCTGAAAGGATTCCGATAGAAACTAAAGTGATCCGGAGTGAGAGTGTGAGAATGAGAAAACCAATGACAATCACTGGCCAAAAAAGATAAAACTGCTCTTCGATCGATAGTGACCAAAAGTGAGAGAACATTGAAGAGTTGGCTGTCGTATTGAAATAATCAAGACTTGAATTCTCGAAGTGAACGTTCGCGAGAAATACTGTTGCGAAAAAACCATCACGTATGGCAGTCTTTGTATAAACGGGACCCAAAAGGAACCAGTTAACTGCGATTGTCAGCCAAATAACCAAGGTCGCACTTGGAAGAATTCGTCGGACTCTCTTGGCATAGAATTCAATAAGTCGGTCTTTGAATCGGGAACGCTCACTACCGATAATCTGTTGGGTGATGACAAACCCTGAGATCACAAAAAAGATGTCTACACCAATAAATCCGCCAGGCAAGAGTCCTGGAAAAAAATGGCTGATAACAACTAAGCTGACGGCAACCCCGCGAAGCCCCTGAATATCTGTACGGATAGGGGAGGCTTCCCGAGATTGACTCATTCCGAACGCTCTATGAGGTTATGAACTGCGAGATTGGTTGTTCCAGAATCGAAGACGCTTTGCCCATACTCTTCCCGAGATTTAGGGTCCCAAATCACTGAGCAATCTGCGATCGTGATTGAATCAACATTGACGACCTCGAAAGCGTTATGTTTACGATGTAGTACAGACTCAATCCCGTTAGGCCTTAGATCTATACGAGATGGCCACTTAGATTCCTTCTTCATGTAGACGTCTACATTTCGGTAGATGATGTTGGTAGCCAGCTCTGGGCGGGCAGCGTAGTTGAGTATTCCCGCCTCGGAGTGGCAGGTGATGTTTTCAAAGGTGATATCTCGTACGAAACCTTCGTAGGTGCGCTCAATGTTGCCATCTGTACCTTGAGCTGGATCATCCCAAGAGAAAGCTGTGACATGAAGTGCTTCTCCATGACCCCACCACATGTCACTGAATGTGCGAGTGGATACAGAACAGTTGGAAAATCTCACTTGTGAAATCGTGCCGCCCTCACGTGACCTAACCGCGAACCCTCGATGTGAGTCGCGGACAATGCAGTCAGAGACAAGCACATTCTTGATATCGCCAACAGATTCAGTTCCTAGAGTGATTGCCCCTGAAGTTGAGGTCATGATGCAGTTTGAGATAATGATGTTCGATACATCTCCGTATTGGGAGGTTTGTGAACATGACTTCAAAGAAATGCAATCATCAGCGGTAATGAATTCGGAATTAAGAATTCTTACATTCTGACAGCGATCAATATCTACGCCATCTGCATTGGGAACCATAAGGTCGGTATCAATGCGAATCCCATCAATGAGTAGATTGTTGCATCCTGTGAGTCGAAGAGCCCAAAAAGCGGGATCCTTGATGGTGACATCTTTGATTTTGACTGCCAATGACTCGATTAAGAAGATGGTAAATGGACGCTCTAGGTACTGATCCTTGCCACCTACGGGACCACGCATTTTATGGATGTATTTTCCGCGCTCGGCGATAAATGAGTCTGCATTGCCGTTGATAGTTCCGTGGCCAGTAATTGTTGCATTGTGAGCGCGAAATCCAACAATGAATGCTCGTTGGGGGAGTACAAATTCATCAACCTCACCGCCGGTAAGATTCTTTATATTGTGCTCACTTGTGTAGTCATCGTAGTTTCCACTGGCTAGCAGTACCGCACCAATACTAAGATGTAGATTCACATTGGCCTTGAGCTCGATACTTCCACTCAGGAATGTACCGGAAGGTATGAGAACAGTTCCCCCGCCTGAAGCCGAAACTTGATCGATCGCGCTCTGTATCGCTTTCGCGCTATTACTCTTTCCATCGGCGATTGCGCCACAATCGGAGATTGATATTTTCATGAACCGTTGACCACTCGGTTGTGAGACCACAAAATTTCATCGATGTGCATTGCTATTTTCTCCAAATCTTCCTTCGATCCAGTGATCGTAAAGGTATGAGCTTCACCAGGAAGAAGTGAAACAATCTGCTTATCAATTTGCGTGCCTAAAGCAAATATTTCTGGCATCGCACAGAGTTCATGCAGATATGTTTTAGCGGTTACGTTCACCTTGAGAGCACCACCTTCGAAGCTGGTGAAGTACTGAAGATCATGTTCTGGTGCGAACTGTGCAGGATCTAGAGTTGTTCGGCGGGCTGCTCTTACCTCGGAAGAGTTTGCCAAGATGAATCCTTCGAAATGTCCATCTGCTATCTCAGGGAAGATTTCAGTGGCTGGAGTGCGATACACACCATAGCGGTCGAGATCGACCTTCAGCAGATGTGTTCCAATAACAGCTCCGACTTTGTTGATGAGAAATAGCTCAACTTCTGCCTTCCATGGGTCTGGATGATCATTAAGGAGAGTGATCTGTGCTCCTTGATCAACCCTTCCGATGATGAGCGTTCGTGGACGGTAGGCAGCCTTCATCGCATGCCATGCCAATTTTCTGAACCCTGTGTAATCCAATACGGCCCAACTAATGGCGGGCCACATGTCGTTAAACTGCCAAAGAATTGATCCAGAACAGGTTTCATAAAGACTTCTAAAGTGCTTAAGTCCGATTTCAACAGCACGCGCTTGATCTAGAGCAGCTGCGAAATACCACCCATGACCTGCAGTTGGGGGGTTAGCGAATTCGCGTGAAAGACCTGCAGCTATCTTTGTCATGCCATCGAAAGCCCTTTGATGGTAGGCGACTTCAGGCGTTGTGGAATCTAGATCATCTTTACCGATAGCGCGTGTGAGCATCGACCACGAGCCAGGGCCGTTGAATCCAAACTCGGCAGCGAAGGCAGGCTGATACTGCTCGTATCGTTCATACCCTGTCTCATTCCATACATCCCAGATGTGATTGGTTCCCGACTTAAAGCTTCGAACATCATCACTATGTGTAGAAAATGGGGAACCAGGGATGTATGGACGGGAGGTGTCGATAGTGCGTAGAGTTTCAGGGATCGTTTTACGATAGAAGGTTTCACCCCAAGGGCGTCCTGCTAAATCAGGCTGCCAACCCCAGTACTGAAAACCTTCGAGACACTCATTTCCACCGCACCAGATTACCAAGCTGGGATGTGATGAGAGACGTCGCACATTTTCATCTACCTCTGCACGAACTTCTTCAAACATCTCTTCTGTCTCTGGATAAGCTGCGCAAGCGAAAGTAAAGTCTTGCCATACGACAATTCCCTCTTCATCACAGAAGTTATAGAAGTCATCAGATTCATAGATTCCGCCACCCCACACGCGGATACCGTTGATATTGACTTCAAGCATGTCGCGAATACGTTGCTGGTATCGCTCTTTAGTCACTCGCGTAGGGAACGGATCATCAGGAATCCAGTTTGCTCCTCGAATCCAGAGGCGTTCTCCATTTACCTTGATTGCAAAAAGGTTTTGACCATCGCCAATTGCAGAATCATCGAGCTCAACTTTTCGGAAACCAACCCTCTTTGTATGCCTCTCAATAACCACTCCCTGAGCGTCGATGAGATCAATCTCAACAGCGTAGAGCGCTTGATTGCCGCGTCCACGTGGATGCCATATCTCTGCGCCAGGTAGATCTAATGTGGCGAAAAAACCTCCTGATGAATAGGGGAGTTCACCTTCGAAGAGCAACGAGCCATCGGCGGTTGAAAGGATACGTAGATATCCCGAAGTCTCATTGGTCGAGCTATGCACAGGCGCGTTCACATTCAGTTGCGGTGTCGATCCTTCAATGGTGGGAGTAATGGCAACGTTGTCAAAATATGCCGCGTGGAACGATGCGATCTCGACTTTCTTCCATAGTCCAGACGAGATAGTGATGGGACCCCAATCCCAACCGTAACTGCAGGCCATTTTGCGTTGATAGTTATAAGGCATGTCATAGGGGCGTGGATATAACCCAAGCTTTTCAACGTTCTCTTCGGCATCACTCAGTGGTGCTTTGAAGCGAACCTCTAAAGATATAGGGCCCGATTTAATCTCATCCGTAACATCAAGTCGGTAGGAACGATGCATATTCTTAGTTGAAAGCTTTTCTACCCCGTTGATACTAATTGTTGCAAGCGTGTCTAGACCATGGAAAACCAAGTGCTTTGAGCCTGATGACACATCTTGAGGGATAGTGGCTGTGTATTTGCTATCTGTTTTCCAAATCCAGAATTGGTCCTGCTCTTTGCCGTTAATGGATATATCTTTGATGAATCCACCATCAATAAGATCGGTGTGAATACAGCCTGGAACCGTTGCCGCGAGTGTTTTCGGTACCTCAACTTTGGCGATCGCCTTCGGGTCATTGCGCCATGCATTATGCCCATCCACAACGGGTTCAATATCCCAAGCATCCTTACGAGGAGATAAGTGGAGAGTCCATTGCGAAGTAACATCGCTTCGATTGTTTTTAGTCATCGCCCGAAGTCATCTTCTACTCGCTCAATGTCATCTTCCCCGAAGTAGCTTCCTGTTTGAACCTCTACAAAGACGACCTCATCACTACCTATGTTTTCAATTCTATGGAGAACGCCGATAGCAAAATCAACAGTCATTCCGGCTGACATCTCTTGAACGTTGCCATTGATTGTCACGCGTGCGCTTCCCTGAACAATGAACCAATGTTCGGCCCGTTTTTGATGACGCTGGTAGGAGAGTCGTTTGCCAGGGGAGACCCAGATGCACTTAACCTTATGCGTTCCCGCTTCCTGAAGAACTTCATATCTTCCCCAAGGACGCTCAGATTTTTCTAGTTCCACTTATCCACCCCTAACCCAGTACAGCCAAAGCAGCACCGAGAACACCAGCGTCTCGGACGAGTGCAGCTTTATGTAAATGTATTTTGCCCAGAAAACCTATAAATGCAGCCTGTTCATCAACATGTTTGCGAAGCGGATCCCAGAAAATCGAACCTGATTCGGTAACACCCCCACCGAGGACAACGTTGGTGATATCTAGGTTTCCAAGAACGTTCACAATTCCTACAGCGAGAGCGCGAGTACCTTCATCAATAACGCGTAGAGCAATTTCGTTACCTTTTCTCGCTGAATCAACGAGGTCGATAAAGGTAGCCTCGCCTTGCCATCCCAGATTTTGAGCGATGGCGACCATCCTTGGGCCACTTGAGTAGGACTCCACACATCCTCTACGACCACAGGCACATACTGGGCCTTCGAAGTTAATTGAATGATGGCCGATAAAGAAGGCATTTCCTGATTCTCCGGTGATGACCTTATTCTCAAGAATCAAACCACCACCAACACCGGTGGATACAACCATTCCTAACATATTTGTAAGCCCGCGACCGGCACCTAACTTATGTTCGGCATGGGCAAGCGCCATTGCATCTCCGTGTAGAACTACGGGTGCGCCTTGCGATATCTCCTTGAAATGATCGATGATCGGAAAATCACGCCAAATCTGAATATTCACCGGACTCAGAGTGCCCTTGAGGGTATCGAGTGGTCCTGCCGAGGCCACCCCGATTCCTACGAGCGTTCCTTTGGTCTGAGTCATAAATTTCTCGGCGACATCTTGAATGTTATTCCAAAGTTTTTTGCCATCACTACAACGTGTGAGCACTTCAACTTTATCCATCACCACGAGATCAGTATTGATGGTTGCGATTGCAACCTTTGTAGCTCCTACATCAACCCCGAGAGCATAGTTAGACACGTTCGCCTCCTTCCGTTGACATCGGCAGATGTTTCTTCATCTCAACTTTCATAACTTCGGTAACAAAGTTTGAATCAGTTGGGTTGCGAAAACGTCGAAGCAATTGCTCGGCGGAGAGGCGCCCTAGTCGCTTGGGATCGTGATCTAAAGTCGCAATTTTAAGTAGATTGGCGGTCGCAAATAGGTCAAAGCTCACTACTTTCACGTCATGCTTGGCCTCAGAGACAACCTGTCCAACGCCCATTGCGATCAAATCATTGGTTGCGATTATTCCATCGACATCCGGGAAGGCTTTGAGTAAGGCCATTGTGGCCTTTGCCGCGCCTTCAGAGGTGTGCACATCAGTAACAATTTGGGTATCTTTGAGATCGACTCTTCGACTGAGAATTGATTGTTTGAACGCTTCAATTCTCTCTGAAGCGGTCCAGATATTGGTCGTATCCGCAATGATCGCGATTTTTTTACACTTCATCTCAAGTAAATAATCAAGACAGGCAGTGATTCCGCCACGGTTATCTACCGTCACTGAGTCAGCATCGAGATATGGCGCAGGGCGGTCAGCAAATACGAAGGAGAAGCCACGTTTACGTTCCTGATGGAGATAGCTGTAATCTTCACCGGAGGGAACGATGATAAGTCCGCGCACTCGGCGTTCGAGCAATGACTCAATGAGGTATTTCTCTCGCTCTCCATCATCTCGAGCAGTAGCTAATATTAAATCGAGGCCCTCTTCACCTAAGCGTTCTTCCGCACCAGCAGCTAAGCCAGCATAGAAAGGGTTGGCAAGGTCTGAAATCACCATTCCAACTAAATTACTGAGAGAACCAATTCTCAGTTCTCGGGCGATACGATTTGAGCGATAGCCAACAAGCGTCGCCGCCTTCTTAACTTTCTCTGCAGTGTCTCCAGAAACCTGTTCTGAGCCATTCATCACGCGTGAGGCTGTCTTTATGCTTACTCCAGCTATCGCTGCAACATCTGCCAGAGTTGGATGTGCCAGTGGTTCAAGAGGAAATTCACTCGAAGCAATCTCTTTCACGCTCATCACCCTACCACCCGATCAACGCGAAACGCGATGTCGCCAGTGAACTTTGGAATGGCTATGGAAAGAGAACCATTTTTTGCTAGAACATTCTTTTGTGTAATTATTTTGCCTGTAAATGTGTGCAGAGTTTTAACTAGGTATTGACCATCAGAAGAGACGGGAACAATCAGGGTTCCGCCTTTTGAAGTCGGATCCGCAAAGGTAGTCTTGATTTTCTTCTTTGTCTTTAATGATTCGATTGCAGCCTCAAGAAGTAATTGTGTTTTTGCTGAGCGATCAAAGTTGTTATGTCGAACCCACCCTAAAACCGTATTCGTGTCAGTGAGTGTGAGCGAAGTTGATTGCGATATTCCGAGAACACGATCTGTTTTCATTGTTGCAATATCTAATCCACTCACCAGTTGAGACAGGCCTTTGGTGTGCCCCCAAAGACCAAGCGGATCAACATAGGTATCCCACCACCAATAAGATGAAGGACCGGCAAATCCAACAAAGGTCGCGGCCCATTGCGAGTTATGCAGATGTAATCCTTTTGGATCTGCGAATGGATCTTCGGTTACGCTGCCTGAACCCATTTCACCCACCAGAATTGGCTTATCTGGAACAGCTTTGCGTAGAGCTTCTGCCTGGATAGTGAGGGACTTAATCGGATCTGAGGGATCATAAACATGAGTCACTGCGTAATCCAAGTTATCCCAATTCTCAAGACTTGCTCCGGATGACCAGGAATTGGTAGTCATCGTGTTGTAGGGATCCCACTCATCGAGTACTTGATCTGATCTTTTAATCCACGCTGCAAGATCCTTCGAGCCTATCGGGGTGTAATTTACTTCGTTCCACCACTCCCATGTGAAAAGAGATGGATAGGCGGCATATCGCGAAATTATGTAGTGCAGTCGACGTTCCCAAAACTTCCACGCAGTTGGATTGGTTGCGAATTCACCAGCATTTGCGATGGGCCCGCCATTTGATGAATTGTAGGGATTGGAATACCACTCTGGATTTGTAGAAGTACTAAATGCACCGTGATTGATAAAGACAAGCTGGATTCCGATCCCGTGTTTGGCTGCGATGAGAAAAACCTGATCCAGTAACCAGGCTCGGTCAAGCCTTTTCGTGTAATCGCCAAGACCGGTATCGGTCCATTCGATACCCAGTGACCATGAAGCCATCCACACGCGAGCAACGTTGACTCCTGATTGAGACGCTCTGGAGAACCACTGCTCGTACTTAGCGATCTCTTCGTAGCGATTAGCCCATGAAATATTGTATGCAATAGGAACGAAAGGCTTATCTCCCTTTATGAAAGAGCGGCCAGAGGTGCGCACTTTATCTACGACTTTATATTTCGTGTTTAGGATGAATTCAGGAGCTACGACCTTAACCCCATCGATAGTGGCAGCGATGGAAATTGTGTACTTTCCTACGAAAATGGATGAGAATCGAATTCTCCATGATGGATTGCCGACTTTCATCGTTGTTCGTACTCCACCCTGGTTTGCCATCACGAATTCTTGATGCCAGTAAGCAGATGTTTTAAACGGAACTTTTCCTTCCGGTGTAATTGTCGCCACCACCTGAGAGGATTTCTGATCAAATGGATTAACACCGGGGGCTATTCCAGTTACTTCAATCTCAACGGGAGTTGTTGGACTGCCCTCTGAGATCACTTTAAATTCGACAGTTGCACCGTAGGCCGGGCTCACTGAGGAAAATACTGAGATGACAAGGGCAAATGAAGTAAGTAGCCGAAAGATTTTCATGAGAGGAAGGAGCCAATCACTTCAAACCGGAGAGTGCGATACCCCGAATAAAGTGCTTCTGGGTTGCAAAGTAAAGTGCAATCGTTGGAATGCTCGTAATCAGTGAAGCTCCCATAATAATTCCTTGGGTGCCAACATTCCCCGCGCCAGAATTCCTCAGATTAGCTAGGGCAACAGGAAGGGTGGCCATGTCTTGACTCGTGGTAATAATCAGAGGCCACAGGAAGTTATTCCATTCTCCGATTGCGGTGAAGATCATCATTGCAATGAGAGCTGGCTTGAGTAGCGGAAGAATAATTCTGTAATAAATCGTGAACTCTGATGCTCCATCTATTCGAGCAGCTTCCACAAGTTCATCGGGGATTGAGGTCAAGTATTGGGTAAGGAAGAAGACGATGAACGCTTTTGGAAGAGCAGGAACGATGTAGGCCCAGTAGGTATTGAGCCAGCCGAGATCATCGACGAGAAGGAAACCAGGAATAAGGCCAACTTGCCATGGGACCATCATTGATCCAATAATCACTAGATAGATGATCCTCTTACCTTTAAAGCGATGCTTGCTCACAACGTATGCAGCGAGTGAGCCGATGATCAAAGTGAGGACAGTGATCGAGATATTGACTACAAAGCTATTAATCATAAATCTAAAGAATCCGAATTTGAGATCAGGATAGCGTTGGAAGAGACCTTGCATTACCTCTTGCTGGAACATTTGAGGGTCAAAATTTTTATCGTAGTAGTTTCCAAGAATAATTTCCTTAGGGAAAAATGTAGGGGGAACGACCTGCAATTCTTTTACTGACTTAAGAGAAGATGTCACCATCCAGTAATAGGGCGCGATCATCACGACAGTGAGAAGATAAATTGGTAGGCGACGCAAGCGAGAGGCGCGAGAGCGCTTTTCGAAGGGATTGGAGAAAGATCCGCTGCGCTCCATCAATTGATTATTGCGCTTGGCGTCGGCCTTACTCACGTTGGTGCTCACGGTTGTACTCACTTGAGATCCTCCAATGAGCGGGTGATTTTAAGGTTGATCATGCTGACAAAGAAGATAATTGCAAAGAGCACCCATGCAATGGCCGATGCGTATCCGAGCCTAAATTTATTAAACCCTGCATCGTAGAGATAAGGAACAATCATTAGGGCCATATCTTGGAGCCCACCGATGGAACCAACGCTAGTGGGAAAGAGAAGATAGACGCCCTCAAAAATTTGAAAGGCTCCAATCGTTGATGTGATGGCCACATAGACCATAACCGGACGAAGGAGGGGGAGTGTGATGTAGCGAAAGCGCTCCTTGGGGCCAGCTCCATCAATTACCGCTGCTTCATAGTACATAGCAGGAATGGAATTAAGGCCGGCCAAGAAGAGAATCATTCCAAAACCGGCTCCGCCCCAAATGGACATGAAGATAAGTATCGGAATCGCCATCCATGTTGTGGCCAGCCATTCGACTGGGGCTACGCCGAAGATATTCAGAAATGCGTTGAGGAGCCCCACGCCATCTCCGCGAAAAACCCAACCCCACACAAGAACGACGGCAATTCCAGAAGTAACGGATGGGAGAAAGAAGATCACACGCATTACTCTGTTGATGCGTGTGTCTTGTTGCAACGTCAAAGCTAGGGCAAGAGAAGCCATCATTCCGAGAATGACGGCACCGACGACGTAGAGGGTTGTATTGCTGAGGGCCTTGTGGAAGCGATCATCGTGGAGAATAAGGGCAGTGTAATTTCCAAAACCAACACTTCCGCATGGGGCTTGCTCTGGGTTACAAATTGCGTTGTATCGCATAAACGATAAACGCAAACTCGCAAGAACTGGATAGACGCTAAAAACCATAAAGAGAATTGCGAAAGGAGAGAGCATTAAGTAGGTGGCAATGCCTGCTTCGCTAAATTTGCGAAATCCCTTTTTCCCTATAGCTGCCGTTGTCTGTGGTCGGCTAGAACTCATCAAATGCTCTCCTTTCCTAAGTCGATGTTCTGCTTTGAAAGTTTTCTAAGTAACAGTGGATGGGGGCGCTGCCCCCATCCACTGTCTACCTTGAAAGGTCTTACTTAGAGCTTGGACTTCATTACAGCAGCTGCCTCATTGAGTGCAGCTTGCGCTGAAGCAGAGCCAAAGAGGAAGTTACCAAGCGCGGTGGTTACACCAGCTTGTGAATCTTCCCAACCGTTACAGTTTGGAGGACCCTGTGCATCCTTGAGTTGGCTCTTAATTGTTGCAAGCACTGATGCTGGGTAAGCATCGATTGTGTCTGCATTGCTGATTACTGGTGATAGGAAGATCGCATTCTGAGCCGCGCCAACAAGGTTCATCTGACGTACAACGCTGCGGTCGTAAAGTGTCTTGATGAACTTAGCTGATAGCTGCTGCTGTGACTTTGATGCGTATCCCATTACTGAGATTCCACGGCCACCGATGAATGCAACAGACTTAGAACCTGGGGCAGCTGGAACTGGTGCTGCGGTCCATGTCTTGTAATCCTTCTCGTAGGTGTAGAAAGAACTTGCTTGGAAGTTTCCAGAGAAACCAATTCCATACTTTCCGGCCTTGATATTTGTATTCATGCTCCAGTCAGCAACACCTGGCTTAGGTGCTCCAAAGTCGGTGTAGAGCTTCTTGTACTGAGTAAGAGCTGCAACACCCTTGGCATTGTTGATTGTGACCTTACAGGTCGCATCGTAGAGAGAACCACCCATGGAGTAGAGCCATGAGAAGAATCCGAGCCAATCAGCATTTCCCCATTCGTTGTAAACAGGTGTTGTGATTCCTTCAGTTGTCTTGAGCTTGGCGGCAGCAGCATTGAACTCTGCAACAGTCTTTGGTGCTGCTGTAAGACCTGCTTTTGCAAGTGTTCCCTTGTCGTAGAACATCATCATCAATGTGAGGTCAAATGGAACTGCGTAAACCTTTGTTGACTTGTACCCAACAAGAGCCTTGTAAATCTGTGCTGGAACCTTTGGCTGTACATAGCTTGAAACGCCGAGTGCGCGAAGATCTGCAAGCGCTCCCTTATTTCCTGCTGAAATACCCCAAGAAAGTCCGCCAGTGAAAATATCTGGACCCTTCTTCGCTGCAGCCGCTGCTAGAACCTTGGCATAACCATCGCCCCAAGAGATCGCCTCGACCTTAACTGTGACATTTGGATTTGCATCTTCAAATGCCTTACCTGCTGCTTTCATGACCGCTGCGTCAGCATCTCCACCGGTTGCCCAGATGGTGAGTGTCTGCTTGGCAGCGTTAGCTGGCGCGCTGATTGCAACGCCTGCGACCAGTGAAATAGCTACCGCTATTGCTCCTAAACGCTTCACGTAGAACTCCTTCTTCGAAACGCAAACGTACCTCGCTGCGCCTTGCGGCAAGATTTCTCCATTATGACAGCGTTGTCAAGGATTGACATCAGCACGATTAGGTAACGATTGAAAAGTCCTACGGACATTATCTTCAAGGTTACCCAAGGCCGACCGTGATGTGAATTCTCGCCTGGAGTTAATCGGTAAATCTAAGGAACGAGGGAATCAAGGGTGACTTGCTCTTCACCCGTAACACTAAATGTCAGATGCAATCCATCGCCTTTACTTGTTGGGCACACAATGGCCCAGGCAAAGGAGACACTCTTGCCTGGGGCAATAATGGTCTCAAGTGGAAGTCCAACGATCCCAGATGCCTCTTCGAAAACATCAAAGCAGGAAAGGCTGGCATCTGAGTCAAAGGCGCTCTGCAGGATCGTGAAAGAGGCCATATCTATGGGATTTTTGCCGTTATTGGCGACTGTAATCGTCATTGAGATTGGTCGACCCTCGACTCCTAATGAGGCGAAATCCTTTGCTTCAAATGCAGCTGGTTCACTCACGTTGAGAGTCAATCCGTTGCCAAGATCAATATCTACGCCATACCCACCCTGAACTTCATCAGGGGTTTCTTGATTTGCGATCTCTTCGAGGGCGAGGTCGGAGGTCCGATCTCCATCCATTGGTACGCGAGGACCGCCAGAGAAATATGCAATCGCGACAATTGAGATAAGCGCTGCTGGTACAACAATCTTCCAACGTGTCATACATCCTCCAAACGGGCTGTGCGCAGATTCGCATTAAGTTCCATCGTTGTCAAGGGCGAAATACCGCCTTTTCACGCTCGACTTTCTAGCATGAGGTCAAGTAGTTGGCGATCAATATTTAGACCTTCGAATTGTTCATATCTTGTTCCGGGTCTGCCGTGATTGGCGATGCCGAAATTGCCATCGAATTCCCATAACGAGTAACCCCAGCCAGACTCTTTGAAGATGTCAAATAGATCTTTAAACCAGGCCAGTGCTACGGCGTTATCGGTGTACTTGTAGCATCCAAATTCTCCAATGTGTACCGGTCTACCCATCTCTGAAACTTCGCGCCATGGAGCATAAAAATCCCACAGCGCTTGGCGATCCCACCACTGACCTTCATACTCGCACGGGTAGGTAGGGACAGGCATGCCTTTGCTGCCATCCCACCATTCGGCTTGATAGTGACTGACAAGCATGGGTTGATATCCGCGCCCACTGTGAACAACATCCAAATCTACTAACTCGGGCATCGCCAAATGTCCTCCAGCTAAACCATTGATCACGATTGTTCTCTCGTTATCAATGTTTCGTATTCCATGCGTGATCTCGCGAATTACCTGTTGATGTATATCGCGAGTAAAACCACGTTGGCCGACAGCTGGCGGTTCGTTCACTAAATCAAAGCTTAGGAGGTCTAGATGTCTACCCTTATATCGTTCTGCAACTGTGTTCCAGAGACGCGCAAAGTTTTGCTGCGGTTTCTCATCGCTCCATAAGTTTGTGCTCTCTAGCTCCCATCCGTTGATGCAGTACCCCGGTGCTCTATGTAGATTGAGGCTGATATGAATCCCACGCGATGTCGCTTGATGTATATATGAATCTAAGAGTTCAAGGAATGACTCATGAATTGGGTCATCTAGCTCGTTAATCCAAAATCTGTAGTCGGTTGGAAGGCGAAGAAAGTTGAAATCGTACTTCGCCATAAAGTCCAGCATTCGCTCGTCTGCTGGAAGCGCCTTGGGCATATGTCCCTTTGAATAGGCCCACTGAGTATTAAACCCGTAGCCGAGATTTTCTCCTGCCTTTATCATGATGTGCCCTTTCTGATGAGATCTGCGATCCATTCGGCTTGAACTAATTGATGTGCAACGCTGCCGCCTTCGTGCGTGTTGTATTCATAAATAGAGGTAGTTGTTGGGCCTGCATAGTTATTTCGGGCGGCAAAAATCGTATCTGCAGGACAGATGGGGTCATGCATGCCAATCGAGAAGAGAGCTGGAGCGGTGGCCCACTGAACAAGATTTAGATTGTCAAAGTAGCTCAACGTTTCAAAGACCACATCGATCTTATCGCGATGAATTCTACAAAACTGAGCAATCTCTTGATAAGGATATGTGTCGACCATTTCTGTTGCTCTCTTAAAGTGACAGAGGAACGGCACATCGGCAAGGACGGCAAACACATGAGGAGAAAGAGATGCTGCAGCAAGAGCAATCCCACCGCCCTGACTTCCACCAGCTACAATGATGTGGTTCTGTGAAACTCCAGGCAGTTGTTGCGCCAGTGCAACGAAGGCAACTGCATCGGTATAAACGCGACGGTAGTAGTAATCATTTTTGTTAAGAATTCCACGTGTCATAAATCCCGGAGACTGCGGACCATTCGGATAAGGGCCATCAGGGGTATCGCTTAGACGGAAACCTCCACCTTGACCTCGTGTATCCATAACTAAAACGCGATAACCAACATTGACCCAGAAGAGCCATTCATGGGGGAGGCCACGACCTCCTCCGTATCCATCAAAGAAAACTACGCAAGGCGTCTCTTGTGATCCATCCTGTGGTTCTAGAAACCAACCACGAATCAAGTCGCCGTTATATCCCTTGGCCGAAACATCAAAAACCCGTACCAAGGTCATGGGTGTCACTAGGGGCGTTAACGTGAATTCAGGTTCAGCCGCGAGAAAGTCTCTCAGTGTGTGCTCCCAAAAACTTTTGAAATCCATCTGGGCGCTGAATTCAACCTTCAACGCCTCCAGAGATTTGCGATCTTGTCCAATGAGCATCTTTGCCTACCCTTCATCTGTGATAAATGACTGTGCATCGCATAGTCGTTGATAGAGGCCTTCTACATTTCTCAACTCGTCATGTTTTCCAGATTGAACGATTCGACCTTCATCCAAAACAAGTATGAGATGCGCTTCCTTGATTGTTGATAGACGATGGGCAACGACAAAGGTGGTGCGATTTGCCATCAAATGTTTGAGTGCTGACTGAATCAGCCTCTCTGATTCGGAGTCCAACGCTGATGTTGCTTCATCGAGAATTAAGATTCGAGGGTTTCTTATCAACGCGCGCGCAATGGCCAGTCTCTGCTTCTGTCCACCGCTGAGCCTTGCACCCCGCTCACCGACAATCGTTTCAACGCCGAGCTCAAATGCGCTTACAAAATCCCATGCATTGGCAGCTCTGAGCGCTTGTTCTACATCGTCTAGGTGAACATCACTTAATCCATAAGCGATGTTTTCAAAGATCGTTCCATCGAAAAGAACAGACTCTTGGGGAACGACAGAGAGATACTTTCGCATAGTGCGCAGGTCAAGCGCCTGCATATCTTTGCCATCGAGTGTGATTTTGCCCGCGGTGGGGCGTAGAAAACCGATCACTAAATTGACCAAAGATGACTTGCCCGAACCTGATGGACCGACGAGGGCAATCATTCTTCCAGGTGTCGCCGAGAAGGTGATGTCGGTAAGCGAAGGTTTGTGATTAGTTGGATAGGTGAATTCAACGTGATCGAACTCAATCTGACCTACAACATCTATAACTTCGATCTTTCCTTGATTGATCTCCAGGTCTGGAGATTCTAGAACTTCGCTCAGAGAGCGAACCGACGAGAGACCTTTAGCTATCGCTGGAGCAAGGCTGGCAAGAAGGATGACCGAACCTATCAACATTCCAAAGTAAGAAGTAAGAAGAACGACATCGCCCACGGAGATTCCGTAACGTCCTGTCATTGCGAAATAGGCCGAGAGGATGAGACAGAGAACGTTTGCCATCTGGAAAGTTACCCAGGCCGCAGCATTAAACTTGCCATTTATCTTATCCAAGCGAAGTCCTGCGCTTTTTACGGAGGAGAAGGAGTCGCGCATCGTTCCAAGTGCACTTGCCTCTAACCCGTGTGCACGTGTAACTGGTAGCAGAGTTGTCATTTCGTTCACTCTGGAAGACATGCGTTCAATTTCGCTTCTGAAATCCTCGTTGTACTCATTTAGCGAGCGACGCATTCTGATAATCGCAAGAGAGGCAATCGGTGCGACTAAGAGGAAGAAGACCAGAAAACTAGGAACTCGAATCGCGGTGATAATCACAGCGCCCATAAAGCTGTTTATCGCAGCCAAGCCTCCATCGGACATGTGACGGAGCATTTGCTCAATATTTTCAACATCGCGTACGACCTTGGTTTGTAACGCACCAGCATTTGTCTTCTGGTAATAACCAATACTCAACTGCTGCATCCGAACGACCAGCGCTGACCTTAGACGATTTTCGACATCACGCACAGCCATAGCTAGATAACGTACATAGAGAATATTTGTTGGAAAGTTCTGTAGAACAACCAGAATTAATGCAACAGAATTAACGGCGAATTCGACCATTCCTCTTTTTTGAACAACGATATCTATTAGATTGGCCGTAATGAGTGGAATGAACCATGAAGGCGAATGCTTAATTGAAAAGAACAGGACGGCCAGAAGAACGTTTCTCTTCTGATCCTCCAGAAGAAAAATAAGAGTCTTAATCGGACTCTCACCTTTAAACTGATGAACTATTTCGTTGTCGTCGAGTTGCACTCGACAAAGGTAGTCACCGTTGAAGCAAAAATGTGTCAGCCCGTATAACAATTTCTTGTCCCGAAGTCTGGTTACGGGACAGATTTCTTTTCACATCGTGGAGGTGGAAACGGGATTTGAACCCGTGTAGAGGGATTTGCAGTCCCTTGCCTCGCCTCTCGGCCATTCCACCACGAAAACTTCAACTCTTTGTATAAAGAAAACGCGCCGTCCATATCTATGTACGGCGCACTCTCCGAGCGGACGACGGGGTTCGAACCCGCGACCTGAACCTTGGCAAGGTTCCGCGCTACCAGCTGCGCTACGTCCGCATTTTCCTGCGGAGGCAAATCTAGCGTAGGCAGGGCCGTTGCGCCAAAGTGATCCCTTTCCTGCGTAGCCTTACCCCATGTTCGGTCGCGATTATCAATTCTGGATGGGCAATCGCCATGCCACGAAGATGAAGAAGTACACCGACGATCCGAGTGAAATTGATGATGGCAACTTTTGGGCGGTACTAACAACTTTCGAAGGTCAATACCATTTTGCGCAGTTTAAAAACGTCGAGGAGTCAGCCTTCCCTCACTCTGAGTGGAGTGTTTTGCAACGGCCATGGAGAAGTTCTCTCGAAGAGCTCGATTATTTATCGTACGTCCACGCGATTAGACAGGAGATTGGTCGAGGTGGCGTGTATCAAGTCAATGCTTGCCGGGAACTATCGCATCTGATTGATAAGAAAGAGCACTCACTAGCGGGGCTGTTTTCACGGATGCAAGGCGCTAATCCCGCGCCATTTGCCAGCTATCTAAAGATTCCTGGCTTTGAGGTCGCCAGTGCATCTCCAGAACGTTTCCTGTCGCGAAGAGGCAAGGAGATTCTGACATCACCGATCAAGGGAACCATTCGCTGGGATCAGAATGACTTTGGTGAGAAGGATAAAGCGGAAAATTTAATGATCGTGGATTTAATGCGAAATGACATCAGCAGGATTGCTGTTGATGGAAGCGTTGCTGTGAGTGAATTATTTCGACGCGAGAAACATCCTGGTTTGACGCATCTTGTTTCTGATGTTCGAGCAGAGATTAAAGAGGGGGCAACGTGGCGGGAAATTCTCGCTGCAACAACTCCGCCTGGGTCGGTCAGTGGAGCGCCGAAGAGTTCAGCGTTAACGATGATTGCAGAACACGAGCCCACTCCACGCGGTCCATACTGTGGAGCTATTGGTTGGATTCATGGTGATCAGGCCGAATTAGCAGTTGCAATCAGAACGTTCTGGACGACAGGCGATGAGTGGTTGCGTTATGGCACTGGCGCAGGAATTACTTGGGGGAGCGAGCCGGCACTTGAATGGGAAGAGACCCAACTCAAGGCTCGAACCTTGATAGCTATTGCAGGCGGAACGCTGTGAAAATTTGGGTCGATCACGCACTTACTGATGAGACAGAACAGTATCTCGGTGCCGATGGCTGGCCGTTAGGTTCGGGGATTTTTGAAACCGTACGAACAGAGAGTTCTCGTCCACAACTACTTTCGCGTCATATGCGACGAGTGCTGTTAAGTGCGCGCCATCTTGGCCTTTCTTTGCCAAATGAAGATCAGATCCTTGATGCGATAGAACATGTAATTAGCGCTGAACCCCATCCTGTTGGACGGTTACGTTTATCGTTTTCATCAGATCACTTTGTGGCAACGCATGAGGCCTATCTGTCAAAGGCCAGTCACTTGATTGTAGGGATATATCGCAGATCAGGCTCTACCTCAGAGCGCCAACATAAAGTATTTCCCTACACGCATCATCTGGATCTCTTGGCCAAGGCGGCAGAGCAAGGCGTTGATGAATTTATTTGCGTTGATGAACTAGGACGAGTGACTGAAGGAGCGGTGTCAAATATTGCGTTGCAAATCGCCGGCCAATGGATTACCCCACCAATCACATCTGGAATTCTGCCTGGCGTCATCAGAGCACTTGCGATCGAAAGGTGCGACTTTCTAGTGCGCGAAATCTCAGAGAAGGATCTGATGTCATGTGAAGGCGCAATTGCTATGAGTTCTCTTAAACTTGCTTTGCCGATAGCCTCAATAGATGCACGTCCTCTCGAAATCAATGACGATTCCCAGCTGATGTGCCTCAAATTGCGCGAGTTAGCAAGAACTCTTTAGGTACTCTTACCCCATGGCATCCATCAATATCACTGTCGACGGCCTTGCCCGCAGCGTTGAATCAGATCAACGCCCAACACATATTTTCGCCGACGATAAGTCAATTGTCGTTGCGCGCGTCAATGGTGAACTTCGTGATCTATGGATTGATTTGAATGAGGGAGATGTCGTGGAAGGCGTTTCTATATCTTCCCCTGATGGGCTAGCAGTGTTGCGTCACTCGACTGCCCACGTCATGGCTCAAGCAGTTCAGCAAATTTTTCCTCAAACTCGCCTCGGTATCGGACCACCAATACGCGATGGTTTCTACTACGACTTCGAGCCAGAGCGACCATTTACTCCTGAAGACCTGGAAAAAATCGAATCTGCCATGCGCAAGATTGTTAAAGATGGCCAGAGATTCAAGCGTCGCGTTACAACCGAATCTGATGCTCTGAAAGAACTCGCCCATGAACCATATAAGTGTGAATTGATCGGCATTAAATCTGGTGGAAACGAAGAGACAAGTGTTGAAGTCGGCGGCGCAGAGTTAACTATCTATGACAATCTCGGTCGAGATGGTGAGCCAGTTTGGTCAGATCTCTGCCGTGGCCCTCATTTACCATCGACAAAGATCATCCCTGCATTTAAATTGATGCGTAGTGCGGCTGCCTATTGGCGAGGATCTGAAAAGAATCCAATGTTGCAACGTATCTACGGAACGGCATGGCCATCACAAGATGATCTCAACGGCTATCTCGAGTTATTGGCAGAGGCTGAAAAGAGAGATCATAGAAAACTTGGACAAGAGCTAGATCTCTTTTCTTTCCCTGAAGAAATCGGTTCAGGTCTTGCAGTCTTTCATCCAAAAGGTGGAATCGTTCGTCGCGCGATGGAAGATTATTCTCGCAAGCGCCATGAAGATGAGGGATATGAGTTTGTCTATTCACCTCACATAACAAAAGCAGCGCTCTTTGAGACCTCGGGTCACCTCGAATGGTATTCAGAAGGAATGTACCCTCCGATGATTCTCGATGAAGAGCATCATGCCGATGGAACAATTAAACGAGCCGGCCAGCAGTACTACATGAAGCCGATGAACTGCCCTTTTCATAATCTGATTTATCGCTCACGAGGACGCTCTTATCGCGAACTTCCGCTGCGACTCTTTGAGTTTGGAACGGTTTATCGCTATGAAAAGTCTGGTGTTCTCCACGGAATCACGCGTGCGCGCGGTTTTACACAAGATGATGCGCACATTTACTGTACAAAGGATCAGATGCCAGGTGAGCTTGATTCACTCCTTACATTCGTTCTAAATCTCTTGCGCGACTACGGTCTCGAGGATTTCTACCTAGAAATTTCAACGCGAAACCCTGAAAAATCTGTTGGTTCTGACGAAGATTGGGAAGCGGCTACGGAGGCACTGCGCAAGGCGGCCCTTGCTCAAAACCTTGAACTTGTAAACGATGAAGGTGGCGCAGCGTTTTATGGACCGAAAATTTCCGTTCAAGCAAAGGATGCAATTGGTCGCACCTGGCAGATGTCTACAATCCAAGTTGATTTCCAATTGCCACAGCGATTTGAACTTGAATATGCGGCATCGGATGGAACGCGCGCACGCCCTGTGATGATTCACCGTGCCCTCTTTGGCTCGATCGAACGTTTCTTTGGCGTTCTCACCGAGCATTACTCGGGTGCATTCCCACCATGGTTGGCACCAGTTCAGGTAATGGCAATTCCTGTTGCAGATGCATTTACTGATTACTTAGGCGATGTGGTCAAGGCGCTTAAAGCTGCTGGAATTCGCGCTGAGTTAGATGCTTCGGATGATCGTATGCAGAAGAAGGTGCGTAATGCACAGATGCAGAAGATTCCTTACATGCTTATCGCTGGCGAAGACGATCAGAACGCTGGCGCAGTCTCATTTAGATATCGCAATGGCGAGCAGAAAAATGGTGTGCCTCTAGCCGATGCAATCGCTGAGATCACTGCGGCAGTGCAATCACGCACTCAGGTCTAAACGTGGATTACATAGATTCAACTGGCATGCCAGATGCCTGGTCGCGTTTATGGGCCCCTCATCGCCTTGATTATCTGCGTGGAGAAAATCGTCCATTAGAAGGAAGTAATCAAGGCTGCCCCTTTTGTCACATACCAACCATGGAAGACGAGGAGGGTTTAGTGGTTCATCGCGGAAAACACTCTTATGTTGTGATGAATTTGTATCCATATAACCCCGGACATCTCTTGATCTGCACCTATCGTCACGTGGCAGACCTTACCGACGTAAGCAATGATGAACGTGAAGAAATATTTTCTCTCACTGCACACGCGATGAATACTATTCGTCGTGTTTCAAAGCCCGAGGGCTTTAACCTCGGTATGAATCAAGGCGCAATCTCTGGCGCGGGAGTTGCTGCACACATTCACCAACACGTTGTTCCGCGTTGGTCAGGTGATGCTAACTTTATGCCGATCGTTGGTAAAACAAAAGTACTTCCACAATTGCTTACAATAACTCGTAACGAAATTGCATCAGCCTGGTAATTTTCCTTAAATCAGGTTCAGCGCAATTGGTCTAGATAAGAAATGAGAACATCTATTCCTATTCCGTTTTCTATATTGATCGGAATAGCAGGAAAGAGGATTCCTGCAGAGAAAGCGCCATCACCGGCTTCGGCGATTGCTTCTTTATACTCATTCTGAAAATCTGATACTAATTCTTTGTGTTCTGGTTCACTATCTGAAAGAACTGCAATCCCATGAATGTAATTTCTCACAGAAAGATCTTCAAGAGATATTAGGGCCGCCGGTGATCCATCATCGGCATGGAGAACTAAGAATGGTGTGACCAGCTGATCAAAGACGCGGTTGGCTAGTAGAACAGCATCATCAAAATCTAACTCTGCATCAGGTAATGCCAGAGCAAGCATGATTCGCGGAGTCAGGTAGTCATTGAATTTCTCCCATTGGGAGATCGTTTCCGGATCGATTCCAGCCGATGGATTGATGGCAAAGAGAGCGCAGTCGATTTCGGCTGGATCGCCATCGTTGTCATGAATGTTGAGCCCACGGGACTCTAGCTCTCGCCTTAATATTGATGGTGTCGCGCTGACATGCCCAAAGAGGGCAATTCTCACAGGCCCAGATGTGGAAGTTGTCATGGGTTAAAGCCTACGATGGTGTCGATGATTAGCGCGCATGTGAAACCTCTGATCACCCGATTAATTAATCCAGTGGTCAAAGCC
>JBILRA010000062.1:0-6453 GCA_044372915.1 Candidatus Planktophila sp.
ATCCGACCGCAGAATTATCTTCAAGCACATTCTTCCAAACGCAATTGGAATTATTGTCGTTGTAGGTACATTACTTCTATCAGGAGCAATTCTTGCTGAGACAGCTTTAAGTTATCTCGGCTTTGGAGTGAGACCACCTGATGTTTCCCTCGGTCTCCTCATCAGTGAATACCAAGGAAGCTTTAGCATCAGTCCTTGGCTCTTTTGGTGGCCAGGCGCGCTCATCATTTCAATTGCACTCTGCATTAACTTCATTGGCGATGGACTTCGTGATGCATTCGATCCAAGACAACGTAGACACATCTCCATGAAGGATCGCAAGAAGGCTAAAGAGTTGAGCGAGGCTAATTCTTAATGCGATCTCTTAATTCTTTCGCGAATCATGTAAGCAGCCTGTCCGCTCAAACTGTCCAGACTCGCGCTCATCGTTTCCATTCCGTCGCCTTTAAATCCAGCGGTCGGAGTGTTTCGGCTAATCCAGCCAAATTTCTTTTCAGCAATCCAGCGCTGCTTTCCGCTCGCTGGAGCTACCCAAACTCTGCTCCTGCCCTGAGTGTGAACGATTGCCAGGCTCCACTTAGTATCCAGATCAATCACGTCGCTGTAGGCAATCAAGACAGTTCGAAATGGATTGACGACTTCGATTACATCATCTCTCAAAACGAGTTTGGGTTTTATCCAAAAAATGTAAACGGTAACGCTAAGAATGAAGCAGAGAATCAAGTCGCGGGCGATTTGAAAATTGTCGCTAATAACCCAGAGTGTGTTCACAGCAAAAAGGGCTATCAGCAGATAAGCAGTACCGGCCCAAACAAAGTTGCTTCTAGGTCTAAAGGTTTCATTCATCACCCAAGTATTGCAGGAGAAAGAAAATGAGCAAAACCAATCAGCCGGTGCTTCAAGTATCGAAGTTCAACATCGACTTCTACGTAGAAGGCGTCTGGTATCCCGCAGCGATAGATATGAACTTTGATGTTCAAGCTGGAAAAGTGCTTGCCATTGTTGGTGAGTCCGGCTCGGGTAAGACCTCCATCGCAATGGGTTTAATGGATCTTCTGGCTTCTAATGCTCGAGTTTCAGGAAGCGTAAAGGTAAATGGCGTTGAGATGGTTGGAGCTAAGAAATCTTTGCTTCGCAAGACTCGCGGCGCCGATGTCGCATACATTTTCCAAGAACCAATGACTGCACTAAATCCTCTCTACACAATTGGATTTCAGATTGTTGAAACACTTCGAACCCACTTTGACATGGGTCCACAGGAAGCAAAGACACGTGCAATTGAATTGATTACGATGGTTGAAATTCCTAATCCAGAAGGATCCTTCGACAAATATCCACATCAACTTTCCGGTGGACAACGCCAACGCGCCATGATCGCCCAATCACTTGCCTGTGATCCAGGGCTACTCGTTGCAGATGAACCAACTACAGCACTTGATGTGACGGTTCAGGCTGAAATTCTGGATTTGATTCGTAATCTTCGAGATGATTTAAATTCTGCAATTCTTTTGATTACCCACGATATGGGCGTTGTGGCAGATCTTGCTGATGACATCCTCGTCATGAAGGATGGAAATACAGTTGAATACGGGACAGCTGATCAAATCTTCAACCGTCCACAGCGTCCGTACACGCAAGAGCTTCTAGCTGCAGTGCCAAAGCTTGGATCAGTCGCCGTTCGTGAGCGTTTACCAGAGTTGGTTGGCTTACCACCGGTTCTAACATTGCAGAATGTTTCAATCGAGTACCCAAAGAAAGGCCGCGTGCCTGCATTTCGTGCGGTGACAGATTTCAGTTTGGAGATTTTCCCTGGTGAGATCGTTGGGCTCGTCGGTGAATCGGGTTCCGGTAAAACAACCGTTGGTCGCGCATCCATTGGCTTGCTTCCTGCCGTTGAAGGAAAAATCGAAATTGTTGGTAGGGATATAACTAAGCCAACCCCTCAAGAGTTGCGCGAGATACGTAGATTTACGGGCATAGTTTTCCAAGATCCAGGAAGCTCTCTCAATCCGCGCCTGCCGATCGGTGAAAGTATTGGCGAGCCACTGCTTCTATCTGGTGATGCAAAGGGCGCAGAACTTGATCGTCGCGTAGAAGATTTGCTGGATAGCGTTGAACTACCAAGGTCATATCGAAATCGCTATCCTCACGAGCTCTCCGGTGGACAACGCCAGCGAGTAGGTATTGCTCGCGCACTAGCCCTAACTCCAAGTTTGTTGATTGCCGATGAACCGACCTCCGCACTCGACGTTTCAGTTCAAGCACGATTCCTTGATCTTTTGCAAAGCCTGCAGGATCGCTTGAAGTTTGCTTGCCTCTTCATCACACACGATCTTGCAGTCGTTGACATCCTTTCTCACCGAATTGCGGTGATGCAGGATGGTCGCCTTGTTGAAGTTGGCACGCGAGATCAGATCCTTAAGAACCCACGCGAGGAATACACCAAACGATTAATTGGTGCCGTACCGGTTCCGGATCCAGAAGCGCAACGCCTTAGACGCGAAGCTCGTCTTTCTCTGAAAACAAATTAACAATTAATCTTCGCCTTTCGGGGCGAACGAGTAAAGCCTTTGGTGCCTTTCACACCAAGGGCTTTTCTCATTCCTTAACTAAGCGCGAATAATTGCCGTTGCATTGAGAACAATAATTGCCACGGCGACAATAATTCCGAGCTGCTTAGCTGGCAGGATCCCAACAAGTTTTGCAGCAAAAGGCGCTGCAATGGTGCCACCAATAGCCAGCCCACCAACGATCGCCCAATCAATATCGATGCGACCAATTTGAGCCAGGAAGCCAACCGATGCTGCTACAGCAACAACAAATTCAGCAGCGCTGACGGTTCCGATAACTTTTCGAGGCTCGGTTGCAGTTGTCGAAATAAGAGTTGGTGTAACGATTGGACCCCACCCACCACCACCAGATGCATCAACAAATCCACCGGTGAATCCTAGATAGCTCAGGAAGCGAGGATTCTTGATTTCAATCATGTTCACTTGGCCTTCAGTCTTGAAGACGTTGCGATACAGCAAAAGAAAACCAAGAAAGAGGAGAAGTGTGGAGATGAATATCTTTGAGCTTGAGAGGTCGATGAAAGATAAGAAGGTGGCACCAAGAAAGGCGCCAATTCCACCCGGGATCGCTAGGCGTAATAAGATTTTCTTATCAATGTTTTCTGCGTGCCAATGAGATGCACCAGAAGCCAGCGTTGTGCCGATCTCAGCAAAGTGCACTGCTGCTGAGGCCACTGCTGCTGAAGCACCGAGAGTAACTAACAAAGTTGAGCTAGTCAGCCCAAAACCCATGCCGAGCGAACCATCAATTAGCTGTGCGATAGTTCCAACAAAGGCAAAGAGAATCCAGGTCATAGGAGAATCTTAAGGATTTTCTCAACACTTTCTTCTATCGGCGCGGTGCCATCAATCACTAAATCAGGGTGCGTTGGGCGTTCATAATCTTGACCCACGCCAGTGAAGTTAGGAATTTCACCTGCAGCAGACTTCTTATAGAGCCCCTTCGGATCGCGTGAGCGACAGATATCAACAGGAGTGTCAACAAAGATTTCTAAGAATTCACCATCTTCGAAGATACTTTTTGCACGCTGGCGATCTACTTCAAATGGACTAACAAGTGCTGATATCACAATTAAACCTGAATCAACCATTAACTTGGCAACTTCAGAAACTCGACGAACGTTTTCAGCGCGGTCTTCCGGTGTAAATCCAAGATCCATATTGAGACCAAGACGTAAATTGTCACCATCTAGAACATAAGCATGCGCACCTTGTGCAAAGAGACGCTTCTCAAGTGCATTTGCTATTGTTGATTTTCCAGATCCTGATAAACCTGTCAGCCATACAACGCGAGATTTCTGATTTTTCTGCGCACTTCTCTGCGCCTTATCAACTTCATAATCTTGGTGTGTCACATTTGAAGATCTGCGTAGTGAATGACGAATCATTCCGGCGCCGACTGTTTTGAGTGTCAGACGATCAACAAGGATGAAGTTTCCAAATTCACGATCATCACCGTACGGGCGCATAACCAGTGGAATATCGGAGGCAACCTCAACGTCACCGATCTCATTCATTTTGAGGGTATCTGTCGAGATGTGCTCACCTGTATTTACATCGATTTTATGGCGAATTTTTGTAATAATCGCCGGAGTCGTAGATGGGCCGCTAATCATCAAATAGGAGCGACTATGGATCAACGCATCCTCATTCAGCCAGACAACATGGGCTGCAAAGCGATCTGCCGCGGCAAGATCATCCTTTGAAACTGCGATCACATCGCCACGAGTGGCATCTACTTCTGGGCTAAGAACCAGAGTTACTGCATCATCAGTTTCGGCCTTGTTTATCTCTTTTTCAAAGGTAACAATGGATGAAATTGTGGCTTTCTGATTACTTGGGAAAATTGTTACTTCTTCACCCTGTGTAAATGTTCCGCGTCGGACAGTTCCAGATACTCCACGGAAGTTATCGGCGCGAGCAATCATTTGAATTCGCATGAGTCCACTTGCTGAAACATCTTTAGGTTTTTGCCAATTTTGAATTGCATCCTGCAAGGTTTGACCCTGGTACCAAGGCATATTAGTGCTTGGATAGACGACGTTATCGCCAGCTAAAGCGCTGAGCGGAATGATTTGTATATCTTTGACATCAAGTCGAGCAACAGCGCGTTGAATGTCAGCCGATATTGCATCGAAAACTTCCTTTTTATAATCCACGGCATCTAGTTTGTTGATGGCGATGATTATTCGAGATACGCCCATCAATGAGCAAATAGTGAGGTGGCGAAGTGTCTGTGTACGCACACCTCTCATCGCATCAATTAAAACCAAGCCAATATCTGCTCGTGATGCGGCAACAACCATGTTGCGGGTGTATTGCTCGTGACCCGGAGCATCGCTAATGATCAGTCGCTTTCCATCAAGCAGAGTCATTGATCGGTAGGCAACATCAATGGTAATTCCTTGCTCACGTTCAGCTTCAAGACCGTCGGTGAGAAGGCTGAAGTCGATTTCACCGGCAGGAATTGTCGAGCCGCTACGGCGAACCTTGCGTGCAGCACCGATTGTGTCGTGAGGAATGCTGTCGGTTTCCACAAGTAAGCGACCAATGAGTGTGCTCTTTCCATCATCAACGCTTCCACATGTGAGAAGTCGAACGATTGCTCCACTCATTAGAAGTAACCTTCAGTCTTTTTCTTCTCCATGGAATCTTCATTTTCGCCATCCATCAAACGAGTTGCTCTCTCGCTCAGCTTCACTTGCAAGACCTCCTCAGCAACTTCTTCGAGCGTTGTCGCCGTAGATTCAACTCCTGCAGTAATTGGGTAACAACCTAGAGTGCGAAAGCGAATCAACTTCATCTCTGGCTCTTCGCCTTCTCGAAGTTCATAACGCTCGTCATCGACCATAATCAATTGATCTCCACGATGAACAACTGGGCGCTCTTTAGCAAAGTAGAGAGGATTGACTTCAATCTGCTCTTGCAAGATGTAGTACCAAATATCTGCCTCGGTCCAATCTGAAATTGGAAAGACGCGCATGGTCTGCTCTGGCGCAAGGCGAGTGTTGTAGGTGCGCCAAAGCTCTGGGCGCTGTTCACGCGGATTCCAACGGTGTCCCGGGTCACGCACGCTAAAGATGCGCTCTTTTGCCCTGCTCTTCTCCTCGTCGCGTCTAGATCCACCAATTGCGGCATCAAATCCATACATATCAAGGGCCTGACGCAAGGCAACAGTCTTCATCACTCGAATGTATTCAGAGGTATTGGTATTAAATGGGCTAATACCTGACTCCTTACCTTCTTGATTGGTATGGACAATTAACTGTGATTTAGTTTCGGCTGCGATCCTGTCTCGGAAAGAGATCATCTCTTTAAATTTCCACGTTGTATCTACATGCAACAAAGGGAATGGAATCGGTGATGGGTAGAAAGCTTTACGGGCAAGGTGAAGCAGGACCGATGAATCTTTACCGATTGAGTACATCAATACAGGCTTCTTAAAGCCCGAGGCTGTTTCTCGTAGAATCTCGATAGATTCATTCTCTAACTCTTTAAGAATTGCTGGAATTTTACTCATACCCTCACTGCCTTAAAGTTGTAATCGGAGATTTCTTTCCCAATTTCTGCAAGAAAATCTTCTTGCACTTTACTTGATTTATCCTGCTTTACTGTTGTTGGGGCAAGTGTTAATTGATCCCAATCAGAAAAACCTTCAAACTGTGCAAACTTCTGAATCTCTCTCACTTTTTCAGGATTCTGAAGATCAACAAAATCTACATCCAAGATAGAACAACCCTGTTCTTTGGCGAAACGTAGGTAATCACTGTAAAACTTGGTGTAATTTGTGATGAAAGTTTCAAATTCACGCGGATCAAGATTAATCACAAGATCAGAAGTGCTCGCTGTATGCCATTTTCCTGATGCGTTTGCCTTCTTGTGT
>JBILRA010000063.1:0-6424 GCA_044372915.1 Candidatus Planktophila sp.
TCAGAATTATGAGGTCGTTCAACTAAGGCTCGCATTCACATTCGTATGTGGGCCAAGACAGGAGAAATGTGTCAAAGGTCCGCGTACATGAGTTGGCAAAACAACTCGGCATGGAGAGCAAGGAAGTACTTGCAAAGCTCCAAGAGATGGGCGAATTCGTCCGTTCAGCATCATCAACAGTAGAAGCACCGGTTGTTCGTAAACTTGTCGCTCTCTATCCAGATGCAAAACCTGCTGAAGAGAAAAAACCAGTAAAGAAGGCAGCTGCCAAAAAGAGCGCTGCGAAGAAGAGTGTCGAAGTCGATCCAGCACTTGCTGCCGAGTTAGCAGCAGAGCTCGGTGTTGACCTTGATGCAATAAAAGCCCAGCGCGCAGCCGCGGCAATTCCAACGCCGCCAGCAGCTGATGTGCCAGTGACAGAAGATAATTCTGCAGAAGAGGCTAAGCCGGTGCCACGTGCCGGAAATAATCCCTTTTCAACAAGCGGTTCAACAGGTGGTGCGGTTCCGCGTCCGCCACGTCCAGGAAATAATCCTTTCTCAACAGGTGGCGCTGTTCCGCGTCCACCTGCACGTCCTCAAGGTTCACAAGGAAGTGGCGCACCTCGTCCAGGAATGTCAGGACCTCGCCCAGGTTCGGTGCGTCCAGGTTTTGCTGCTCGTCCATCATCTCCGCGTCCAGCAGGTGCACCAGGTTCAGGGTCGCAATATCCGCCACGTACAGGCTTTGGCGCGCCTTCAACTGGCGGAAATTATCGTCCAGGCGCTCCATCAACTGGAGCTACCCCAGGTCGTACACCAAGTGGTGCACCAGGTCGTGGTGGTCCAGGTCGTGGTGGCGCAGCGGGAGCATTCGGAAAGAATGCAAGTAAATCTTCTAAGCGCAAACCAAAATCAAGAAAAGCGTTGCGTGATGAATTCGACAATATGCAGGCGCCAAAACTTGGTGGCGCTGTCGTTCCTCACGGTGATGGAAAAACGCAAGTACGTATGCGTCGTGGCTCATCCCTTGCTGATTTTGCAGAAAAGATCAATGCAGATCCAGCAGCACTCGTAGCAGCACTCTTTCACTTAGGCGAAATGGTTACTGCTACACAGTCTGTTGATGCAGACACCTTTGAAATTCTTGGTGCCCAGCTTGGATATGTCATTGAAGTTGTCTCACCTGAGGATGAAGATCGTGAGCTCTTGCAAGACTTTGATATTGACCTTGCCAAGGAGATGGAAGAGCTTGATCCTTCAGAGCTAGTTGCTCGTCCACCTGTTGTCACAGTCATGGGACACGTCGATCACGGAAAGACAAGCTTGCTCGATGCTATCCGTAAGACCGAAGTGCTCAAGGGTGAGGCTGGCGGAATCACTCAGCACATTGGTGCATATCAAATTCATCATGATCACGATGGAGTTAATCGTGCAATTACCTTCATTGATACACCGGGTCACGAGGCGTTTACCGCTATGCGTGCACGTGGTGCCAAGGTGACAGATATCGCCGTCCTTGTGGTCGCAGCAGATGATGGAATCATGCCGCAGACAATCGAAGCCCTCAACCATGCTCAAGCAGCTGATGTGCCTATCGTTGTTGCGGTGAACAAGATCGATAAGGAAGGGGCGAATCCAGATAAGGTCCGCCAGCAACTTACCGAATACAACTTGATCGCTGAAGAGTACGGCGGAGATACAATTTTCGTGAACGTCTCTGCAAAGGCAGGACAAGGAATCGATCAACTTATCGAATCAATCCTTCTCACAGCAGATGCTGCAATTGATCTACGCGCAGTTGCCGATGATGATGCACGTGGAGTTGCAATCGAAGCTCACCTTGATCGCGGTCGTGGCCCAGTGGCGACAGTTCTCGTTCAGCGCGGAACACTTCGCGTAGGGGATGCAATTGTTGCGGGTGGATCATTTGGTCGCGTGCGCGCAATGCTCGATGAAGATGGAAATAACGTTGAAGAGGCCGGTCCATCTCGTCCAGTGCAGGTTCTTGGATTTACTTCGGTGCCAAGTGCTGGTGATACCTTCCTCGTCGCAGATGAAGATCGCACTGCTCGTCAGATTGCTGAGAAGCGTCAGGCAGCAGAGCGAAATGCACAACTCGCGAAGGCTCGTAAGAAGGTCTCACTTGAAGACTTCATGGAGCAGTCAAAGATCTCAACCCTTAACCTCATTCTTAAGGGTGACGTTTCCGGTTCTGTTGAAGCGCTCGAAGATGCACTGATGCAACTTGATGTTGGGGCAGAAGTTGACCTTCGTGTAATTCACCGTGGAGTCGGTGCGATCACAAAGAGTGATATCACGCTGGCATCTGCATCTACTGCAGTGGTTATTGGCTTTAACGTGAAGCCAGAGCCACAGACAGCAATCTTTGCTGATCAAGAAGGTGTTGAAGTTCGCTTCTACTCAGTTATCTACCAAGCAATTGAAGAGATTGAACTCTCTCTCAAGGGTCTTCTCAAGCCAGAGTTTGAAGAAGTAGTCCTCGGTAATGCTGAAGTACGCGACATCTTCAAATCTTCTAAGGCTGGAAACATCGCTGGTTCAGTTGTTCTTGATGGCATCATTCGCCGAAACGCGAAGGCTCGTCTACTTCGCAATGGCGAGGTCCTCGTTTCAGACCTTACGATCGACTCGCTCAAGCGATTTAAAGATGATGCCACTGAAGTCCGTGAAGGATTTGAGTGCGGTATCGGAGTTGGAAATATCAAGGAGATGATGGTCGGGGATACGATCCAGGTCTTTGAAATGCGCGAGAAGAAGCGTGCATAACAATGGGTCAATCACACCGCGCACAGAAAGTCTCTGATCGCATCAAAGTCGTTGTCGCGCAGGTCCTTGAGACAAAAATCAAGGATCCGCGACTTGGCTTTGTAACAGTTACTGATGCTCGGGTCACGGGCGATCTGCAGAGCGCATCAATCTTCTACACAGTTTTGGGTGATGAAGATGCTCGCTCTGCAACTGCTGCAGCGCTAGAGAGCGCAAAGGGTGTTATTCGCTCTGCAGTAGGTCGCGATCTGCAGACCCGCATCACACCATCAATCGAGTTCATTGAAGATGGTCTTCCAGAGAGTGCTCAAGCCATGGATTCACTTCTCGATCGAGTACACGCTCTTGATGCTGAAGTAGCAAAACTTCGCATGGGTGCAACACCTACAGCTGAAGATCCATATAAAGCACCACGCATTATCGAAGATTAAGGCTCGTACCACGTCAATGAGTGATGGCTTTCTTATAGTTGATAAAGAGCCTGCGATGACAAGCCACGATGTTGTGGCTATGGGTCGAAAGGCACTTGGTACTCGCAAAGTTGGTCATGCGGGGACTCTTGATCCCATGGCAACCGGCGTTCTGGTCTTGGGGTTTGGCAATGGCACAAGACTTCTGCAGTACATCACTGATGGCGATAAATCATATGAGGCAACAATTGTTCTTGGTGTATCAACTGTTACAGATGATTACGAAGGTGAAGTCATTGCTTCTCATGACGCCAGCAAGGTTGAAGATGAACAGATTGGAAACATCCTCAATGCAATGGTGGGAACAATTTCGCAACGGCCATCCTCAGTTTCTGCCGTTAAAGTTGGGGGAGAGCGAGCCTATGATCGAGTACGCGCGGGAGAGGTTTTTGAACTATCACCACGCACGATCACAATTACTTCACTGAACATTCTTGAAATCAGACATTTAGATCACACCACTGAAGTCGATATAGATGTGACATGTTCTGCCGGAACCTTCATTCGTGCAATCGCTCGCGATTTAGGGGATGAACTCGGTGTTGGCGGACATCTCCGTGCTCTTAGACGGACACGTGTTGCAGGATTCGCACTCGATGTCGCAACCACAATCACGGATTTGAAAGCAAAGACTTTTACCGCCCTTGATCTCACCGATGTCGCGCGTAGGACATTTGCGGCTAGAGAGCTCTCGGCAGATGAGGTTCGTGAACTCTCTTTTGGGCGATCACTTTCACCCTCTGCAACCGAATTGATTACCGCCGCCATCTCTGCCGAGAATGTTCTAATTGCCCTTTTGAAAAATGATGGTGACAGGGCGAAACCAGTTGCGGTTTTTGCGGCTGCACACTGATTAGACAATAATGCTACCCATGAGCGCGCCAGAGTCACATGTCGTCGTGATCGGCGTATTTGATGGAGTTCATAAAGGCCATCAAAGTCTGCTTACTCATGCCACATCAATTGCGGATGGACGTGAAATCATTGCATTGACCTTTGATCCGCACCCATCAGCAATTTTTGCACCAGATCGTGCTCCGATGATGCTTACAACGCTTTCTGACCGCGTTGAACTATTGAAAATTCATGGAGCAGATCGAGTTGCCGTCCTCAAGTTCACGCCAGATTTTGCCGCAATGTCACCAGAAGATTTCGTAAAAAATGTCTTGGTAAATCAACTCCAGGCATCGACAGTTATCGTTGGTAAAAATTTCACCTATGGTCACAAGGCTGCTGGAAACGTTGACTCATTACTTGAATCTGGCGCGATCCATGGATTCACAGTATTTGCCCAAGATTTGAATGTTGGGGAAGGTGGAGTTATCTCCTCGTCTAGAATCCGGACTCTTCTTAGTGAGGGCAAGGTAGAAGATGCTCGATTGCTTCTTGGTCGCCCGCATCGACTTGATGGTGTAGTTATACATGGAGAAAAACGTGGGCGTGCGATTGGTTACCCGACTGCAAACCTTGGAAATATAGATGGCCAAACTATTCCTGCAGATGGCGTATACGCAGGCTGGCTGACTGTGGGAATCAATTATTGGCCTGCTGCAATCTCCATTGGAACTAATCCAACATTTGAAGGAGAGAGAGGACGTTCAGTTGAAGCCTACGCTCTCGATCAAGAGGGTCTCGAGCTTTATGACAAGAACGCTTCAATCGAGTTTGGTTGGTACTTACGACCTACCCTTAAATTTGATGGGCTGGAACCCCTATTGGCGCAGATGAAGATCGACTGCGATCAAGCTAGCAAACTGACTGCCCTTTAATCTCTTTTACTGTTTACTGGGGGAATGAAACTTTCTCGCCGTCACTTCTTACTTGGTTCAGGAGTTGCTCTTTCTTCTCTTACTCCATTAACGGAACTTCATGCCAGCAAACTTAGATCTTTAAGTAACGGTGCGGACATCTCTTGGTTGCCAGAAGTTGAAGCTGCGGGCGGCAAATTCTTCGATGCTCAAGGTCGTCGAATTGACGCTATTTCGTTACTGAGGATATCTGGAGCTAAAGTAGGCCGAATACGTGTGTTTGTAAATCCGCAAACAGAAAATGGATCATTAAGTCGAGCGATTGCATTAGCAAAGAGACTGAAAGCAAATAAGTTAGAAATATGCATTGATCTACACTTCTCAGATACTTGGGCGGACCCAGGTCACCAAACTATGCCAGCCGGTTGGTCAAATGAGATAGATAAACTGGAAGAAGAAGTTTTTGAATATACTCAAAAGACTCTAGAAAAGTTTGTACTCTCTGGCATTACTCCAAATTGGGTTCAGATTGGAAATGAAGTTGCGGGTGGTTTTTTGTGGCCACTCGGAAGAATCTCATCGAACGATGCCATCCAGTGGCAGAACTTTGTTCGCCTGCAAAACGCAGGTACAAGGGCACTGCGAGATGTTTTGCCCAAAGCTCGATCAATTGTGCACCTTGAATGTGGCGGCAATCATCAAAGAGTGCAATGGTGGCTAAATAATGCAGAGACATATGGGCTAGATAATTATGACGTCGTTGGATTGAGTTATTACAGCCAATGGCATGGCTCGCTCGATCAATTGAGTAAGACGTTGAATATTGTCACTTCTGAATTCAAGAAACCTGTTGTCATCGCTGAGACTGCATATCCATGGACTTCGCAAAGATTTGGAAACGATGTGATTGATACAGAAAAAGCACCCTTGGATGGCCATCCACTGACCAAATATGGCCAGAAGAAGTTTGTCCTGAGTCTAGAAAATCTTTTGCGACAGCAACCCGGAAATCGAGGTCTTGGGCTCTGGTGGTGGGAGCCGATGGCCATACAGGTGCTGGATTCGAGCGGGGCAATCACCTGGAAAGGTGGAATGGCAAATTCAGCCCTAGTAGATAGTCAAGGCAGAGTTTTACCAGCGTTGAAGGCATTGAATGGGCAGTAATCTCTCGATTTCATCAATAGAGCGTGAGCGGGTAAACTCGGAGCTGTCCAACGAGAAAGTGATTTCCCGTGAATCAAACCGGGAAGCCTCTTGAACAGTAGCTTAAAAGGAGCATACGAACATGGCACTAACACCAGAAGTAAAGAAAGAAATCATTACCAAGTACGGAACTTCAGCTACTGACACAGGAAGCCCTGAAGCTCAGGTCGCTTTGTTATCACGTCGAATCGAAGAGATTACAACTCACCTCAAGACTAATCCGCATGATCACCAC
>JBILRA010000092.1:0-4229 GCA_044372915.1 Candidatus Planktophila sp.
GATATTTGTTGTACTGCTCCACCAGGTTCCATTTGCAGAGGAGGTGGGATTGCTGAGATAGGCAGCGCCATCTAATTTGAAACAGATTGCCTCAATTCGCGCAGTGCTGCCAGAGGCAACAGCTCCGACTGCCTTGATTGTGAAGGGACCCGATTGAGTCGAGTTGGCACTGGGGGTAGTAAATGAAATTGTTGGCTGGGCGATATTGACTGTGAAGGGCAAGCTCGCCCATGTAGATCGCTTCCCTGTTGAATCTTGGATCAGCGCTTCAAAGGTGTGAGCACCATTTGATAATCCAGTTGCATCAATGACAATAGCAAATTCACCAGTTTGGCTCACATTGCTACTTCGAGTAAAGCAATTACCGATCCCTGAGATATTTGTTGTACTGCTCCACCAGGTTCCATTTGCAGAGGAGGTGGGATTGCTGAGATAGGCAGCGCCATCTAATTTGAAACAGATTGCCTCAATTCGCGCAGTGCTGCCAGAGGCAACAGCTCCGCGCGCCTTGATTGTGAAGGGACCCGATTGAGTCGAGTTGGCACTGGGGGTAGTAAATGAAATTGTTGGCTGGGCGTTCTGGACTACTGCAGAGCGGGTCACTGTTGGACTTACGCTGCCTGAAGAGTCGATCACGAATAATGTGAAGTCGGCTGGACCATTCGGCGTGGATGTGAGATCGACGCTCCACCTAAATTCTGCAGTGCCGAGAACTGATGATGACGTACTGTAACAATTACCAGTTGGACCTTGATTGGCGCTCGTTGAACTCCACCACGTTCCCGAACCGGACGTTGCGACCGAGCCACTAACCGGTGTGCCGTTGAGTCGTAAACAAACAAAACTTATGCGTCCGGATGTTCCAGACGCGACGCTACCTTGTGCAGTAACAGTTGTTATTGCCGAAATCGTCGAACTAGCTATGGGCTGAGTGAAGGTCACACTCGGAGCTGGGGCGGTGAGTGTCACATTCCCCAAATTTACTGAAACACCAGAACGACCATTTACTGAAGAGCTTGCCAGCGTGAGTGGATACTGGCCAACCCTTGTTGAGACTGGAACTGTAAAAGTGGCACTCCACGTTCCGTCAGCGTTACTCCCTGAAACTCTTGTGAGATTAGCTGAGAGGTTCACGGTTCCAAGAGTTGCAACTATTGAGGAAACCTCAGATCCGTAGACAACGGCCCGCGTGGTTACTGTGAATGTTCTTCCAACGACAACTGCATTTGGTGAGAAGGAACCACTAAGCAGAATTGGCGCAGCTCCCTGACGTCCCACGGTGAATGCACCAACAACAGATGGGCTCGAAGCTGTTCTGTTACCGCTATCTACGGCGGTAATTACTAAATCGTATAAACCGGAAACAAGGAAACCCGTTGAACCTGATGAAACTGCCACTGGGCCGTTGACCGACCAGACTCCATTAGTGGCTGTGCCAGAAGAGCGGGTGAGTGTAAAGACAGCTGAGGTGAGCCCCTGCTCATTTACAGCAACCGATGAAGAGTTTCTAAGCACTGTTGCAGTGACCGATGAAACACCCGTTTGATCGGTGATGGCAGCTGAAATATTTATTGTTCCGTTTTCTAAAATCAGGGCTGGTGAAATTGGCGAGATCACACCAATGACAGGAGGCGCAGTATCCGGAGCAGCAACAATTTGAATGGTCTTGGTGCCCGTCACTACAGAATGAGTTGAGTCTGCCGCCTTTGATGCAGTGATAATGCAATCACCGGCGCTTACACCCAGAAGAGTTGTACCTGAGACCGTACAGACCTGTGAGGTGGAAACAGAGTATGTCACCGCACCAGTTCCAGATCCCCCCGTGGTCGAGAGAGAAATCGATTGACCCACATTGACACTTTGGTTTGCATTAACAACTAGGGGTGTCTGTGCGATGAGAGTTGGTGTGACTACGGTTGGAGTAATAAAGGTTGAATAACCATAGTTCTTCGAGGAGTCTTCAGCATAAAGTTGAATTCGTTTATTGTCAGTCCAACCAGTCGCCGTTTGATACGGAAATGAAGTGATATTCGATCTCTGAGCGGCTCCATCCCAGGCCAGTGTCCAGGTCCACCCCTTAGCATCGGGTACGTTCACATTTAATGTAGCAAAAGTATTTGTAATGGTGACAGAGATATTCTGTGCCTGAATCTGTGGAGAGAGATCCACCGAAGTTGGCGTTGGGGTTGGCGTTGGAGTTGGCGTTGGAGTTGGCGTTGGAGTTGGCGTTGGAGTTGGTGCAGGATTAGGGAAATCGGCGCGATCACCGTATTCAATGAGATAACCCGCAGGCCCATTGGCATCTGCAATTGTTGCGCCGTAGTCATTCCAGGCACCTGTTTGACCCATGGCTAAGGCGAAATCTTCATTTGAATTGAAATCGTTAGGCTCGTTCGCGCTCCATTTAGAGAACGTGAGTGAAGCAACGCAGCCGGATGAATTGGCTGCAGCAAAAAACGGACCTGATATATCTGATGACGTTCCATTTACCCATCTCCAACAACCTTCTGAAGATGCATCACTTGCGCCGATCCAAAAAGAACGATTTCCTGAAACCGAAGATGTAATCTCAACTTCAGCCTGCGAAGTTATCGTGACGAGATAACCCGCCCATCCCTTCGCACGAGCCGATTCTGCCGCCGCTTTAGCTGTTGCAAAATCAACTGCCTGACCGACGTATTCATAATAACGTCCAGTTGTCGCAGAGTAAGTTGCGGTTCCGCCAGTTGAAGTAATGATGGTTGGATCATTCGCAGTGGCCTGCGGAACAACAACGGCGAGTGAGGTCGCGAAAAGAGCAAAGAGCACTACGGCTATTTTTGCTCGAGCTAATCTCACTGTATTCCTCCTGAAATTGGACAAAGCCGCAAGTTGTTACGCTTGCGGCTTTGTCACACTACCTACTTAACTTGGCTGGGAATTAAGCGTTTTCGCAGTCTTCTGAATCCGCATAGAAACCATCACGGAGAAGTGCTCCACAGAAGTTTGCAGTATCCATATCTTCGAGGGTGATCGAAGATCCTGTAAGAACTGCGTTATTCAAGTTAGCTCCTGAGAAGTCAGGTTGAGTCAATTTAGCGTTACGGAACTTTGCACCGACGAGCTGTGCATCTGAGAAACGTGCATCAAGTCCCGTTGAGAACGAGAGGTTGATGTTCTTGTAGTTGACTTGCTCGAAGATCGATCCTGACAAGTCTGCGTACTGGAAGTCCGCACTAATACCCGATGTTCCGGTGAAGTCCGCATTTGTAAGAGATGCGCGTGATCCCTTCGCCTTGTTAAAGATTGACTTAGTGAAGTCACCGCTATCGAAGTTAGCTTGACGAAGAGCTGCTCCTGTGAAATTAGTCTGGATTGCAGTCACATCAGTGAGGTTTGCATTAGCAAGATTTGCACCTGTGAAGTTAACTTTGCTCAGAATTGATTCTGAGAAATCAACACCAGATAGGTTTGCGCCAGAAAAATTCATTCCTGAGAGGTTCAGACCTGATAGATCCAAGCCTGAAAGATTCTTCTTTGCGCAGTTGCCCTTAGCTTTAAGAGTGCAACCCTTTGCCTTAGCTGCCTTCTCAGCAGAGATGACAATCGCATTAGGGTCTGAAGTCTTTGCAGTAGATGTATCAGCAAATGACACAGGTGAAAAGACTGCAGCGATTAGCGCTGAGCCAAGAGTTACTGCAAGAGCAGCTTTAATGGTGCGATTCATAATTACTCCTAAAAATAGGTCGGGCTATATAAATTGGATATGCAAAGTGTAAAGACTCCCCCGAATAAGGAAAACTCAAATAGGCTAAGTCAAAATTCTCTGACCAGTCATTAATTGAAAAACTTCTTAGCTCAATAGAATAATGACCCCATGAAAAATCAGAGATTGAAAGTTTCCGTAACGATCGCTTTGCTCGCCGGCCTCTTGGTTTCCAGCTCGTCTGCTACTTTCGCTGCGAAGATTCCTAACAGAACGCTTAAGGCATCAGACCTAGTTCAGATTTCGTTTCCTTCTCTATACAAATTGCCTAAAACTGGTTGTGCACGAATTCCTGTGCGTTACCAAGTCAACAAACTTGAACTCGACGACAGTTACTTCTCTGTCGTTATCACCGACGATGAAGATCGCCATATTGGTGAAGCAACATGGTACGGAGCAAGCTCTGAGGCCTCTACAAAAGCAATGCCAAAGTCGGGCACACTCCGAATCAAGGTATGCCGTGATGGTTGGTATGACGCGGTCG
>JBILRA010000014.1:0-22795 GCA_044372915.1 Candidatus Planktophila sp.
CCGTCGCGGGCGGCGAGAGCATCTACCGCGTCATCTAAGAGCGCGCCGTCAGTAAAGCCAAGAAGTTGAATCGCAATCTCATAGCTGACCCCATCAGGGCCGGCACCTGCCAGTAGTTGACCCAATACGCTCAGTGCATCGCGCACTGAACCGCCACTTGCCCGAACAACAAGTGGGATTACACCCTTTGCCACTGTGACGCCTTCTTGCGCGCAGATCTTTTCGAGGTGCTCACCCAAAATTCCAGGTGGAACTAAACGAAATGGGTAATGGTGAGTACGTGAGCGAATTGTTGAAATCAACTTTTCTGGTTCGGTTGTTGCAAAGATAAAAATGACATGTGGAGGTGGCTCTTCCACAACTTTGAGCAGTGCATTTGCTGCTCCGGGTCCAAGTTGGTGAGCCTCGTCAATAATATAAATCTTGTACTTACTTTGTACTGGCGCGAAGAATGCTTTATCGCGAAGATCGCGTGCATCATCGACTAAGCCGTGGGTTGCCGCATCAAGTTCAATAACATCTAGCGAACCAGGTCCATTTGCAACTAAATCTCTACACGACTGACATTCACCACATGGATTCGGTGTTGGACCTTTTTCGCAGTTAAGTGAGCGCGCCATAATGCGAGCGCTTGATGTTTTTCCGCAACCGCGCGGTCCGCTAAATAGATAGGCATGGTGTGTGCGACCAGATTCGAGTGCATTCGATAAAGGAACGGTGACGTGTTCTTGTCCAATTACATCTGCAAAAACTGAAGGGCGATACTTGCGATAGAGCGCTAGTGACATCATCTCCCCTACTCGTCGTGTCCGTGTGGTTGATTCTAAAGATTAAAGGGACCCTCCGCGCACCCATCAGAGCACGCCTACCCTTGCTGTATTCCTACCCTGGGGGAGTTCAGCGCGGTAATGCCGCGCGGAGGATCTGGTGAAATCATACTGAGTGCGGCGATACCCTTAGCACGCTCATTTGGAGGATTCGCATAGCGGCCGAGTGCGCACGCTTGGAAAGCGTGTAAAGGGCAACCTTTCGAGGGTTCAAATCCCTCATCCTCCGCTCGAAGGTGGGGCACTCCCCACACTCTCCATTTACTTTCTTTCCCATAGCAAAGGCTCCACACCATAAACATATGATGCGGAGCCTTTGTTGAGGAACGAGAAGTCAATTACTACAGAAATTCCACAGATCGGCTCACTTCTCGTTGATCTCTATTTTGAGAAGTTTGGTTGTATAGAGACTCCCATGACATAAACCTTGCCAGAATAAACGCTTGGCTTTTGAAGATTACCTTCTCGATATAGCGAAAGAGTTAAAAGCTCTCCGTCGGCAATATTCCCACCATTGTTCCAAAGGAAACTATGGGTATTCATAACCTTCGATCCTTTACTTACCACCAATGCGTTACTTTGTGCTGGCGCTGCGCTAGTTCCCCAATTCTGGTCACCAAAATCATCACCGGCTCCACGTGAGTTTAGGTAAACTTCAAAGGAAACTGGTGCGGTCGAATTTTCAGTCAACAGCCAAAATACAGTCACTGTGACGCTTGTTGCTTGGCTCCAGCCTTTTGGTACAGCTCTAAACACAACTCTCTCCTTTTCTTGAGCAAGATCAAGGGCTTCAGCGTGGAAAAAATTATTTGTGAGAGCCAGTGAAGCAACCGAGGATCTATCAGCTATGCCGCTGCTGTCAGTAAATCCTTGACGTGATGCAAGTAAATCCAGCGGTGTTAGCCAAATTGATGAAGGCATCGAGGATATTGCCTGATCAACCAATACTTTATCGGCTGCTGCTTTATCGACTGCTGCCGTATTGATAAGAATCTTCTTCTCAACCTTTGCCTTACACGCTCCCTTTAGAAGGATACGCATAACACCGGTCTTTAGGTTTACACACGCACTTGTTGTTGGATTGGCCGCACTAGATGGGGCAAAACCAAGTATTGCTGAACCTAGTACTAAAACTAAAATGAAAGAAATTCTGCGTTTATTGCTAGTTCTTAGATCTTTCGTTGACATTTGATCTCATTCCCTAAGTCTTTCCATGTAACCCGTCTAGGTCACCCCCTAATGCTAAGTGGGCAGAAAGGTCTTTTACAGCCCTCGTCCTCTGTTGCTCTTTAAATGTCTACCCCGATGTATTTGGTTTGAAGGAATTCGTGAATGCCATCGAACCCACCTTCACGCCCGAGTCCTGATTGTTTAACGCCACCGAACGGTGCTGCAGGATCTGAGATCACTCCACGGTTGATTGCGACCATTCCAGATTCAATTCCTTCGGCGGCGCGAAGTGCGCGCTTGAGATCCTCTGAATAGATATAGCTGATCAGGCCATATTCAGTGTCATTGGCCATTGCGATTGCTTCCTCGTCAGTATCAAAGGTGACAACGGGTGCTACAGGGCCGAAAACTTCATGACTCAAAATTGGGTTATCCGATGAAACTTCAATGACTGTGGCTGGATAGAAGGCGCCATCGCCATCAGGAAGTGCGCCGCCGGTCATTACTTTTCCACCACTTGCCACAGATTGATCAACTAACTCTGCAATCTTGTTTCGCTCTTTAATTGAAACGCTAGCACCTAGCTGGATACCCGTATCGCGTCCACGGCCCATAACAAATGAAGACATGGCAGCGGTGAATTTTTCGGTGAATTCTTTAGCGACAGCACGTTGCACGTACACGCGATTTGCAGCGGTGCAAGCAGCGCCACCATTACGCATCTTGGCCAGCATTAAGCCTTTGACTGCTTCATCGATGTTGGCATCATCGAAGATAACAAATGGTGCGTTTCCGCCTAGTTCCATGGAGCAGCGAATTACTAGATCTGATGCTTCGCGGAGCAAGACGCGACCTACCTCTGTTGAACCGGTAAATGAAAGGTTCTTCATTCGTGGGTCGTGAAGCATTGCGCTAATCGCTGGACCAGTTTTCTCTGGCATGATCACATTCACAACACCTTTAGGAACTCCTGCACGTTGCATAATGTCAACAATTGCGAGCGCAGTAAGTGGTGTTTCACCTGCAGGCTTTAGAATCATTGTGCAACCGGCAGCAATAGCTGGACCAATCTTTCGAGTTGCCATTGCCGCTGGGAAATTCCACGGTGTAATTAAAAGCGAAACCCCGATTGGTTGGTGAGTGACAAGAATGCGCTTATCGCCACTTGGTGATTTCCTAAAATCTCCAGGGGTACGAACTGCTTCTTCTGCAAACCAACGAAAAAACTCTGCGGCGTAAATGACTTCGCCCTTTGCATCGGGGAGGGCTTTGCCGTTTTCTTTGGAGATTAGCTCTGCGATGTAATCCGCTTCTGCAGACATGATTTCGAAGGCTTTACGTAATATTTCACTTCGCACTCGGGGTGCAGTTGCTGCCCATGAAGCACTTGCTGCATCGGCTGCAGCTAGAGCAGCCTCACACTCTTTCTCTCCAGCGAGTGAGACTTCGGCAATAACACTGAGGTCACTTGGGTCATATACAGGGGTGGTTTTGGATCCATCGACCCATTCTCCGTTGATAAACAACTGTGTACGCATAAGATGAGGATACTCAAATTGCAAGAGAGTCGCCATCAGCGACTGTGAGCCAAAGCTTAAGGGAGTCGAAGTGCCTAAGTCCTGGACCGATGGAGCGCCAGAGCCCCAGATTTTGCGGGAGCAGATCCCTGTTCGCGATCCCATCAGCTACCGAATTAAAAAGTTCGTTCTTGGCACCCCTCTCAATCGACATTCACTCGGTGACCAACGTTTATCAAATAAAAATTCGTTTGGGATTTTAGGTTCAAACTGTGTTTCATCTTCAGCTTACGGCGGCGAACAAATTCTGGTCGCACTTGTTCCTGCATTTGGATTAGCAGCCTTTGCAATTTTTACGCCTTTGGTCAGCCTCTTACTTATCATGCTTGTGATCGTTGCATTTTCTTATCGCGATGTCATTAACACCTATACGCGCGCTGGTGGCGCTTACGTGGTTGCTCGTGAGAACTTCGGTGTAAATATCTCTCTGGTAGCAGCTATTGAGTTGATGTTTGGATACATCATCACGGTAGCTATTCAATCAGCTGCTGGAGTTGCCGCGGTCATCTCTGCCTTCCCAACCCTTACTGAGTATAAAGTGCCAATGACCATTTCAATCATTGTTCTTTTAACATTTGTTAATTTGCGTGGAGTTAAAGATGCCGGAGTCATCTTTGTGCTCCCGTCGTACCTATTCATTGCATCCATGACTGTTGTCTTTGTTATGGGTATCTATCGCAAAGTAAATGGTTCGTTACCTGAGTACGCCACCGACACTCCAGGACTACTACCGCTCGGCGAAGAGCAAGGTCTCATCACATTTGCGGCAATTCTCATGATTTTGAAAGCATTTGCAAATGGAAGCGCTTCTCTTACTGGACTAGAAGCTGTGTCAGATAGCGTTTCCTTATTTCGTTCACCAGAGCACGTGAATGCTCGACGTACATTTACTTTGATGGCGATTACTTTAGCCTCACTCATTATTGGAATCGGATGGCTGGCATATCAAACTCTTGCAGTGCCTTATCAATCGGGTACTCCTACCGTTATATCTTTAGTTGCTCAAGCAGCGCTCGGGGGAAGTCTCGCCGGTGAAATCTTTTACTATGTAGTTCAAGCCGGCACTATGCTCATTCTCTTTGCAGGAGCAAATACTTGTTACAACGCATTCCCAAATATGGTTAATGTGATTGCAAATGACGGATTCCTTCCTAAGCGTCTCACCGGTCGAGGACATCGCTTGGTCTTTTCAAGCGGAATCCTTTTTATTGCAATCACTGCTTCAGTTCTAGTAATTGTTTCCGGTGCGAGTATCACTGTTCTCGCCGCTATTTATGCTATTGCCGTATTCATCGGATTTACTCTGACTGGTTTTGGTATGGCAAAAAAGACACTCAAAGAAAAAGCTAAGGTGAAATCAATTGTTCACATTCTCGCTGGCTCTGTCTCTGCAATCACTGTCGTTGTTTTAGCCGTTACCAAGTTTTCAGAGGGCACCTGGCTGGTAGTAATTGGTACGCCTATTGCAGTGCTGGCAATGAAGAATTTCAATAAGCAATATCGCAAGGAGAAGCAAGCTCTTCTAGTTCGCTCAAATGATGCACGTGCAACCACGATCTCTAGACACAACGTGACAGTGTTGGTAGATACCGTCGATATCGCAACGATTACTGCAGTCAGATATGCCAGGTCGCTTAAACCACACACTCTTCAAGCGGTTCATTTTGTTCTTGATGATAAGAAGGCAGATGAGATTTCGCTTCAGTGGCAACAGAATCCAGCTTTTGATGATGTCCCTCTTGAATTAGTTGACTGTCCAGATCGAAGACTCCCTAACGCTGCTCTTGAATATGCCGTGCGCATGACGTTAAGGCCAGACATTGAGTTAACGCTTCTACTTCCGCGGCGTGCTTACTCAGGTTTTCTTGGCCGACTTCTTCATGACCAAACTGCAGAGAAAATTGCAGCTCCGATTTCACAACTGCAACGCGTGGTCGCCACAATTGTTCCTTTCGATGTGAGCCGAATTCTCTCAAACGCGTCCAGCGTGGAGAATGAAGCCGTGAAAGAAAAGATTCAAAGAAAACCAGTCGCCTTCAAGCCGGTTGCTGAAGTGATAAAAGACATTGAGCCAACAAGTCATTACGCAGAGAACATGACGCCGATTGGTGAAATTCAATGGCGAAAGCGTGCCCATGTGCAGGGAAAGGTCACCTCAATTAAGAGTGCTCCGCGGGGTTCAGCTCCATATCTCCAGGTTGAGGTCTGGGATAAATCTGGTGGCGTGACACTTCAATTTCTTGGCCGCCGCGAAATCGCCGGACTCGAAGTTGGTTCTGAAATTCGCGCAGAAGGTATGGTCGGAGAAGAAGAGGGAACTCTCACAATCTTGAATCCATCTTACGAGTTACTTGTCTGAGAAAAACTCTTTCAATAATTCTGCGCATTCGGCCTCAAGAATTCCAGCTGTAACCTCTACCTTGAATATTGACCGTGGGTCTCGCAAAACATCCCAAACAGAGCCAACCGCACCAGCTTTCTCATCCCATGCGCCATAAACAAGATGTGAGATACGTGATTGTGCGATAGCTCCAGCACACATTGCACATGGCTCCAGAGTGACTATCAAAGAACATCCATCAAGGCGAGATTTTTGTAATCGTGATGCCGCATTTCTAATTGCAACAATTTCTGCATGAGCCGTCGGGTCGTTATTTGCTTCACGTTCATTAAATCCCGTGCCAATAACTACGCCATCGGCATTAACAATAATTGCACCGACTGGAACATCATCTGTAGCAAATGCTTGACGAGCAATAGCCAGTGCGTCTCTCATAAGACTTTCGTGGTCTAAGATTTTATAACTCCAATAGTTGCGCGAATTCCTCACCGAATCCTAAACGGCTAGCGATCGCTTCAAGTTGCTCATCAGGAAAGAGATCAGGGTCATCACAGAGAGTTGAGAGCTCCATTCGGTGAACACCTAGGTCAGAAATAATATCTAAATCTCCAGCAGGAAATGGTTCATCATCTTCTTCGGGCATATCTAAATCACAAATTTCAATAAATTCGGCTGCAATGTCGTAATCAATGGCATATGAGATATCGCTGAGAAACAATTTGATGTGTGATCCCAAGACTCTGATGATCATGAAGAACTCTTCGTCTATAGCTAAGAGTGCAAGCGCACCACCATTGGTCTGCTGTGACTTAAGTCGCTCAATAATCTGTGGGAGATCCTGTGCATCGGGAAGAAGGGCAAGTGACCAGCGGCCATCTTCATGCCACGCCGCGACTGCGATATCCACGTCATTGATCAATGCTTGGCCGTCCTGGTTCTCGCTCACGTTGCCCATATTCCCACTCATTCGTAAGGAAAGAAAGGGCGGTAAGGTACGGGTTATGAAAGTTCACGTGGCCGACCATCCCCTGATTTCTCATAAATTAACGGTTCTGCGCGACCAAAAGACTGATTCACCAACTTTCCGCCATCTAGTTGAAGAGCTCGTCACTTTGTTGGCTTACGAGGCTACGCGTGATGTCCGCGTCGAAAAGGTAGATATTGTCACCCCAGTTCAACCCACAAGTGGCGTAAAACTGGCACAACCTCGACCAGTTGTTGTTCCGATTCTACGTGCGGGATTAGGAATGCTTGAAGGAATGAGCCGACTTATTCCAACTGCCGAAATTGGTTTCCTTGGAATGGTGCGTGATGAGAAAACTCTCAAAGCGAGCACCTATGCAAATAGACTTCCAGAAGATTTATCAGGGCGTCAATGTTTTGTCTTAGATCCAATGCTTGCAACTGGTGGCACGTTAGTGGCCGCAATTAATTTTCTTATTGAACGCGGTGCCACCGAGATAACGGCTATCTGTATCTTGTCAGCACCTGAAGGAATTGCAGTGCTTGAAGAAGCATTTAAGGATTCAGGAGTCCCTATTAATTTAGTAACTGGTGCTCTCGATGAGCGTCTCAATGAAAAGGGATACATAGTTCCAGGTCTTGGCGATGCCGGCGATCGACTTTATGGTGTTGTGTAAATGGCATCAACTTCGCCTGGCTACGGAATTACTATCCGTGTTGAAGGTTCTCCAGATCTTCAACCCATTGCACTAATTACTGCGGCCCTCTCTGGTGCTGGTGCCACAATTACTGCCCTCGATGTGGTCGAATCGATGCTTGATAAAGTCGTCCTTGACGTTACATGCGACACAATCAATGCTGAACATGCCGATGAAATTACCGCGGCCCTCAATGTAATTAGTGGCCTCATCGTTCGCAAAGTCTCAGACCGTACATTCTTGCTTCACCTCGGTGGGAAAATTGAGATTTCATCAAAAGTCCCACTAAAAACTCGTGATGATTTATCACGTGCATATACACCAGGGGTTGCACGAATTAGCCAAGCAATTGTTGATGATCCAAGCAACGTCCGCCGACTTACAATGAAGAGAAATACCGTTGCCGTCGTTACTGACGGATCTGCCGTCTTAGGGCTTGGAAACATCGGCCCCGCAGCTGCTCTGCCAGTAATGGAGGGAAAGGCTGCGCTCTTTAAGCGCTTTGCCGATGTTGATGCCTGGCCAGTATGTCTGGATACCCAAGATGTTGATGAGATTGTCCGCACTGTGCAATTGATTGCCCCCGTTTATGGCGGAATCAATCTTGAGGATATCTCTGCACCACGGTGCTTTGAAGTCGAAGCACGTTTGCGACAACTCTTAGATATTCCTGTATTCCATGACGATCAACATGGCACTGCAATTGTGGTGCTGGCAGCGCTTAAGAATTCTCTTAAATTAGTCAAGAAAGATATCTCTACAGTAAAGATTGTTATGAGCGGTGCTGGGGCTGCTGGTACAGCGGTCGCCCGTTTATTGGTGAAGAGCGGTGCGAAAAATATTATCGCTTTCGATAAAGATGGTGCAATCAATAGTTCGTGTGAGCGTACTGATGAAATGCGGTCATGGTTTATTGATCATTCAAATCCCGAGAACTTCGCCGGCAATATTCACCAGGCCATGACTGGAGCTGATGTCTTCATAGGTGTAAGCGCACCCAATGTGTTGGTTGAGGCAGATGTTGCGGCTATGGCCACTCAGGCAATTGTCTTCGCTCTTGCTAACCCTGATCCTGAAATTGATCCTGTAATTGCAAGAAAATATGCCGCCGTTGTCGCCACGGGCCGAAGTGATCAACCAAATCAGATAAACAATGTTCTAGCTTTTCCTGGAATCTTTAGAGGATTACTTGATGCACAGGCACATAAGATCACAGATGACTTGCTTGTAGCTGCTGCGAATGCAATTGCAGATTGCGTTAGTCAATCGCAGTTGAACACTTCGTTTATTGTGCCTAGTGTTTTTGACCCTCAGGTTGTCACCAAGGTGGCTGCAGCGGTTAAGAAGTCGGTGTAATGGAGCTCTTCTCCTCACTCGACTCGCAATTTGCGGATATAGGGCCACTTCTCCTTTACTTCATCGTTGGAGCGAATGTTTTTGTTCAATCAGCGCTGGTTATTGGTTTCATTCTCCCCGGAAGCTCCATCCTGTTTAGTGCGGGTTTAGTTGCCGCTTCAGAGGGGAATGTCAGCATTACAGCCCTACTTACTGTGATTTTTATGGCTGCTTTTATCGGTAACCAGGTGGGTTTTGTTATTGGCCGCCTACTCGGCCGCTCCTATTTAAGTAAGAGAAAATCACCTTCGTTGCAGAAGGTCATTCAAAAGTGTGAACGTTTCTATGAGAAATCTGGTTGGTGGTCTATTGTCGCCGCGCGTTTCGTTCCTTGGGTCAGGACCTTCCTTCCGCTCATTGCAGGCGCATCTAAGATGCCTTATTACAAATTTCTATCTGCCAATATTCTGGGGGCACTTGCTTGGGGTGTAGGAATTACTCTGGCGGGCTATTACACAGCATCTATTCCAGGAGTTGAAACCTTTACCTACGCAATAGCTGGCTTCTTTATTGTCGGTTCAATCGTTTCTGGAATCGTTGATTATTTACGCCGCCGACGATTACTCCAAGATAAGTCATAGCAATCCCAACGACTAGATAAACACTTACCTGTACACCCTCTGTTGGTGAGAATAGGTCGATAAAGAGTGAACCTACGAGTTGTCCACCAACACTAATGAGTGTGAAGGTCAATACACCCAAATGTTGAACAATTGTTGAAGTGAAAGCGATATAGACAACTCCAATTACTCCGCCTGTATAGATCCACCAAGGTCCAGCAGGAAGAGGAGATAGTTCGGTCTCTCCGAAAATAATTGCGATGAGAAGAAGAACTGAAAGAAAAGTTGTTCCCATGGCAAAATTTAATAGCGAGGTTGTAAAACTCTGTTGCGAGTGTTCATTAATCTGGCCATTGAGCGCTCGTTGTACTCCAACAATTGCTCCCGCAAGTACGCCAAGGAGCACTGCTGCAATTGAGAGATCCCGGCCATCCAGGCGATCAGCAACTGAAATAAAGACCGCGAAGACTGTAACGAAGGCAGCAGTCACACGACGAGGCGTGATGTGCTTCTTGCCGCCGCCTGTAAGACCAATCCGATCTACAACAAGCGAGATAGCGCTCTGGCCTGCAATCGAGGCAACTGAATAGATTGCCACACCGATCAGGGGCACAATCTGCGTTTGTACGGCGACAAAGCTTCCACCCAACATCCCCGCAAAAAGTGTCCAGGACGGCAAATTTCTCTCTTTTACCGCTTTAGAAAGTGTACGAACACCATTTTTGATTGACGGATTAAAGATTGCAACAATCACGATGATTATCAGCCCTGAACCAAAAGAAACAAGCGCGGCTTGTAATCCATTATCTAAGCGATGCGAAAGTTCCCCATTTGCGCGCGCCTGGAGTGCGATCAATAAACCAGAGAGAGCAGCGAGGAAATCAAGGCGCCTGTTTTGCATGAATACACTTTATTCTAATTTTCAAGCTTGAGAGTAATCTCAAGCCATTCTTCTTCTCGTGAGACAAGTTCCTGCTCAAGTTGAACAAGTTCGGTTGAAATCTCACTCAACCTAGCTGAATCATATGATGCTTCAATTTGTTCTTGAATCAGCAGTGCAACCTTCTCTTTCGCTTTTCCAATCTGTCGTTCAACTCTCGTGAGATCTTTCTTAAGCGTGCGTTCTTGGGCGGCATTAGAGACCTTTCCAGATGTGCTCTGGGCAGACACTGTTAAAGATTTGGCTCGATCTTCGAGATACTCATCGACCCCTCTCGGTAAATCGCGCAATGCCTGATCGCCCATTAATCCAACAAAGCGATCGCAGACTCTTTCCAAGAAGTAACGATCGTGTGAGATCACAATGAGAGTTCCACCGTAACTATCCAGAAGGTCTTCGAGCTCAGTCAGTGTCTCAATATCAAAATCATTAGTTGGCTCATCAAGTAAGAGAACGTTTGGTGAATCCATCAGTAGCCGCGTTAATTGCAACCGACGCTTCTCGCCACCTGATAAGTCACCGACCGGTGTCCATTGACCATCACGATCAAAACCAAGCCGCTCGCAGAGCTGAGAGGCTGAAAGAGTGCGTCCTTTGCCGATTTCAATGTGGTTTGCGACATTCTCTACCGCCTCAAGAACTCGCCACTTAGGATCCAATTCATCTAGATGCTGAGTAAGAAATGCGATTTTTACAGTTATTCCCGTGACAAGTTTTCCCGCTGCTACCTCAAGTTCTGAAGCCATTGTTCGCATTAACGTTGTCTTCCCAGCACCATTAACACCCACGATGCCAAAGCGATCACCTGGTCCAATGTTCCAAGTTAACTCGCTGATCAACTCTTTATCTCCCGCTGAAATCTTTGCGTGCTGATATTCAAGAACTGTTCTGCCTAGTCGATTCAAAGCAAACTTCAACAACTCAGATTTATCACGTGGCGCTGGCTCGCTACTGATGAGCTCATTTGCAGCGTCGACTCGGAATTTTGGCTTTACAGTTTGAGCTGGTGCCCCACGACGAAGCCATGCAAGCTCTTTACGAATAAGACTATTTCTTCGCGCATCCATTGCACTGGCCTGGCGGGCACGTTCAGCCTTTGCGAGTACATAGGCTGAATATCCGCCGTCATACTCTTCGAGTGCTCCACCAATAACTTCCCATGTTCGATCTGTTACTGCATCCAAAAACCAACGGTCGTGGGTGACAACCAAAACTGCTAAATCTTTTCGAGCATTCAGGTGCCTTGCGAGCCAATCAACTCCTTCGACATCAAGATGGTTGGTTGGTTCATCAAGCATGATGAGATCTAGCTCGTCTATCAGAAGTTTTGCTAAACCTACTCGGCGTTTTTCTCCGCCTGAGAGAGTGATGAAAACTCGTTCAAAGAGGTGATCATCAAAGCCCCCGAAGAGTCCAGTAAATACTTCTCGAATCTTTGGATCACTTGCCCACTCATGTTTGGCGCGATCACCAATGACAATGTCGCCGACAGTCGCACTTTTATCCGCTACATCAACTTGAGAGAGTATGCCAACACGAACAGAGTTTCCTTGAGTGACTCGACCTTCATCAGCATTTTCAATTCCGGCAATAATTTTCATGAGCGTACTTTTGCCGGCACCATTGCGACCGACAATTCCGATTCGATCGCCTTCAGATACGCCGATCGAGACCTTGATCAATAATGGGCGAATATCAAAGGCTTTATTGACTCCTTCGAGGTTAACAAGATTGCGCGCCATAGTGGAGAAGCGTACCTTTGAGTCATGATGGTTACAGACCGCGGCTATGCACTAGCACTCGATGAGAAAGATCCGCTTAAGGGCTTTAGATCTCTCTTTATGATCACAGATCCAGATATGTGTTACCTGGATGGCAACTCGCTAGGTCGCTTACCTCTTGCAACCGTTACCGCAGTCAATGATTTTATGACCGGTGAATGGGGAGCCGAAGTTGTTACCGGTTGGAGCCACTGGGTTGATGAGGCACAACCAACGGGTGATCTTCTTGGACGCGCCACCCTAGGAGCTGCTGCAGGACAAGTACTCGTCTGTGACACAACATCAGTTAACTTCTACCAATTAGCGCTGGCTGCGATTAGAGCCCGACCTGGGCGCAAAACAATAATCACTGATGCTGCAAATTTTCCAACAGATCGTTACATTCTTGATGGAATTGCGAAGCAGTTGGGCCTTAATCTCATCATTATTGATAACGAATCTCCAGGCTCGGCAGAGAATGAGAGAATCACGACTGAAATATTAGAAAAGTTTTTAAGTGATGATGTCGCTCTGGTGACTCTTGAAGTAATCCAGTACCGATCAGGTGCACGCAATGACATCAAATCTCTCACTGATTTAGTTCGTAATTATGGAGCCTTCTTACTTTGGGATGCCAGTCACGCCGTGGGTGCAATTGAGATGAACTTTGATTCCAATGGAGTTGATATTGCAGTTGGCTGTACATACAAATACGGAAACTCAGGCCCCGGATCTCCCGCCTGGCTCTATGTGAATAAAAGAGTCCAGGACGAGCTCCAGGTTCCAATTCAAGGTTGGTTTTCACAAGGTGACCAATTTGGGATGGGTCCAGTCTTTGAGCGCGCTACAGGTATTCGAGGGTTCCAGATCGCAAGCCCATCACTAATTGGTTTGCGATGTGTGAAGTCAGCATTTTCAATGATTGAAGAGGCAACGATTTCAGCGATAGCAGAAAAAGCTGCAGCTGGAACAGAGATGATGATTGAGCTTTACGATGCCTGGCTTGCTGATCTTGGATTTACATTGCTGACATCTCGCAACGCAAAAGAGCGCGGTGGTCATATCTCTCTCGGTCATCCCGATGCAGCGCGCATCTGTATTGCGCTTCGCCAATTTGCACACGTGATTCCCGATTATCGAACACCGAATTCGATTCGACTCGCCATGGCTCCCCTACCAACATCGTATGTAGAGGTATGGGATGGTTTTCAACGTATACGAGATCTAGTCGCTAGCCGCCAATATGAGAAAATCACTGAGTCAGATTCGAGGGTCACATGAGCAATACCCCCCAGGACAATTATGAATCTGCACTTACTTATAATTCATATCTAGCTGTCGATGAGTTACTCAGGCTCCAGCGTCCATTATCTGAAGGTCCAGAGCATGATGAGATGCTCTTTATTATTATCCATCAGACATATGAGCTCTGGTTCAAGCAACTTATTCATGAGTTCTTAGCGGCGCAGAAGTCCTTGGAGTCCGGAGATACGCACCGCAGTCTTGCTATCTTGGGCAGGATTCGTACCATCCTAAAAGTTTGCGTGACACAGATCGATATTCTGGAGACCATGACACCTCTTCAGTTCAACGCTTTTCGAGGCTATCTCGCATCATCAAGTGGTTTTCAGTCAGCGCAATTTAGAAAAGTAGAGGCGATTCTGGGGCGCCGTGATTCGAAGATGGCAGGTCATCTTGCTCCCCATGATCAAGAAGAAATCGCGGTTATTGCTTCGCAAAAAAGTTTATGGGATTCAACTCTCACCTACCTCAGTCACCGCGGTCATAACATTCCGCAGAACATTCTTAGCCGTGATGTAAAGAAGCATTACGAGAGCAGTGAGGAAGTTGAAGAGATACTTCTTATTGTTTATCGAAATGATCCTGAAAGTGCCATGGTCTGTGAGCGACTTGTAGATATTGATGAAGGTTTGCAGGAATGGCGATACCGCCATGTAAAGATGGTCGAGCGAACTATTGGAACAAAAGTTGGTTCCGGTGGTTCAAGCGGGGCCGCTTATCTCTCAACTACTCTCTCAAAGCCTGTCTTTGAAGAGCTCTGGAAGATTAGATCCCGCTTTTAGTTTCCCAATTGCGGAAGGCCAGCGATCACGATTTCTTCTAGCGACTTGCGAGCGCGAGGTGCTCTCTCGCGCTCAGCCATCGCCTCTGGTAACTTCTCAGGCACATCTTGTTTTCCGATGGCAATCGCCACAACCGGCACAAGATCGCTAGCCATCGAGAGATTCTCACGCGCTTTCTCTCTGTCAAAACCTGTCATTTGATGTGCAACAAATCCGCGACTATGTGTTTCAAAGACAAGTTGCGCAACGGCTAAACCACAATCGAATTGATAATCGGCATGTATAGATCCATCATCGCGCGTGGGTTTAGCGGCAACAAGAATGAGTGCTGAAGAATTCTGAGCCCACTGTTGATTGAATTCAACGAGAGATGAGAGCGTTTGACTAAAAACTTCTTCGCCACGCTTGCCGACAAAAAATCTCCATGGCTGACCATTAAATGCAGAAGGTGCCCAGCGAGCAGCCTCAATGATCGCAATAAGATCGATGTCAGAAATCAAGGTCTCTCGATCAAATGAACGTGGGCTTCTGCGGGTTGCGAGTACTTCATGGACTGGAACGACAGTTTGGGCTCTCATAACGCACGACTCTATCGCTGTGAGCGCCGTCAGGCACCTTGAAAACTTTCCTGCAGCGGCTGTAATGGAGTTTAATAGGGTTATGGCTATGCGCATTCACCCCACTAAATCACTTCTCATCGCCACAACTATTGAGATTCTTGATGAGAAGTTACCGGGTGAGATAGCAGTAGATGAGATTTTAGAAAAATCTGGAATCTCCAAAGGAAGTCTCTATCACCACTTTGAAGATCTTGGAGAGCTTCTAGAAGTTGCGCAGGTAGAACGTTACGCCGCTTGGGTAGATCGAAGCGTGACTGCGATTGTCGCAATGCTCGCTAAGGTAAAAAGTCGAGAAGATCTAGTCAATGGGCTCAAGCTGATTACGCGATTTACTCAAGACCCGGCATATAGCAAGACACGCTTTCAAAGAGCACGCGCAATTGCTGCTGCTGAACATAACCCGCGATTTAAGAAGAGGTTGGCCGAAGAACAGAAGCGCCTCACGGATGCTCTCATCGATTTAATAAATGAGGCTCGCAATAAAGGCTTTTATGCAAGTGACTTTGATGCTCATGCAGGTGCAGTATTAGTTCAGGCCTACACCCTTGGAATGATTGTAGATGATTTCGTTGATGACAAGATGGATCCAGAAGAGTGGTACAAACTCATTGATCTGGTTGTTGATCGAGTCTTCCTCGTATGATTATTTCGGCACAAAGAGCAGTCATCGCAGGGCAGATTTGCGAGAATGTGGAGATCACAGTTGACCAAGGGATTATTACCGCTATCGATTGTGGAAGTACATCAGATTTAAAGAGAGATTATCCCGGAGTTCTGATCCCAGGTTTTGTAGATATTCATTCTCATGGCGGCGGTGGGTTTTATTTCAGCGACACCAATCCATCGAATGTAAAACAAGCTATACAGACTCATCGAAATGCAGGAACCACATCACAGATTGCAAGTCTTGTCACAGCTGAACTTCCTTCATTGAAGAATCAGATTACTTCGCTCATCCCTTTAGTAGATTCTGGGGCTCTCGCCGGCATTCATCTTGAAGGCCCATATCTCTCTGCTGTGAAGTGCGGGGCGCACGATCCTCACCTGCTTCGCGCTCCAGCGCTTGATGAAGTTAAATCTCTGATCGAAACAGGACAAGGCTCTATCAGGATGGTCACTATTGCTCCTGAGCTAGAGGGCGCGATTGAAAGCATCGAGTGGCTCTCATCTCAAGAAATAGTGGCGGCAATAGGCCACTCTGATGCTGATGCCACCACCACCAGAAGAGCAATTGATGCTGGAGCTCAGGTTGTCACTCACTTTAGTAATGCCATGTCTAAAAACCTTAGCGAAGAGTCAATGGCAACACATGTGCTCAATGATTCCACGATTGCTCTAGAGCTAATCAATGATGGGGTCCACGTTCCCAGCGATGTCATTAAAACTGTCATTGAGAAAGCTTTGCAACGCACCATTCTCATTACTGATGCAATGTCTGCTGCCGGTTCTAAAGATGGAATGTATTCAATAGGCGGACTTAATGTTGAGGTTAAAGATTCAGTCGCCCGACTCGTAAGTAATGATTCACTGGCTGGAAGCACGTTAACCATGGAGCAAGCGTTCCTAAACTTTATGAAGAAAGATGGAGTTTCATTAATTGATGCAATTCATGCATCATCTACTTTTCCAGCAGAAATTTTAAAGCTTGAAAAAGTGGGATCGATTACTGTAGGTAATAAGGCAGATATCCTGCATTTTGATGGGGAAAAGATCGAATTGTTAACTTTTTAAAGTTTAAACACGCATGAAAAGCAGATAACTTGCAACTTATTTGGGGATCGGAGATACTTAATCCCTAACGAATTGGACTTTACAAATGTACTCCTCGATGCAATCGCATCACGCAAGCACCTTTAGACATATTCCTGCCTCATCAAAGCCAGTCTCACCTGAACGCGTGGCTCAAGTTTTGGCAGATGAATGGAAACTTTTTACTCAAAATACTGCTGGCTCTGCAGCCGAAAGCGAGCGCGCATTCGCATCGCTTCCGCTTGGTGTGACATCAAGTTTTCAACATTGGGATCCATACCCAATTTCAATTGCTTCTGCTGAAGGTGCCTGGATGACTGATGTCGATGGGCGCAAACTCCTGGATCTCTCAATGGGCTTCGGCGCAATGCTGGCCGGCCACCTCAATCCAATTGTTGTTGAAGAGATTCAGACATCTCTGCGCCAAGGGATGCTCTTTGTCACCCCTTCTCCAACGTCTACCGATGCCGCTGAGCGAATCTGTAAGCGTTTTGGCATAGATCAGGTTCGCTTCACCAACTCAGGAACTGAGTCAACAATGTATGCGGTTCGTGTGGCTCGCTCTGCAACAGAGAAGATGGGAATTCTCAAAGTTGAGGGTGGATATCACGGCAGCTATGACCCATTTGTTGTTTCATCAAAACCACCACTAGATAAAATTGGCAATCCAGAGAAGCCAAAAGCTTACATCGACTCCAACCTCGTTCCAGGAGACATCTACGTCGTCCCTTTCAATAACCTCGAAGCTCTCGAGAAGATGTTTAAGAAGAATTCAAAGAAGATTGCTTGCTTTATCGTTGAACCAGTACTGGAAAATCTAGCGATCGTCTTGCCAGATGTTGGATATCTCGAAGGTGTCCGTGCTCTCTGCGATAAGTACAACGTTGTTCTCATTTTTGATGAAGTAAAGACCGGTCTTACGGCAGGACCTAAGGGAGCAGCTGCTCGCCTTGGTGTTAAGCCAGATTTAATTACTCTCGCAAAATCTATTGGCGGAGGACTTCCACTTGCAGCATTCGGTGGAAAGAAGAAGTACATGGATTATGTGACTAACGGCAAGATGGCTCACTTTGGAACCTTTAACGGGAATCCACTTGCTATGGCAGGGGTGCGCGCTATTGATCGCATCTGTACAGATGAAGCAATGGCAAAGGCTGAAGCGTTCAATATGCAGGCCCTCGATCGAATTAGTGCAATTATTGATGAGTTCGAATTGCCTGCCCACACGGTTGGATTTGGCGTAAAGGGCTGCGTAACGTGGTCAACAAATCCCGTGCGCAACTACCGAGATTACAAGGCAACAGATTTTGGTATTGCAGAAGCGCATTGGCTCTTCTCACTTAATCGCGGAATTATCACTCCACCAGGTCTTGATGAGCAGTGGCTTATCAGCTTGGCGCATGGCCAGGCCGAGATTGATCTCTTGGTTGAAGATTTCCGCGAATTTGCAATCGCACTTCGCGCTTAATTATTCAGTCCCTAATTGTTCCATGACGAATGCAGCGGGCGACCTTCTGCATATCCTGCTGAGGACTGAATTCCAACGGTTGCACGTTCTGCAAATTCATTAAGATTTCTCGCGCCAGCATATGTACATGATGAACGAACGCCAGCAATGATTTCATCAAGGAGATCTTCAACGCCAGGTCGTGCTGAGTTGAGATACATTCGAGATGTTGAAATTCCTTCTTCAAATAGCGCTTTTCGTGCTCTATCAAAGGCATCTTCACTTGATGTTCTGGCAGCGACAGCGCGTGCAGATGCCATACCGAAGGATTCCTTAAAGAGTTTTCCGTGAGCATCACGCTGCAAATCTCCAGGTGATTCATATGTCCCAGCAAACCACGAACCAATCATCACTTGTGATGCGCCAGCAGCCAGAGCCAATGCGACATCGCGTGGATGACGAACCCCACCATCTGCCCACACAGACTTTCCTAGCTCTTTCGCTGCTGCAGCACACTCAAGAACTGCAGAAAATTGTGGACGTCCGACACCAGTCTGCATACGTGTTGTACACATCGCACCTGGGCCTACTCCCACCTTAACAATGTCAGCACCAGCTGCGATCAAATCACGCGTGCCTTCGGCTGTCACAACATTTCCTGCAACAATCGGAATAGTTGGGCTAAGTGCTCGAATAATCTTGAGTGCATCAATCATCTTCTTTTGGTGTCCGTGTGCGGTATCAACAACTAAAACATCAACGCCAGAGTCGATGAGCGCTTTCGCTTTTGTCGCCACGTCGCCGTTGATTCCGACGGCGGCGGCGATGCGTAATCTACCTTTGGCATCGAGTGCTGGGGTATAGAGCGTTGCGCGCAGTGCACCAACGCGGGTAAGGATTCCAACCAAATCCCCTGCAGCATTTACTACTGGTGCAACGGTCCGACGATGTTCATGCAAGAAATCAAAAGCTTCGCGAGGGTTAAAGGAATCTGAGATGACAAATGGATTTTTCGTCATGACTTGTGAAAGTTGCGTAAATCGATCAACGGATGCGCAATCCTCTTCAGTAATGATGCCAATAGGCTTATTGTTTTCGACAACAACGATCGCACCATGTGCTCGTTTATTGATCAAACTAATTGCATCTGCAACGGTTTCTGTTGGTGCAAGCGTGATTGCTGTATCGAAGAATGGGTGGCGCGATTTGACCCACGAAATAACATCATGAACAACAGCATGTGGAATATCTTGTGGAATCACAGCGATACCGCCACGACGAGCCACAGTTTCAGCCATTCGCCTTCCGGAAATTGCCGTCATATTCGCGACAACTATAGGAATGGTTGTTCCCGAACCATCTACTGACGAGAGATCAACATCCATTCGGCTGAGAAGATCTGATGCACTTGGCACCATGAAGACATCGTCATAGGTGAGGTCAAAAGTGGGTGTATTTAGGAATCGCACGTAGGGAAACTATACGGGTAATTAGGTTCGAACCAGAAAATCACAGCGCGCAACACCTGCCTCAATAAGGTCTGCATTGCGTTGATCGGTCCCCTTCGCCCAGGTTTTAGCGCTCTCAGGATCTTTGCCGAATGCGATATGGCGAGAAATCAAACGGGAAATGCGAACATCTTCATCTAGATGGACATACCAACATTGGTTAAGCAGGGGTGATACATCTTCCCATCCACCCTGATCGTGCATTAAATAGTTGCCTTCGACAATAACAACTCGAGTGCTGGGGTGAACCACGCCCTGAGCTGCGATTGACTCTTCCATCGAACGATTAAAGATTGGGTAGTAGATTGAATTAACATGATCGTGAGCAAGTCGTTCAAGTAAGTTGGTGAAGCCCTTTACATCGAATGTGTCTGGCGCGCCTTTTCTCTCAGAGCGACCAAGTGATTTCAACACTTTATTACTTAGATGAAACCCATCCATCGGCACTACTGACACTAGTAAAGGATCACAACCTTTAAGTAAAAACTTTGAAAGGGTGGTTTTCCCACCGCCAGGCTTTCCAATAACTCCAATGACTGTTCGTGACGGACCCGCCACTGCAGACAAAATCATCTCTTTAGCTTCTTCTTTGGTGATCTCCTTAGGCACGTGCAGATACCTCAATAGCTATCACGATTGCTTTTACTTGATCCTCTAGCGACATTGTTGCAAGTCCAGGGAATTCACTCGCTTGCTCTGGGGCAAGTGGCAGATGAATAAAGCCAGAAATCACGTCCGTGCCTGATAGGAATCGCTGGGCTTGAAAAAATATTTCGTTACAGATAAATGCCCCGGCCGATAATGAAACTTTTGCTGAAATTGAATGTTCCTGTATCTCTTTAACAATTGCTTGAACTGGCAGGGTGGAAAAGAACGCGGATGGTGCATCTTGATTAATCGGAGCATTTTCGATTAATACGCCCACATTATCTGCAATACGTGCATCGGCAAGATTTATTGCTACTTTCTCTGGGCCTATAAAGTCTCGCCCCTCAGCCTGTCCTAACGAAATGACAATATCTGGTTTCTCGAGCCTGATCTTCTCAATCAAAATTTGCGCTGATCGTTTATATTCAACGGGAAGAATTGCGGTAACAATTTCAACACCTGCAATGTCCGTGGTCGCGATTTGCTTAACCACCGCACCAGATGGATTAAAAGATGCTCCCCCAAAAGGTTCAAAGCCAGTGAGAAGTACCTTTCTACTTGCCATAAGCTGCTCGTGAAATCTGGCGGCGGCGCTCTTGATATGCCGGCGAAGCGCTGACGATCAGATGCTCAAAGCGTTGATTCCCTTTTATCTGAGTGCGCAGGAATTCGGCGCTGGTTTCATCGCTAAAAATGGTCTCTGAATCGGCGATTGGAAGGCCTTTCTTATATGGGCGAATCAGCCTATAAAGGTATGTGACCTTATGAATGCCTTGAGTTGCAACGAAACGAAGCAGCTGAGTTAAAGGTCGTGCTCTCTTTTTTGTCATCGCCAAAGAAATCAATAAATCAGCTATCTCTTTGCCTCCGGAGGTATCTTCAAGGTCCGCACACTTATCTGCAAGCGCAGTACGAGTATTCACATCCTGTAACTTTCGTACCGTCGTTGTAATTTCAGAGAGATTTGAATGCTCTGCACGGAGTGCATTACCATGATCGTGGCACCACTTCGCACGAGCATCTTGATCATCGGTTCCCCGAATATTTGAAATTAATACCGTAGGTACCTGAGCCGGTAACAACTCGTGAACGCTGTTATAACCTGTTGCCGCAATCGCTGCATCAAAGGCTGCCAATACATTTGCGAGAGGAAAATAGCGCTGAACTTTGATCTCTAAGCCAGCGGGAACAAGACTTTTGCCTGTGCTATCAACTGGATCTTTCAGTAACACAACTTGTAAATCTTGCCACCCGACCAACCCTGATAAGGCTGCAGTCATTTTTTCATTCATATCGCTATCGCCTGTGCCTAGCTGAACAAGAACAGCTGGGCGGTTAACGTCTAATCCGAGTACTTTTCGCGCTTCAACTCGACTCATTGACCGTTCTGCCGAATAGAGAGAAACTGGTGGCGTAATGACCGCGTCACCTCGATCAGAGGTAGGGCCGTGATCGTAAGAGCGCGCTACATCTCCGGGTTCAATAATCTGATCAACCAATCGAGATTGGAGAGGAAGTGCGAACCTCAGAATGTTTTTCTGCCACAGCCCACGTCTAACCCAGACAATCTTTAAATTTGGTCTTTTTATCTTGGTAGCAATAAATCCTGGATAAGGAACAACACCATCAAATGAGATTACTGATGCACCCGTCTCATCTGCTATCGCAATTAATCGATCGCGAAAATATCTATCCCAGCGATGTGCCGGCATCCAGCGTCGTGTCTTTCCTGGTATGTATTCACAAGGAATGCCCAGGGTTGAGGGTATTTCAGCAATTCCACCGGCGACTGATACCAATATAGGGTTGGCTCTATCTTTGAGTTCTAGCGCTATAGCCGAAGCGCGCGCCAGGTGGCCCATACCAATTCCATTGCTTGTTGCAAGGATGATTGTGGGCTTATCCACGGCCTAACACTTTTCTCAATACAAGGGATGCGATCTTTTTAATAAAAATTGCAAGTTGCAGTGGTGAATTGATCTTTTTGCCTTCACGTTTGAAATAGCGCACAAATCGGCGCAGGCGGTTATGTTTTCCTTGATTAAGAACGGCAAACTGATCCTCGTTCATCCAGAGAACACCCCACTGTCTAGAGATAGTGCGATATATCGAGTCATCGCTTTCTAGAGCGCGTCCTAGAGCGGGTGCAAAGACGGCAAAGGCCCTACGATCGGATTTATCTGCAACTCCCACTAGCCCTTGTTCGCTCACCAAAAGCTGGTCTATCAGGTCTTTGAGATCTATAGCTGCTTGTGCTTCTGCAAAAATGTAATATGGAGTTGAGCCATGGCTAAACATTTCAAGAATTGTTTCAATCGAAATCTGTGCACTTTCATCAATCTCTTCAAGTGCATACTGAGAATCACCTTGCAGCCAATTACGAATTTCACGTAAGTCAGCATAAATATCTCCAACAGGTGAATAACGCTTTGACAATAACTTCCACGGTGCTAGCAATGTGAAGTGCGCATTGGTTCCCGGTAGCGCAAGTAACTGCGAACGCATTTC
>JBILRA010000064.1:0-6204 GCA_044372915.1 Candidatus Planktophila sp.
GCTGAAGGTGCGTTTGGTCGCCACTGTGAGTAGACGGTGGTTGTATCAAACAAGGTAATACTTGCTCCGCCAGCATAGAAGGTGCCTGTGCCGTTTGCCGCAGTATTAAAACCTGTTGCAGTAAATCCAGGTTTAGTAAAGTTCAAATTTCCATTTAAGTTAAATGGTGTTCCGGCAGTAAAAGTTATTGGGGCAAGAGTCCCTGATGTTGCCGTATTCGAATCATAAAAAAGTCTGTACTGATTTGCAGTCCAAATTGCAAACAATGATAGCGATGCGGTAGCTACATACGGAGATGTAAGTGCTGTGGTACCCGTTGAAGATGCAGACCATCCAGTGAAGCGATAACCCTGCTTTACCATTGTTCCGATAAGTGCCAGCGTCACACCTGTGGTTCCTACTGTATATGTCTCGCTCGATTTAGAAGCAGCACCGAGAGCAGTATTGGCGTTGTAGGTAATTGTGTAAACATCTGGCTTCCAGATTGCATATAACGTAATATTTCCGAAGAAAGTTAGCGTTGAACCGTTGGCGTATTGAGAACTTGTAGCGGTGTTGGTCTCAGCCCAGCCAAGGAAGTTATAACCAGTGCGCAGGAATCCGTTTGCCGTCATAGCCGCAGGAGTTCCACCTGTGATTGATTTAGAAGCAGTTGTTCCTGAAGTGCTGCCATTTCCGTTATATGTAATGGTGTACGGATTGCCAGTCCACTTGGCATAAAGAATTATGTTTCCCGCGGGTGTATACGTATTTAGTCCTGCTGCGTATAAGGTGCCATTTCCATCTGCTCGTGTGTTCCAACCATTGAAGGTGAAGCCAGTTCTAGAAATATTTCCCACCGTTGCTAAGGTAACTACTACGGTTCCCTTCGCTGTAACGGAATCCACATTTGGTGAACCAGTTCCACCATTTACATCAAAGCGAATTAATGAGTTCCATTGAGCATAGAGAATGGTGTTGGTGTTGGTAGAAAAAGTCGTGCCGGTTTCATAAGTTGTGCCTGAACCATTAGCTAACGTATTCCAGCCCGCAAATGTGTAACCCGTTTTGGATATCGTTCCCGAGGTCAAACTTAATGTTTCACCGGCCGATAAAATTCGGTTGCTTGGTGACGTACCTGACGTTGCCGTATTTGAATCGAAGGTTACGCTGGAACCCCATTGTGCAAATAAAGTTACATTTGCTGTAACGGTATAGGTATCGCCCGCTCTATATGCGGTTCCTTGCGCATTAGCCTGCGTATTCCAACCCAAGAATGAGTTTCCGGTTTTTGCAAGAGTTCCAACATTGCCCGAAAGCGCAACTGAAGTGTCTGCGACCATCAACTGAGGTAACGGAACCCTGCCAGATGTCGCAGTATTTGAATCGTAAGTTATATAGGAGTTCCACTGCGCGTAAAGTGTTAAATCTCCGGTAGTTGAACCAAAGTTTGTTGTGCGCTTAGTTGCGATAGACGGGGTCCACAAGCCATATTTACTCTTTAGGTAACCTTCGATCTGTTGCATCTGAGCGCTGGTAGTTGCGGTTTCATAAATCAAAATTTCCGCAACTTCCCAGTCTGAAGTCTCACGTCCGGTTCCAGCGTTGTTGTTGATCGTAAGATTATTAGGCATATACGTGGTTGTGCTTGTACCGTTATTTCTAATAATTCCATTTGATCTGAAATTATTTCCGGAATCACAGTTGTATTTCCAATTTAAACTCGTATCACCAGATTGTGGGGTGATCCAAGCGTTATGCACCGCTAGATCGTTATATCCACTCCAGAAACCGCTGAGCCAATTCTCAGCAAAAGTATCAAAAATTCTTCCTTTATTTGCTCCTGCGTATCTGGCTACATAACAGAGCGTGTAAGAATCCAACTTAGGATTAGGAAGAGTGATTCCTGCAGTTCTTCCACCTTTAACAGCGGTGACATTCTTTGTTGATCCATTTGCTGGAGAATTGGTTACCACGGTGGGAATACCACGCACGGTTGTTGCATCGCGATTATTTCCTGATGAATCTAACCAAACCTTTGAATCAGCATCGTAATTGCTGGCTTCGTACTGCATGTATGGCTGAGGCAATCCGGTTAAAAGCCCATTGGTTGCATATCCATAAGTGTCTGCAAAATAGCTTTCAATCTGTTGCATCTGAACTGTAGTTAGATATGAGTCATAAGTAATTACTTCAGCAACTTCCCAGTCTGAGTTGTATCCCTGAACTCCGTAGAGTCCTGCGTTAATTGAGAGAGATGCGGGAAGATATTTTGTAGTCGAAACTGCAGTTGATTTATTCACGCCATTAAATCTGAAGGTGTCCCCAGAATCACATGCAATATTCCAATTAATGTCACCTTTGGTGCCAGTTGACGATGTTATCCAGGCATTGTGATGCGCTACCCCTGAGTTATCGCCTTCAAGAAAGCCTGATACCCAGTTCTCGGAGAGTGCTTCAAAAATTCTTGCTCGCGTTGCGCCGGCATAGCGCGCAACAAAACATAAGGTGTATTCATTGAGTTTCGGATTAGGAAGTGTGATTCCTGATGAAGTTGTGCCACGGATCGTTGTAAAGTTCTTATCAAATCCGTTGACTGCTCCTGAAGTTGTTTTCGTCGGAGTTCCGCGAACGGAAGTGGCGTTTCTTCCATTTCCTGAAGAGTCGACCCAAACCTTTGTTGATGCGTTGTAATCGCCAGCGACATAGCGCATATATGGCTGCGGTAAACCTAAAAGATCTGAATTGGCACTGTAATTCGTACCCTTGCCATTGGATTGGTTATTCCAACCATCCCAGTAGTAACCAGTCTTCGCCAAAGTGTTTGGGTTGTCTGCAATTGTCGTGACTGGTGACCCTGAAGTTGCTATCTGATCAGCTGGTGGAATTCCAGAAGTATTTGTATTTCCATCGTACTGAATTCGATATGACCACTCTGCGTACAACGTTGTATTTGTACGCTCTAACGCTGTTCCAGTGTCGTAATGTGTTCCGGTTCCATCAGCCTTGGTATTCCAGCCAGTAAATCGGAAGCCTGGCTTTTCCATGCTATTTACATTTGGAGATGCAATCCAAGAATCCGACGGATCGTTCCAGTGGATGACCACCATTCCATCTCCACCTTTAGCGGTGTAGAAGTTTGTTGCGTTTCCATTTCCGCCAAAGCCAACACCGATGGTTGCATCTCCACCGTTACCGAGTGGATATGAATAGTTGATTGAGTTCAATCCGCCTGGTGCTGTTGCAGGTGTAACTATTCCTGTCGCACCAACCACAGCTGCAATATTTGTAACGCGTGTGTCGTTGATGTAACCGGAACCACCACCGCCACCACCGTTGGATAGGCTCGCATCGCAGTGACCTCCACCGCCGCCGAAGAGACCACCACCGCCGCCGCCGCCGCCTTCATTTGCAGTGGATGGATGCCCAGCGCCTCTTCCACCTTGTTGGGAACTTCCAGCAGTTGGTGCGATTGAACATAGGGTGGTTGCAGTCGCTGCCGCACCGCCCGCAATCAAAGTTCCGCCGCGACCAGTTCGATTTGTAAAAGTTGCACCCGTACCTGCGCCGATGGATCCACCACCGCCACCACCATCTGAAGAAGCACTACCTGGTGAAGATCCACCACCGCCGCCGACAATTATTAAAGGCGTGGAAGTATCAGAGCCAGAGAAGATTGCAGACATACCTCCGCCAGAACTTCCCTTATATGGGTTAGGCGAAAGTCCTCCTGCACCACCGCCGCCGTACTGAGGTGTTAAGTCGAAGGCTTCACCGCTTTGGCCAACAACAACGGTAAAGGTTTCAGGGCTTCCGGTAGTTGTGATTGTTGACTTGGCATAACCACCCGCGCCACCTGCACCATTGGTAGACCACCCTGCGTGGTAAACACCGCCACCACCTGCGCCCCAAGCCTCGACAAGAATCTTGTCACCAGCCGGAATGTTGTCAGGAACTACAAATGTTTGATCAAAGTTTGTAGGAGCAGGATTTGCTATTGCATCGTAGTTTGATGCAATTTCTGCTGCTGTCAGTGCTCGGTTATAAATGCGAACTGAGTAAATCTTTCCGTTGAAGAAGTTTGTCGGAGAGCTGTTGTTATACACCGCTCCAATGAGTAGGTTTACATTACTCCCATAAGATGTTCCAAAAGTTGTGGTTCCACCGTTAGAAACGCCATTCAAATAAGTCGCTAAAGAAGATCCATTAAATACTTGAGTGGCCGTGTATGTGTTTCCAGTAGAAAGTGAAGTTGGACCCGCGACCACGTAGGGAGATGCTTCAAAGGAGTATTTGACTTTATTGCCATCCATTAGCATGAAGTAGTTACCGGCCACTCCTGAGTTATAGCGAGAAACAAGCGCTCGTGTTCCCGTCACAGAATTAGGCTTGAAAGTAACTTCTAAAGTAAATGCCCCGGATGTGTAGTTAAGAACATTTCCTAAGTTAAAGAACTGATTGGTCCCATTGAGAGTCCATGCTCTTTCAACAGAATCATACGTAGGCGAATTGTTTGCCGTTGCGACAATTCCAGACATTGAATTGTCATACCAAGAATTCCCATTGATATAACTTGGAATCGCTTCAAGATTTAACGCATCAGCCCTAAGCGGCAACTTCGGAGTTGGGAATCTATAGGTGCGACAGTGCGTGTATCCGGTTTCAACCTTGCAACCGTTTCCGTTGGCACCTGCAGGACTAACCACTTGAGAAGGTGCAGAGCCAGAACTGGCCCCATTTGCCAGGTAGGTCAGAACCGCATTGAATTGAGCGTGCAAAGTGGCAGTTCCGGTAGTCGTATAAGAAGCACCTGCCGCGTATGAAGTACCGCTGCCATTTGATGCGGTATTCCAGCCATAGAAAGTTAGCCCCGCTTTCTTCACATTGGTGGGGCTAGGTAAATTAAATGTTCCATTGCCGGTTCCGGTTGTATTGACTGCCGAAGGTGCAGTTCCAGTATCAGCACCGTTTAAGCTAAATGAAATAGTTGCGCTCCACTGTGCGTAGAGCGTTATGTCGCCAGTAGCAGATTTCCAATTTGTTGCACCAAGTGCGTAATTAATTCCAGATCCGTTAGCGAGGGTGTTCCACCCGGTTAATCGATATCCAGTGCGCGCGAGCGCTGTACCCGAATCGAGGTTGATGGTTGAGATCGAAGATGTAACGGTGACGGAATCGGCGAGAGTGTTCGTTGCTGATGTAAATCCATTTCCATCATATGTAACAAGGTAATTCCACTCTGCAAATAAACGTAGAGGTCCTTGAGGAACAAATTGAGCTCCTGGTGCAATCTCTGTACCGGTGCCATCTGCTGCCGTATTCCAGCCAGCAAATGTGAATCCTGGTTTAGATAACGTTCCTTGAGTTGGAGCAGTGAGTGTTTCACCAAGTGTTGATTGTGTGAGAGTACTAGCAGATGGCGCACCGGATACTGCCGTGTTTGTATCAAAAGTTACTGCTGATAAAAGATCAAAGGTGATGACGAGAAAGCCTGATCCACCGTTTCCGCCAGTTGCTCCTGCACCTGCACCACCACCACCGCCGCCGCGGTTTGCCAAAGCGGCCACGCCATTTGCACCATTGAGTCCACCAGTACCAGCTTCGCTTGTTCCACCAGTGCCTGCAATTCCAGTACCCCAGACACCACCACCGCCACCAGCACCATATGTTGTGGTGCTTCCGGCCATATTTGAAGTTACGCCGGCAACACCATTACAAGCGTTTGAATTTTGAACTGCGCTGCTCCAGCCGCCTCTTCCACCAACGCCACCAGTTCCTCCACCGACTCCAACCGCAGGCGCACTTGTCGTTGTTGAACATAGCGATGGCTTGGTTGAGCTTCCGTAAGTAATTCCCCCGCCTCCACCTCCTGCGGTATAGACGGTCTTATCAATTGTTAGCGTCGTTGCAGCGCCGGCTGTTCCGTTATTTGTATTTACTCCACCGGTTCCACCGGCTCCGATTGTCTTTACAACAACCTGCCCTGATCTGACAGGGATATTGAGTTGAATGTTTGTTCCACCACCCGAACCACCAGTACCAGCATTTCCACCACCACCACCGCCGCCACCGACAATCATGAAATCAATTTCTGTCTGCCCGACAGGAACTGTCCACGCACAGGTATCTACAGCGTTGAAGGTTGTGATCTGCTGGCTATTTGCGTAGTTCGTATTTGTTGCACACGTTGGAATCCATTCGGCGAAGAGAGTCATGTTGCCTGTT
>JBILRA010000015.1:0-22452 GCA_044372915.1 Candidatus Planktophila sp.
GCCTTCGGTTACTGATTCTGATGTGAAGAGGCGTTTTGACATTGTCCTAACCTAACTTACTTAAGGCCTGATCTAGAAGAAGATCGGCAAGCGTGTCCTTCGATACCCGTTCTACAACCTCTCGAGAGATGGAATCTGCACCGAGTGAGGTCAAGATCACTCCCTGGGTCTGTTCTGAACCAAAAATTTCACTGCCAGCAACATCATTAAGAAAGAGAATGTCAGCACCTTTGGCGCGAAGCTTCCTTTCGCCTTCCTCTATGTCGAGAGACGTTTCAGCAGCGAATGCGACAATGACTTGACTGGTTTTTCTCTCGCCAACAGTTGCAATAATATCCTTATTCGGAGCGAGATCAATTGATGATAACGATCCCTTCTTAATTTTTTCGGAGCTAAAGTGCGATGGTTTCGCATCTGCAACTGCAGCACTCATTGCTATGAGATCACAAGAATCAAAGCGATCACTTACTTGTGTGAACATCTCATCGGCTGACTGAACTCTGATCGTTGTAGCACCCACTAGATCTGGCAGAGCGCTATTGGCAAGAATGAGCGTCACTTCTGCGCCACGTCTTAGCGCTGCCTGTGCCAATGCGTACCCTTGTCGACCTGAAGATTGATTACCGATAAATCGAATGGGGTCGATCATCTCGCGTGTACCGCCGGCGGTGACCAAAACTTTTACATCCTTTAAATCTTGAACTGGATCTGTGATGAGCGCAAAGGTTTCCAGAATTCGAGCAGTGTCAGGAAAGCGTCCTACCCCAGCATCCTTTCCTGTCAATCTTCCGTGATCTGGCTCCATCACGATAAAGCCTCGACTTCGAAGGAGCGCGACATTTGCAACTGTTGCAGGATTAGCCCACATCTGAGGATGCATCGCAGGAACAATCAGCGTCGGTGAGTTGCTTGCGAGAACGGTATTTGTAAGCAGATCATCGGCACGACCGTGCGCGATTCTCGCAATCAAATCTGCAGTGGCTGGCGCGATAAGGTTAAAGTTGCTCTCCTTGGCAAGATGAACATGGCGAACTTCATCAACGCGTTCCCACACTGTCGTGGTGACAGGTCTACCTGAGAGCGCTTCCCACGTGGCCTTGCCAACGAAGTGAAGGCTGGCAGGCGTTGGGATAACGGTGACACCGAAACCAGCATCTTGAAGACGGCGAAGCAGGTCACATGATTTATATGCCGCTATGCCACCACCAACGCCAAGAACTACTTCGCGTGTGGACACGTTCTACTCGTTAGAAGAATTACTTAACGGCTGGGTCAAGATTTTCGATTGTGAGGAGACCTTCGTTGATTTCACGAAGTGCAATCGAAAGCGGTTTTTCATGAACATGGGTTTCAACTAGTGGACCCACATACTCGAGCAGGCCTTCACCTAGTTGAGAGTAATAAGCGTTGATCTGACGTGCGCGCTTAGCTGCGTAAAGAACGAGACTGTACTTCGATCCGCTCTTATCGAGAAGTTCATCGATTGGTGGATTTGTGATTCCGTCCATTACTGCCTCCTACAAGATGATGAGTGCATGCCTTCAGGTTATGAACGCTGCGAATGAGCCAATCTTATCAGGCTCTCGACCACCTTATCGACCTCGTCATTCACGAGGATTTGATCGAAAAGAGGTGCCTGGGCCATCTCATCTTGAGCAAGAGCAAGTCTCTCTGCGCGACGTTCTGGGGTGTCTGTGGCACGACCCTCTAGTCGTGAGACCAGTTCTTCCCATGTCGGAGGATTAAGGAAGACAAGGATTGCATCACTCCAATTTTTCTTGACCTGCTTTGCTCCTTCAATTTCAATCTCAAGAAGCACATCTTTACCGTCGTGAAGAGCATCTAATACAGGCTGTCGTGGCGTTCCGTAACGAGCCCCAGCAAAGTGTGCCCACTCCAGAAAATAACCATTACCAATTCCACGATCAAACTCTTCATCGCTCAGGAAAATGTAATCGATTCCATGCACTTCTTTATCACGAGGTTTTCTCGTGGTAGCAGATACGCTCACCCAAAAATCGTTACTCTTTCGAATTTCTCGAGAGACCGTGCTCTTACCCACTCCCCCAGGACCAGAGAGAACAATGAGCGTTCCATCATGAGCATCGTTACGTGGAATCGAAAACTCCTTAATGAGTGCGTGACGTTGATGGGTACCAAGGCCTTGTAAACGTCGTGTTCTAGAAATTCCAAGTCTATCCAAGGTTGCGATAGCGCGCACTTTTCCTACGCCGGCATATGACTCAAGAAGTTCAGCCACTCGCATCTTTGCTATCGCTTCATCAGATTGGGTGAGAGTGAAGATATCTTCTATAGATAGGTTGCCCTTACGGACCTCTGACTTAACATCTGCTCTTCTAGCCCTCGACGCCCGCGCCTTTTCGAGCGCAGCGCTTCTCTGTTGTGCAGTAAGAACTGGAGGACGCTTCATATGCTTAATCTATCCAATCGCTCCATCACTTGTGAATTGATTCAACGATCTCCGCCGCTCGATCAGCCATCGCTTGCGATCCTTGGCTCCAGCGCGAGGTGATCGGGCGACCGATGACAAGAAAGTTAGCTCCTAAAGCAATTGCTTGCGCAGGTGTCATCGTTCTCATCTGATCATCGCTACCTGTCTCATCTGCTGGGCGTACTCCAGGAGTAATGATCTCGATCGCATCACCAACGACTGATCGAATTCCAGAAATTTCATGTGGTGAGCAGACGATTGAGGTTGCTCCCGCATCTGCTGCAACCTGCGCCAGTGACTGCGCTGTCGTGAGGGCTGAGCCTTTAAATCCAATCTCTGTTAAATCATTCTCGCTCAGTGATGTCAAAATAGTGACCGCAGTAATTGATGTTGTAGTCACCGCACCCACAGCAGCTGAGACCATAGTCCTTCCACCACTGGCGTGTACCGTTAAAAACCGCGGGTGCAGTCTTTCAACGACTGCTGCTGACTTCGAAACTGTATTTGGAATGTCGTGCAGTTTAAGATCTAGAAAGATCGATGCCCCGGTCTCGTTTTGGATCGATGCAATCCCATCGATGCCATGACTTAAGAAGAATTCAAGACCTAGCTTGTAGACCTCGATACTCGCACGAGTAGCATCAATCCAACGACGCGCGATATCGAGATCAGGAGTGTCTACCGCAAGAATTATTGGAGATGTCACTGCGCACCGCCTGTCTCTGATCGATGGGCGTAGCCAATAGCATCCTTGAACGAGGTAAATCCTCGTGCGATGAGAAGTGATTGCAACTCGCGTTGCACTCGAGGCAAGGCCATCGGATCGCCGAAACTGGCCGTACCAATTGAAATTCCAGAAGCACCAGCAAGGACAAGTTCAAGAGCATCGCGACCTGAGGCAACGCCACCCATGCCGAGAATTGGCACATGTGGCATGGCGCTATGCACTTGGTAAATTGCGCGAACTGCTACTGGTCTAATCGCTGGTCCTGAAAGCCCACCAGTTTTTCCCCCTAGATGGGGTCTCATCGTGTCCAGATTTATGACCATACCTAAGACGGTATTAATAAGAGCGAGTGCATCAGCACCAGCGTTAACAACTGATGATGCGATCGCCGTAATGTCAGTGACATCAGGAGTGAGTTTTGCAATGATCGGGATCTCTCCACCGATTATCTTTCGCACACCGTCGATAGCTCGTGCTGCAGTATCACTTTCACATGCGAAGACCATTCCTCGATTTTCAACATTAGGGCAAGAGATATTGACCTCTATCGCGCTAATGCCTGAAACGGCACGTACTTTCCGTGCCAACACTGCGTACTCATCAATTGTCTCGCCTGCGATTGAGACGACAACGCGGGCACCTCTTTCCAGAAGCCACGGGACATCATTTGCTAAGAAATAATCGATCCCAGGGCCTTGAAGTCCAATGGAATTGAGCATGCCTGATGGGGTTTCAGCCATGCGAGGAGTGGGGCGACCATGTCGAGGCTTATTCATTACAGACTTTGTGACAATTGCGCCCACTTGTGTGAGATCAAAAAATTGAGCAAGCTCTTTTCCCGAACTGGCGCAGCCGCTTGCTGTAAATATTGGAGTTGAGAAATGGGCTCCTGCAAGAGAGGTGGTGTAATCAAATGTTTGTGCTGAGCTCATCACGAATTCACCGCCGGAGGTGTTTTTCCAACTAACTCCCAAGCGACGGTACTGGCATCCATCACGGGGCCATCGATACACGAACGCAACATCGAGATTGAACCCGATTCATCCTTCACCGGTAGAACGCAGGTCATGCAAATTCCGATTCCACACGCCATTGATTCTTCGACAGCGCATTGATGCACTACATCTGTACCAGATGTGAGGTCAGAGATCGCGCGCAACATGGACATCGGCCCACACGAGTAAATAACATCGACGCCGCCAGATGCGATAAGAGATGAAATCGGAGCAGTTACTCGTCCATGCTCGCCCATAGATCCATCTTCTGTATAAATCTTGAGGGTTGACGCACTTCGCTTACCTTCCAAAGGCGCGTAGATCTTTGAACCAGTGCTTGCTCCAAGGAGCATATCTACTCGGCATCCACGTGACTTAAGAACTTCGGCTAAACCAAAGAGTGGCGCAGAACCGTACCCACCTCCAACGAGCAGAGCGTTGACTGGAGATGTCGGAATTCCAAAAGCTTTTCCAAGAGGAGCAACAATGTCGATCTCGCTACCTTCAGGCTGGGCACATAGCCAGCGTGATCCAGAGCCATGCGGTGCAACGATCAACTCCATCGCTCCCCCTGAGGCGTTACCGTGCGTGATTCGAGAGATAGCAAAGGCGCGACGCAAGATCATCTTCGAAGAATCTCCGCCGACTGCAATCGCAACGAAGTTGCCGGGCCGACAAAGAGCGGCCAGATCTCCAATAGCAAGAAGAATCTGATGATAAGCACCCACGCGTTTATTACTCAAGATAGTTGTAGTGATCTGCGTTGCGCTCTTATTTATAGTACTCATGCGTCTTTCAACCAATCCTGAATTGGACGTACATCGAGAACTCCAGATTGCAAAACTTTAATTCCCTCAACAGCAGCGTTAAAGCCGGCGGTAGTTGTTATACAAGGAATTGAGCGTTGCACCGCTGCAGTACGAATGGCCCAGCCATCGGCACGAGTTCCACGCCCAACAGGTGTATTGATAACGAGATCAATTTCACCAGCGTTAAGAAGATCCACGATGGTCCTCTCACCGAATGGACCAACACCTTCGGATGCTTTACGTACGCGAGCTGTTGTTACGCCATGAGATTGCAAGAAATCTAATGTTCCCGTGGTTGCAAACAGTCGGAAGCCAAGCGACGAGAGCGTCGACGCTGCTCGAATTCCAGATTCTTTATCCTTATCAGCGAGAGAGATAAAGACTGAGCCCGCTTTTGGTAAGGCTCCAAAGGCGCTGATCTGACTCTTGGCATAACTTGCACCGAACGTTGATGAGATTCCCATGACTTCACCAGTGGATCGCATTTCAGGTCCAAGCACTGCATCAACTCCACGCCCATCAGATCGTCTAAAGCGATTCCAAGGAAGGACCGCCTCTTTCACTGAAATTCCCTTTGCTAGCCCATCACCAGCTTGTGGGAGCATTCCATCTTCTCGTAATTGCGCAATAGTTGAACCCACTGAGATACGCGCCGCCGCCTTAGCTAATGGAACTCCAGTGGCCTTTGATACAAACGGAACTGTGCGCGAGGCGCGTGGGTTTGCTTCAAGAACGTAGAGTTGATCTGATGCAATAGCGAATTGAATATTGATGAGCCCCCTTACACCGACTCCTTCTGCGATTTTAAGAGTGGCTTCACGAATTTCTTGAAGCTGATGACGCGAAATCGTCATCGCTGGTAAAACGCACGCGCTATCACCCGAGTGAATCCCAGCTTCTTCAATATGCTCCATTACTCCACCAAGGAAGAGTTCAATGCCATCATAGAGAGCGTCAACATCGATCTCGATCGCGCTATCGAGGAATCGATCAACGAGAACTGGTCGATCAGGAGTGATATCTGTTGCTCTGGAGATAAAGGATGAAAGCGCAGCATCGTCATAGACGATCTCCATTCCTCGACCTCCCAGAACAAAGGATGGTCGCACAAGAACGGGGTATCCAATCTTTGCGGCGATCTCTATCGCTTGCATCTGTGATGATGCCATTCCAAATTCAGGTGCAGTGAGTCCAATTTTCGCCAGAACATCACCAAATGCGCCACGTTCTTCTGCCAAGTTAATAGCGTCAGGACTGGTTCCCAGAATTGTTACTCCTGCGGCTTTCAATCCAGCAGCCAAACCTAGTGGCGTCTGACCACCTAGCTGTGTGATCACGCCAAGCACTGGGCCAGCAAGAGTTTCAGCATGAACAATTTCAAGAACATCCTCAAGAGTGAGAGGTTCAAAATAAAGTCGATCGCTTGTATCGTAATCGGTAGAAACTGTTTCGGGATTACAGTTAATCATGATCGTTTCATAGCCAGCTTCGCGCAAAGTAAAGGAAGCGTGCACACACGAGTAATCAAACTCAATTCCTTGACCAATGCGATTAGGACCACTTCCTAGGATGATCACAGCAGGCTTGGTGCGTGACTTCACCTCAGTCTCTTCCTCATAACTTGAGTAGTAATAAGGAGTAAAGGCTTCGAATTCAGCAGCACATGTATCTACCGTTTTGTAGACAGGACGCACACCTAAATGTGTCCGACTCTTTCTCACCTCCTCCTCGCTTGAATCGCGAAGAAGTGCGATCTGAGAATCTGAAAAGCCCCATTGCTTCGCATTTCGCATGAGAGACGCTGTCATCTCACCAGGTTGGGAAATCTCACGTGCGGCGTTATTGATCAATTCAATCTGGGTGAGGAACCATCGATCAATCTTTGTCTTTTCAAAGACCTCGTCAATGCTGATGCCAGCCCACAGAACCTGTTGTACCTGTTGGAGACGATACTCAGTCGGAGTACTGATTTGATTAAGAAGGCTTGATATCTTCTGCTCAGATATCTCTCGTGGGAATGTAAAGATCGATTCTTTGCGTTCTAATGAACGAAGCGCTTTCATCAAAGCTTCTGGGAACGACCTGCCGATCGCCATAGCCTCACCAACGCTCTTCATCGTCGTCGTGAGTCTTGGATCTGCATCTGCAAACTTTTCGAAGGCAAAACGGGGCGCTTTCACTACAACATAGTCGAGCGTGGGTTCAAAGGATGCGGGGGTGACTTTGGTGATGTCATTCTCGATCTCATCAAGTGTGTAACCAATCGCTAACTTGGTCGCAATCTTGGCGATTGGAAAACCGGTGGCCTTAGATGCCAAAGCGCTGGAACGAGAAACACGTGGGTTCATCTCGATGACAATAATGCGACCGTTATCTGGATTGACAGCAAATTGAATATTGCAACCACCTGTTGCAACACCCACTTCTCTAATGATCTCGATCGAAAGATCACGAAGCTTCTGGTACTCAACATCGGTAAGAGTAAGGGCAGGGGCTACGGTGATTGAGTCTCCAGTATGTACACCCATCGGATCGATGTTTTCGATCGAACAAACGATGACCACATTATCTGTCGAATCACGCATTACCTCTAACTCGTACTCCTTCCACCCAATAATGGATTCTTCAAGAAGTACCTCTGATGTAGGGCTATGGCGAAGTCCAGCACCTGCTATCTGATGAAGGGATGGTTCATCAAAGGCAATACCTGAACCAAGGCCGCCCATAGTAAATGATGGCCTTACAACGACTGGATATCCGAGGATCTTTACACCTTCGAGAATTTCATCCATCGTGTGACAGATAACGGATTTGGCAGACTCTCCCCCAATTTTCTCAACGATTGTTCTAAAAATCTCGCGGTTCTCGCCTCGCTCGATAGCATCAACATCAGCACCGATTAACTTCACTCCATAACGAGCAAGAGTTCCCGCTTGATATAAACCAATTGCGGCGTTGAGGGCAGTTTGCCCGCCAAGAGTTGCCAGGACTGCGTCAGGGCGCTCCTTTGCAATAATTTTTTCAATAAACTCTGGAGAAATAGGTTCGATATATGTGGCGTCTGCAAACTCCGGATCTGTCATGATCGTTGCTGGATTTGAATTAACAAGAATGACGCGAATTCCTTCAGCCTTGAGTACGCGACAGGCCTGCGTACCTGAGTAATCGAATTCACATGCTTGGCCAATAACGATCGGTCCAGAACCGATCACAAGAACGCTTTGGATCGAGGTGTCACGAGGCATTAGTGGACACTCACCTTCCGCGGATATTTTTCCATGAGAGAGACAAAATCATCAAAGAGATAGGCAGCATCGTGCGGACCAGCGGCAGCTTCAGGGTGGTACTGAACGCTAAAGGCTCCTCGATCTAAAAGTTCAAGACCTTCAACTACACCATCGTTAAGACACACATGCGTCACTTGACCAGGACCAAAGACGGTCGTGAACTGAGTATCTACGGGAGCTTCGATAGCGAAGCCATGATTGTGCGAAGTGATCTCTACTTTTCCGCTTCGCTTATCAATTACTGGTTGATTAATACCACGGTGACCGAATTGCAGTTTATATGTCTCGAATCCAAGAGCACGACCGAGGATCTGGTGACCAAAACAGATTCCAAAGATAGGGATTTCTTCTGTTAGTAACTCCCTGACAAGATTAACTGTTTCAGTCATGGTCGATGGATCACCAGGTCCATTCGAAAGGAAGACACCATCAGGGTTGAGTGAGGTGATCTCTTCGTAAGTGGCATTGTATGGAAGAACGTGAGTTTCAATTCCTCGCAACGACATTGCCTTGGGTGTAGCAGATTTAATGCCAAGATCTAACGCAACAACAGTAAATTTCTTCGTGGTGGTGGCAGGCACAACGTAGCTCTTTGGTGTTGAAACATCTGCACTTAAGAAGGAGCCGGACATTTGCTTACTTTTGCGAACCTCAATCACCATCTCTTCCCGAGAAAGGTCTAGGTCGGAGAAGATTCCCACACGCATCGCTCCGCGATCACGCAGATGGCGAGTAAGGGCTCGTGTATCGATGCCCGAAATTCCTACTATCTCCTGTTCCCGCATCACTTCATCGAGTGATTTTTCGCTTCGCCAGTTACTAGTAATCGGTGATGGATTACGAACAACAAAACCTGCTACCCAAATTTTCGTACTCTCATTATCTGCAGCGTTCATTCCCGTGTTGCCGATATGTGGAGCAGTCATCACCACAACTTGTTGATGGTAAGAGGGATCAGTCAACGTTTCTTGATAGCCAGTCATTCCTGTTTGAAAGACGGCCTCACCAAATGTTTTGCCAATAGCGCCCCAGCTGAGTCCTTCAAAGATCCGACCATCATCTAAAACAAGAAAGGCTTTACTCATTGGAATCTATCCTTGCCAAAGACAATTCGACCATGGAAGAGCGTTGCGACAACTTGAGCGGTGAACTCCATTCCATGAAAGGGAGTATTCCGTGATTTAGAGGCAAGGCTGTCGCGATCCACGCGGTAAGGCGCCTTCGGATTGATCACAGTCAGATGGGCAGGTGCACCGACTGCTAACTCGCGACCGTGTTCGCCATATCCTGCGATCTTGGCTGGTGCTGTGCTCATACGATCCTGCACTCCTGACCAATCGAGCAACCCTGTCTCAACCATGGTCTGGGCAACGATCGATAAGGCGTGCTCTAAACCAAGCATGCCAAAGGCAGCTTCTTGCCACTCACACTCTTTACTTTCTCCAGGATGAGGTGCGTGATCAGTTGCAACAATATCTATGGTGCCATCTGCAAGTCCCTCACGAAGTGCCATGACATCGCGCTCTGTCCGAAGAGGTGGGTTCACTTTGAAAATTGGATCATAACTTCTTGCTAACTCATCGGTGAGAAGAAGATGGTGGGGAGTTACTTCGGCGGTGACATCAATCCCCCGCGCTTTTGCCCAACGAATGATCTCAACACCGCCGGCCGTGGTGAGATGACAAATGTGAAGCCGCGCTCCAACGTGCTCGGCCAGTAAAACATCTCTAGCAATAATCGCCTCTTCGGCCACCGCTGGCCATCCCTTAAGGCCGAGGGTTGCGCTCACAATTCCTTCATTCATCTGAGATCCAACTGTTAGTGCAGGTTCTTGTGCATGCTGGGCGATAACGCCATTGAACTTCTTTACATACTCAAGAGCCCGCCTCATCACCAACGGATCACTCACGCAATTTCCATCATCGCTAAAGACTCTAACGCGCGCAACGGAATCAGCCATCGCACCGATCTCTGCTAAAACTTTTCCTTCAATCCCTTGTGTGACTGCTCCGATTGGAAAGACATCAAGTAGGCCAGCCTCTTTTCCAAGACGATAGACCTGCTCAACAACTCCGGCTGTATCAGCCACAGGCGATGTATTGGCCATTGCAGAGAGAGCGACGTATCCGCCCTTGACCCCAGCTTCTGAACCCGAAAGAACAGTCTCGGAATCTTCACGTCCGGGCTCTCGCAAATGAGTATGCAAGTCAACAAGTCCGGAGAGAACGATATGGCCTTCAGCGCTAACAACTCGTGCGTCACCGGCGCCCAATAAATCGGCGCTCAGGGAATCGGCGCTCAGGGAATCGGCGACTGAATGAATGACTCCATCTGTTATCAGGATGTCCTTAACAGATCCGTCGGCAACGATTCCGCCTTTGACAAGAATGTTTTCTGATAGGTGAGCCATTTAGTTTCCCGCCTCAATCGAAGTATCGCCTGCTAGCAAGAGATAGAGAATTGCCATTCGTACACTCACGCCATTACTTACCTGCTCAAGAATCACAGATCTTGCACTATCTGCACTATCAGCGGTGATCTCCAGGCCTCGGTTCATCGGGCCTGGGTGCATAACAATTGCATCGGAGTGCAGGGTTCGTAGTCGGGCACTGTTGAGTCCAAAGTAGCGCGAATATTCTCGTGCATTTGGGAAGAAGAGTTCTTGCATTCTCTCTAATTGAACTCGCAGCATCATAACTACATCTAAGGATTCCAATACAGAATCAAAATCATAGGAAACACTTACTGGCCAACTTTCGACACCAACTGGAAGCAGCGTTGGTGGTGCGATAAGAGTGACATGTGCTCCTAGTTTTGTGAGAAGAAGCACATTTGAACGAGCAACCCGCGAGTGAAGAACATCGCCAACTATTCCGACTCTTAATCCGGTGAGATCTTCTCTCCCCTGACCCAAGTGCCTGCGAATAGTGAACGCATCCAACAATGCCTGACTCGGATGTTCGTGCGTTCCATCTCCTGCATTGATAACAGCACCTGACATCCACTGACAATCAGCTAATCGTGCAGGCGCACCGGATGCCCCATGGCGAATGATGACGGCATCGGCACCCATCGCTTGCAGGGTCTGCGCTGTATCTTTGAGTGATTCACCCTTACTTAAACTTGAACCCTTTGATGAAAAGTTAATCACATCGGCAGAGAGTCTCTTTGCTGCCGCTTCAAAAGAGATACGGGTTCTAGTTGAATCTTCTGCGAAAAGGTTCACAATTGTTCGACCACGCAGAGTTGGCAGTTTTTTCATTGGCGTGTCACTTACTTTTGCCAACTCTTCGGCTGTATCTAAAATCTTAATTGCATCAAGTCGAGAAATATCTGCTATCGAGAGAAGGTGCTTCATGCTAACACCTTCTCTGAGATCGTGACTTCATCCATTCCATCAATTTCAATCAGATTAACTTTTACATTTTGGGAAAGCGATGTGGGGATATTCTTTCCAACGAAATCGGCTCTAATAGGAAGTTCACGATGTCCGCGGTCAACAAGTGTTGCTAGCTGTACGCGCGAGGGTCTTCCGATGTCGCCCAGCGCATCTAGGGCAGCTCGGATAGTTCGTCCTGAGAATAAAACATCGTCAACGAGGACTACATTGCGCCCTTCGATACCCAGAGAAGGTATCCGTGTTGGCATCAGGGCTCTCGGTGCTTTCAAGCGGAGATCATCTCGAAAAAGTGTCGTATCTAAGGTGCCGACCTGAACCGGCGAACCCTCTATCGATTCAATGAGAGTGGCAAGGCGAAAGGCGAGATGAGCGCCACGAGTGGGAATACCTAACAAGGTGATGGTCTTTGCGCCGTTGTTGCCTTCACAAATTTCGTGGGCAACGCGCGAAAGTGCGCGTGATATATCTTGCGCGGACAGCACTGTATTCATTTAAATCTCCTTCCCCGCCTCACAGGACGGGTCTTAAAGGATGTCGCACGATTCTAGCACCGTGGCCAGAAAGCTGTGGATATCTCCGATCGGGTCGCCGTCCTCGCCCCTACCCTTTCGTTTGTGAGCCATAGTGATAGTAATGAGATCAGAGTACGAATACGCCAGCTTCGACGCGAAAGAGGACTCACCCTAATCGCCTTCGAGAAACTTAGCGGAGGTCGCATCCGAGCCGTAGTCCTTGGCGCTTATGAACGAGGTGATCGCTCCATGAGCCTTAAAAAAGTGATCGAAATTGCCGATGTCTTTGGCGTCGAGTTGGCCCACCTCATGGCCCCATCTTCTGGGCGAGGTGATAGCCCTGAATCAGCAGATAGACATATCTACGATCTCAGAGCCCTGCAAGCCCTGGAGACGAGCCCTGAAAAAGAGATACTCACTAAATACATCAGGCGCATTGCTCATCGGCGCGGAGACTGGGCTGGGGAAATCATTTCTCTGCGTCGCGATGATATCGATGCACTCTCAAGGGTGATCGATAGCGAAGAGGTTAACTTCTACGAATGGGTAGGTTCTTCGGAAATTTTGCTTACAAAACGCTAGAGAGCCAAACTCGATTTGATAGAGACGATACGGCCAAGTACACCATGAATGAATCCCGCAGAGTCATCGGTGCTTAGTGATTGCGCGAGATTGAGCGCTTCATCGATCACAATCGCATCCTCTACATCATCAGCCCATAGGATCTCGAAAATACCCAATCTGAGAATGTTGCGATCAACTGCGGCAAGGCGATCCATATCCCACCCTTGTGAATACGTGGTGATCAATTCATCAATTTTTCTTTTGTGAAGATGGATACCTTCTACGAGTGCACGTGTGTACTCACGAATAGGTCGTGCATCTACACCCTCTTCAGTGACATCTCTCGTCGCTAGTAACTCTAAAAGATCACTAGTGCGAATATCAGATTCATAGAGCAGGTCTAGAGTCTGCTTTCGCGCCTTACTGCGTGCTGACACTAGTTAGCGCGGCCCTGATATGAACCATCGCGAGTATCAACAACAATCTTCTCGTCCTGCTTAATAAAAAGTGGAACTTGAACTTCAATGCCTGTCTCAACAGTTGCTGGCTTTGTGCCACCTGATGATCTATCTCCTTGTAGCCCTGGCTCTGTATAGGTAACCGTTAATTCAACCGATGCAGGCAGTTCGATATAGAGCGGATTGCCTTCGTGGATCGCAACGATTGCTTCAGTATTTTCAAGCATGTAATTCGAAGACTCTCCGACGGTTGCCGCCGAGATTGTCATTTGATCGAAATTCTTATTATCCATAAATACAAAATCGTCGCCCTCTTTGTAGAGGAAGTTCATCTCTCGTTTTTCGAGAATCGCGATTTCAACCTTCACCCCTGCGTTAAATGTCTTATCGACAACTTTGCCAGTCATTACCTGCTTGAGCTTGGTACGCACGAATGCAGGACCTTTACCCGGCTTCACGTGTTGGAACTCAACGACTGTCCAGAGCTGGCCTTCGATATCTAGGGTCATGCCGTTTTTTAGATCATTAGTTGTTGCCACAGTCGCACTCCAGTTCATTGCAACCGACCGATGTCCGCTGCTATAGATTTCTAAGTTTAGCGTATGAAAATTAAGCGATGAGATCCTTCAGGGCGATCAAGGCCAGTGAATACGAATGTGGACCGAATCCGCCGATTGTCCCTGTAGCTACCCCTGAAATCACTGATGTGTGACGAAATTCTTCGCGGCTCAACGGATTCGATAGGTGTACCTCTATAAGTGGACCTTTGAGCATGGCTGCCGCATCCCGAATTGCGTACGAGTAGTGCGTGAATGCAGCAGGATTAATGATTACCGGAGTCGCCGAATCAGCAGCCTCATGTAACCACCCAATGATTGTCGCTTCATCATCACTCTGACGGACATCAACGCTCAACTCAACTTCTTTTGCAGCTGCGTTGATGTACTCAACGAGTTGCGGATAGGAAAGATCCCCATAGATTGAAGAGTCTCGAATATCTAAGCGAGCCAGGTTTGGTCCATTAATCACAAGAACATTCATGGGCATACCTTCTCATATGATGCGATAAGGACATCCTGCGCCACATCCGTCAAACGATCCGTAACTCCCAGCTCTGTGATGGTCACAAAGCGCAGAGCATGTCCACGAGCCTTCTTGTCGCGGGACATGATCGCTTTCATCTCTAGCCAATCGCCACCCTGATACTGAGTAGGAAGACCAATCCCGCTAAGGATTTCAAAATGCAGCGCGTGAATATCAGATGAGATCAGACCGAGAGAGAATTGGAGATGAGCCATGAATGCCATACCTATTGCGACACACTCGCCATGGCGCAGTGAATATCGAGAATGCGATTCAACTGCATGGCCGAAGGTGTGACCGTAATTTAAAATTTCCCGCTCAAAGTTTTCTTTAAAATCGCTCCCCACCACACTCGCCTTGACCGTGACCGCGCGTGTAACCAGATCGTCTACAAGGGCTGCATTTGAACGAACGCTCGCTAGAGTCTGATGCTTCAATGAATCCAGAATCTTTGGATCACGTATAAAACCGCATTTCACCACTTCGGCAAGACCTGCTGCAAAATCACGATCACTCAGCGTTGTAAACCAGGCGAGATCGATAATTACCTTGGCGGGTGAATGGAAAGAGCCGATGAGATTCTTTCCATAATCTAAATTCGCACCCGTTTTTCCACCAATAGCCGCATCGACAGCGCCCGCAACTGAAGTGGGAATTGCTACCCAATCCACTCCTCGTAAATAAGTTGCTGCGACGAAGCCGACAATATCGGTTACCGCTCCCCCGCCGATTCCGACAACAAGATCACTTCGAGTAAGTCCAGCAGCGGCGATCCAATTCCAGAGATTAAGCAGAACCTGGGGGCTCTTTCCTTCTTCACCATCCGGAATAACGCAATAGATAAATTCACAATCACCCGATTGGAGATTGCCTATTTCATCTCTCAACGTTTGAGTTGTAATGACCGCACAACGTGATCTATCCGAGGCCAAGGGAAGAAATTCTCCCTGCCAACTTGATCCGATGACGACGTCGTAACTTCGCTCTGCCTTTACCGTAATCACTGACCTAGTCATTGTGCCGCCTTTTGACTATCGAGTATCTCAACTATTTTCTGGCAGACCTGGGCAGGTGAAAGCTCATCTGTAAGGATCGTGATGTCGGCAAGTCCTTCATAGATCGGGCGACGTACATTCATTAACTCTTGCCACTTTGCCCGTGGATTTCCTAGAAGAAGAGGGCGGTCTCGGTTAAATCCAACGCGAGGGGAAGCGCTAGAGAGAGAAACATCAAGAAAGACAATCGGTGCATCTGTTGATGAGAGTGCCTGATGTGACAATGGATCAAGAACTGATCCTCCACCAAGTGAGAGGACTCCCGCTCCCGTGGCTAATTGATCTAGAACGACTTCGCGTTCAATCTGTCGAAAGAATGGTTCACCATCTTCAACGAATATTTCTGAGATGCTCTTATCGCATTGTGTCTCGACGAGAGCATCCGTATCAGAAAAGGTAAGTTTCAATTTTTGTCCAAGTACTTTGCCGACCGTTGATTTTCCCGACCCTGGCGGTCCGATAAGAATCGCTGTAAGCATGGCTACTTGATTCGAAGATGCGCGATGTAGGAATCAAAATTGCGTTTCGTCTCCTGAACGCTATCTCCACCGAACTTTTCGAGCACTGCTTCAGCCAATACAAGAGCTAACATCGCCTCACCCACGATTCCAGCCGCGGGAACCGCACAAACATCTGAACGTTGGTTAATTGCCTTCGCCGCTTCACCTGTTGCTGTGTCGATGGTATCGAGCGCTTTTGGAACCGTGGAGATTGGTTTCATTGCGATACTGACGCGGAGAATCTCACCGTTGGACATTCCGCCTTCGGTACCGCCTGCCCGATCGCTCCTGCGAACTACGCGGCCTTCAGAGTTCTTCTCAATTTCATCATGTGCAACTGATCCGCGGCGAGTAGCAGTTGTGAAGCCATCTCCGATCTCAACTCCCTTAATCGCTTGAATTCCCATCATCGATGATGCGATTCGAGCATCAAGGCGACGATCCCAATGCACATGCGAACCAAGTCCTGGAGGCAAGTTAAAGGCGAGAATCTCGCAAACTCCGCCTAACGTATCTCCATCTGAATGCGCACTTTCAATCTCTTTCATCATCAACGCACTTGTCGCGGCGTCGCTGCAACGAACGGGATCACTATCGATACGTGACATTTCCTCTTCACGCGGCAAGGGCGTCTCTTCGGGTACGCGGACCGAACCTATAGAGAGAACGTGGCTCAGAATTGTTATACCAACACTCTGCTCGAGAAATGCTCGAGCTACGGCGCCGAGTGCCACTCGTGCTGCCGTCTCACGCGCGCTTGCTCTCTCTAAAATTGGTCGCGCATCATCAAAATCGTACTTCTGCATTCCTACAAGATCAGCATGTCCTGGGCGAGGGCGAGTAAGGGGTGCATTGCGCGCAAGATGTGAAATCTCAGCGTCATCAACTGGATCTGCCGACATCACCTTTTCCCACTTCGGCCACTCAGAATTTCCCACCTGAATACTTACCGGACCGCCTTGAGTCAGACCTAAGCGAACTCCACCCAAAATTGTGATTTTATCTGCTTCAAAATTCTGTCGGGCTCCCCGACCAAAACCTAATCGTCGACGAGAGAGATGCAGATCCAAAAAAGTTGAATCAATCTTTACATGTGCAGGAATGCCCTCAAGGATTGCCGAAAGGGCCTGCCCGTGAGATTCCCCTGCTGTAAGCCAACGCATCCCCCTATTCTTGCAGATCACGCGGGCAGATGCCCGCCTATTTAGATCAAATGAACCAGCACCGTTGCTAGAGATAGTGATGGAGCAAGAGGTATGGCTTGATCGCATGTAAATCGACCCTTGGAAGAGATGGCAACGTGAACGATCGCGGCGAAAGCGAAAGCGAGAGTAAAGATCTGATAGCTAGATAAGTTCACTGGGATCAGAAGGAGAGAGAGGACCCCAAGCAATTTAACATCACCCATTCCCAGACCGAAGAACTTCCAACCACATGTTGCAACAACAAAAATGACGAGAAATGCCGTTACGTGAGACCTCCAATCGTGTCCGTTAATGAGGGTGCCACCAAGTGAGATACATGTCAGAACGATGAGCGCTCTATTTGGAATCCGATGTGATCTCAGGTCAGAGGCGCTCATCCAGATCAATGAAGGGAGGATGAGCAAGAGCATCCAAGCAGGGTAGCGCTAGGAAATAGAGTGTAAGGAACTCACATGAGGTTCTGTGGCTATTGACGAGCGAGAATCTCTCGCAAGAAAGGCGCTAGTTTCGAGCGATCAAGCGGCTCATCGAGGACAAGGTCTAATTGATCCAACCCTTGCCAAAGCAATAGCTCTTTGCCATTGATCACTCGACCAGATCGATCGGCCCATCTTTCTGCAAGAACTGTGGGCCATGGCTTATAAATAACATCGAACAAGAGAGCAGTTACTACAGGATCGAGATGCTCGGCCAAAAGATCTGCCGCCCCTGCTGGTGTTGTGTTAACAACAAGATCAAAAGGTGAGAGGTCACAGTCATCACTCCAAGCTAGATAATCGAACGTTGAATTCACGACACATCGTGAGAGTGCATCACGTCTTGTTGAGGTTCGACCGAGGACCGAAATTGATGGAATCACACCATCAACTGCCCCCGCAATCGCGCGCGCAGTTCCTCCCGCTCCGAGAATCAGGGCCTGAGAAAATGATGTCAGACCCTCACCTTGTACTGCTGCGATGAAACCTGATCCATCTGTTGAACATCCTCGCCATACACCGTCTCTGCGATACAGAGTGTTTGCTGAACCAATGCGTGTAGAGAGTGAATCGAACTCAATATCGAGTGAAAAAGCTTCTTCCTTTAAAGGCATAGTTAATGAGAGGTAATCAAAGTTCTCGGCTTGCTCTGCAAAGAAACGAGAGAGACTCCCACTCGGCACATCAATCGCCTCATACCTTCCATCAATCCCGAGAAAGTTAAACGCTCTGTTATGAAGCGTTGGGGAAAGGGAGTGAGAAATAGGTGAACCAAGCACTGCTCCACGAATCATGGCTACTCCTCGAACTTTCCGTCACGCAAATTAGCCTTGTATAGCAACTTCCATTTATTAAACTGCTCAAATGAGTCGGTGAAACGGGTATCCCGTGGAGCAACAGTAATAAAGTAGAGCCAAGTACCCTCTGAAGGGGAGATAGTGGCGAGCAGCGCGTTACGCCCTGGATTGCCGATCGGTGAAGGTGGTAGACCTGTCCTGCGATAGGTATTAAACGGCGAGTTCACCAATGTTGATTGTGTGCTCAGGAATATATCTCCCCGTTTCTCTTCAATATAGTGAACGGTGGAATCCATCTGCAATGGCATGCCGATCTTCAATCGATTGAAAATTACTCGAGAAACCTGACCAAAGACATCATCTGTCCCTTCAGCCTGAATGATCGATGCAATAGTAAGGAGCTCTTGTGCATCAAAACCGGCCTTTGATGAATCGAATCCGGCGCTCTTCGTTTCACGCAAACCTCTAGCGATCATTGCTGCTAGCGCATCTTCAATGGGTGTTCCTTTGGCAAAACTATATTGTGCCGGGAAAAGTAATCCTTCCAAAGATGAGTAAGGTGAAGGAATTTTTGCAACAGAAAATGCCTGATTTATTTCTTTACGGGTGTAGCCAGCGCTCTCAAAGCTCTTCTTGATTTCAGATAACCATGCGCCTTCCTTAATCACGATCAATCCCGCAATACGTTTATTGTCGAGTAACTGAGTAAGAGCATCACGAGCGCATAAACGAGCATCGATCAGATGTATACCGGGTGCAATCGAGGCTGACCGAGGATCAGCGACAGCAAGACGAAAGAAGGCTGCCTGAGATTGTGTTACACCTTTTTCAAATAATTCAAGAGCGATATCAGATCCACTCTCACCACTAGCGACGTCGATAGAAATTTGCTTAGCCTGAGAGTCAATAGCGCATGGGAAATCAGCGGCGGCCTCTGGCCCACGTTTAATGATAGAGAGTGCCCCAATAAAAATCGCACTTGTTATCAGTGCGGCTGTAACACGTGTGAGCGCGGCTCTATCGACGGTCACGAGCGAGCCCACTCTCTAGAATTGCAACTGCTGCAACAGAATCAATTAATTTTCGCTGATTCTTTGCACTCACTCCAGCCTGAGTGAGAAGAGCAGATGCGGAGACAGTTGTAAGTCGCTCATCAACCATCTCCACTTCACAGGCAAAGCGGGCCTTAATTTTTTCGGCGAAAAGGAGCGCCTTCGCAGTTGATTCAGATGGTTCCCCAGAGAGGTTAAGGGGAAGCCCGATGTAGATTCGTACTGGCTCGTATTCGTTGTAGATCTTCTCAATCTCTGACATCACAGCAGGATTCTTGCTATCAAGTGGGTCAAGTGGAGTTGAAAGAATTCCATCAAGATCACAGACCGCCACACCTATGCGCACGTCACCGTAATCAAAGGCAAGACGGCGGCCCAGCCGTGACATTAGCTGCTCGCGATTGCTAGTTCGATGGCTTTGAAGGCATCAACAATCTTCGATTTGTCTACGCCACCACCTTGGGCGAAATCATCTTTTCCACCGCCGCCACCACCGAGTACTGCACTTGCAACCTTCACGAGTGCACCAGCATTAACATTCTGCGCACGGGCACCATCACTCGTGGCGACAACTAAGACAACCTTTTCATCGACAATGCTTGTGATCGCAACCACGCTCTTAGCTGTACGCGCGCGCAGATCAAGTGCGATCTCTCTCAAACTATCGGCTGGAATACCGTCTGGGAGTGATCCAGAGATAAAGGAGACACCCGCAATATCCTGTGCTTGTTCCATCAGCGATCCCGCACTCTTGAGTGCGGCGGCAGTGCGCAAGACTGTCAATTCCTTCTCGATATCTTTCATCTTAGAAACTAAATCATTGATGCGGGAAGGTAGATCTTCTACGCGCGCACCTTTAATGATCTGAGTAAGTGAATTCAGAAGCAGGTGTTCACGAGCTAAAAATTGATAAGCATCAGCTCCGACGAGGGCTTCAACGCGACGCACACCAGCTCCGATTGATGATTCAGAGAGAAGTTTTACCAATCCCAGTTGTCCTGAACGATTGACGTGAGTACCACCGCACAGTTCACGCGCCCAATCACCTACGCTCACAACTCGAACGCTATCTCCATACTTTTCACCGAATAGCGCCATAGCGCCAATCTTCTTCGCCTCTGCTTGCGACATTACCTCTGCGGTTACCGCAAGATCGTCAATGAGCAGAGCATTAACCCGCGCCTCGACTTCATTGAGTACTCCATCTGAAAGCGAGCCAGTTGATGGGAAATCAAAACGAAAACGACCAGGTGAGTTCTCTGAACCCGCTTGCGTTGCAGTCTCCCCCAACACTTCTCGAAATGCTTTGTGCACCATATGGGTTGCAGTATGAGCGCGAGAAATTGCGTTGCGGCGTTCACTATCAATCGAGGCGATCGCTGATGCACCTACTGCTACTGAGCCCTTGACCACGCGTCCACGGTGAACTGATAAGCCAGGAACTGGGCTCTGAACATCATCAACTTCAATCACAGTTCCATCATGCAACGTTAATCTTCCGCCATCGGCTAATTGCCCACCGCCTTCTGCATAGAAAGGGGTGCGATCAAGAACAATTTCAACATCAGATCCTTCAGATGCCTCTGATCTGGTCACACCATCAACAAGAATGGCTCGAACCTTCGACTCGGATTCAATACTGGTGTAACCAACAAATTCTGTACGACCATGATCATCTGTGATCTTCTTATACTCGCTCAGGTCAGTATGGCCACTCTTCTTTTCGCGCGCATCTGCCTTAGCGCGATCACGCTGCTCTTTCATCAATCGAGTAAAACCAGCCTCATCAACTTCAAGGCCTACTTCACGAGCCATTTCGAGTGTGAGATCAAAAGGGAATCCGTAAGTGTCGTGAAGTTTAAAGACATCATCACCACTCATGAGAGTAGATCGTGATTTCTTTACTACAGAGGCGGCGGTATCAAAGATGACAGTTCCACTTTTAAGAGTCTGTAAGAAACTTTCCTCTTCAGCGGTGCTCACTGCGAGAATTCTCGCCGCATCACTATTGAGTTCAGGATACTGAGGACCCATCGCTCCAATGGCAGCTTGTGTAAGAAGAGCCATGCTTGGCTCATTACTTCCAAGAAGGCGCATATTTCTGATCGTGCGCCGCATCATTCGACGAAGCACATAACCACGACCCTCGTTTCCAGGCGTGACACCATCTCCGATCAACATCGCTGCCGTACGGGCGTGGTCTGCAATTACTCGAAGTGAAATATCAGACTTCTCACTCTTGCCGTACTTCACTCCTGACAATTCCGAAGCGCGAGAAAGAATTTGCATGGTCGTATCGATCTCATAAATATTCTCAACACCTTGAAGCAGTGCGGCCATACGCTCTAGGCCTAACCCCGTATCAATACTCTTTGCAGGGAGTTCTCCTAAAATTGGGAAGCCATCTTTTCCGCCACCTGCACCACGCTCGTTCTGCATGAAGACTAGATTCCACACTTCAAGGTAACGATTTTCATCTGCGATTGGACCGCCATCGATTCCGTAAGCAGGACCGCGATCGTAGTAAATTTCAGAGCAAGGACCACACGGTCCAGGTACGCCCATCGACCAGAAGTTATCTGCCATGTCGCGGCGTTGAATGCGTTCTAGCGGAACGCCAATTTTCTTATGCCAAATATCTGCTGCCTCGTCATCATCGAGATAGACAGTCACCCACAATTTCTCTTCAGGGAAACCATAGCCACCATTAGAAATTGGCTTGGTCAATAACTCCCACGCCAGCGCGATAGCACCTTCCTTGAAATAATCACCGAATGAGAAATTTCCACACATTTGAAAAAACGATGCATGTCGAGTTGTCTTGCCTACTTCATCGATATCTAACGTTCGTACACACTTCTGCACTGATGTTGCTCGCGCATACGGCGGGGTTACTTCTCCGAGAAAAAATGGCTTGAAGGGAACCATTCCGGCATTGACCAGCAGCAGGTTTGGATCGTCAGCGATGAGCGATGCTGATGGGACAACTGTGTGATCTAACCCGAGAGAGTTACCTGACTCAAAAAAGCGCAACCAACGTGCGCGGATCTCCGCTGATTCCACGAACTACACTCACTCAG
>JBILRA010000065.1:0-6091 GCA_044372915.1 Candidatus Planktophila sp.
ATGCCACGTCCACGTACATAGACAAGTGTGTTAGCTGTACCAAGATCGATCGCCATGTCACGACCGATGAATGTTGATTTGGCGCTCATTTATTTCCCTTCGAAGAAAATAGCTATCTCACGAGCTGCTGATTCGAGTGAATCAGATCCGTGAACAAGATTTTGTTGAACTTTAGTTCCTTGATCGCGTGCGAGATCTCCACGAATAGTTCCGGGAGCCGCAACTGTTGGATCTGTCGCGCCTGCAAGTGATCTGAATCCTTCGATTACGCGATTACCTTCAGCAATGATCGCAACGATGGGACCGGAGAGCATAAACTCTACGAGCGGCTCGAAGAATGGCTTACCTTGGTGTTCTGCATAATGACGTTCGAGTAGAGCGCGATCTGCCTGCATCATCTTTAGATCGGCGATCACATAACCTTTTCCTTCAATGCGACGAATGATTTCTCCGACAAGATTGCGGGAAACGCCATCAGGCTTGACAAGGATGAGGGTCTGCTCGATTTTCACCACGTCAGTCTATTGGGGATTTGGAGGACCCTGCGACAGTAAGGCAGCACGAGCCGCCTCACCCTTACGGCCGACGACAATGGCTGCCACCCATAGCCCCATGAAGATTAAGTTCACAAACCACATCGCGGGAACCACCACGCTATAGGCCATCAATGCGAATTGCAGAAGTGAGCCGAGGATCCAGCCAGACTTCTTGCGCAAAAGCCCGATCGCTAGAACGGTCATGGCCATGAAGAGAAAGCCGTAAATCAGGGTTGCGGGCTCGTGAATATCTTTAGCAACCAACATGGCAAAGCCCATAACAAAAATCTCCATTGAAAGGACTGTGCTTCCTAGAACTCTCATCGCTCTCCCGGTTCTTCTTGCTGCTCTTTCTGCGCAAACTTATTGTTTACAAATGTGCGTGCCTCGCCAACGGTCACAACTGAACCAGTAATCACAATCCCAAGAGTTTCATCGCTCAGCGGTCTTACTGAATCTTTGACTGCTTTCTCTATCGCAGATTCGAGATCTGGTGATGAATAGACTCGATCAGCACCAAAAATTTCGATTGCAAGTAGCTCAAGATCTGAAACTTCCATTGCTCGATGAGATGAGTTCTTTGTGACAATAATGGAATCCATAAACTTTTCAAAATTAAGTAAAATCCCACGGGCGTCTTTATCGCCCATAACTCCAACAACGCCAATGATCTCATCAAATATAAATTCAGATTCAATCGTCTCGACGAGAGCTATGCTTCCATGAGGATTATGCGCAGCATCAAGAATGATTGTTGGATCGCGATGGATAACTTCACAGCGCCCCGGAGACTTCACCTGAGCAAATCCTTCACGGACTGCGTCAATATCGAGGTCGTTCTCACCAAAGAACACTTCTACAGCCACTAAGGCTGCAGCAGCATTTGAAGCCTGATGCTTGCCATGAAGTGGAATGAAAATTTCGTCATAGACGCCTTTGAGTCCTTGGATGGTGACAAGTTGCCCGCCTACTGCAACAGCTCGGGAAATCACTGAATATTCGAGGCCCTCGCGAGCAACATCTGCTCCAACTTCAGCTGCCTTCCGAAGTAATTCAACTGCCACTTCTGGCTCTTGTTGCGAGAGAACGGCGAAGCCGCCTTCTTTGATAATGCCAGCTTTGGTTGAAGCTATTTCAACAAGGGAGTTACCAAGATACTCCATGTGATCTAACCCAATCGGTGTAATCACGCTGACATCAGCCTTCACAACATTTGTGGCATCCCACTCCCCGCCCATACCTACTTCAATGATTCCAATATCGATCGGGTATTCGGCAAACGCAGCAAAGGCAAGGGCTGTAACTGCCTCAAAAAAGCTGACAGGGTTATCAAATTTAGAGTCAATGAAATCAAAATAAGCAGCGATATCGTTGTAGGAAAAAATTAAATCTTTAGGGTCGATAGGTTCGCCATTGATTGCAATTCTCTCACGGTAGGTTTCAAGGTGAGGACTTGTGAATCTTCCAGTACGTAAACCCATCGAGAAGAGAAGAGAATCAACCATGCGAGAAGTTGTTGTCTTTCCATTTGTTCCACCGATATGAATTGTTGGATAGGAAAGTTGTGGAGAACCCAAGGCATCAACTAGCGCTTGTATACGCTCCAATGTAGGTGCGATGCGATTCTCAGGCCATCTCGCCAATAGAGCGGCCTCGATTGCATCAACTCGCGCTTGATCTTCTACAGATGTCTTCTTCATCATGACAAGGCAGCAAGTGCTGCGTTAATCCGTTCAATTTCAGAAGTTGTCTTTTCAAGTCGCTCACGAATCTCCACCACAACAACTGCGGGTGCTTTAGCCATGAAGCCTTCATTGCCTAATTTAACCTCAGCTGTTTTTTGATCCTTAAGTGCTGTCGCTAAATCTTTCTCAAGTCGTGCTCGCTCTGCGACAACATCAATTGAGCCGGTGAGATCGAGTTCGATCTTTGCTCCTGCAATGTCTAAGGTCGCAGAAGGAGTGAACTCTTTATCTTCAAGTTTGAGCAGGAAGCGAAGCGAGCTTGCTGATTGGACAACATCTGGGTTTCCAAGGAATCGCCCTGGAATCTTTTGCGACGGCTTTATCCCTTGATCATTTCTAAATCTGCGAACTTCAGTCACTACTTCTTGAAGACTGGCGACAATTCTCTTGGCCTCATGGTCGATCTGTTCTGGATGAGATTGTGGCCAATCTGAGATAACTAGGCTCTTTCCTCCAGTAAGCGTGCACCAGAGTTCTTCAGTGATAAATGGCATAACAGGGTGGAGCAGTCGCATGAGTTGATCTAAAACATGCCCCAATACTCGCTGCGACGCTGCCTTGTTGTCGGAAGCGAATACTTCTTTTGAAAGTTCGAGGTACCAGTCACACAAGTCATCCCATGCAAAGTGATAGATCAATTCACAGGCACGAGAAAATTCATACTTCTCAAAGAGTTGATCGGCTTCCAGGATCGTTTCATTCAAGCGTGTCAGGATCCAGCGATCGATTGCAGAAAGTGTTTCAAATGCTGGTAGCTCACCGTTTACATGAGCGCCATTCATCATCGCAAAGCGCGATGCGTTCCAGAGCTTTGTTGCAAAGTTTCGCGATCCGCCGATCCAATCTTCTGCCAGCGCTTGATCTGCCCCTGGATTAGCTCCGCGTGCCAAGGTAAAGCGAAGTGCATCTGCGCCGTACTTATCCATAAACTCAATCGGGTCAATAACATTTCCGCGTGATTTAGACATCTTCTTTCCAAATTGATCACGGACAAGTCCATGCAACATGATTGTTTTAAATGGAGGAACACCGTCCATTGCAAAGATCGACATCATCATCATCCGAACAACCCAGAAGAAGAGAATGTCATAACCAGTAACTAATACACTTGTTGGATAGAACTTAGCGAGGTCGGCGGATTTTTCTGGCCAACCCATTGTTGAAAATGCCCATTGTCCTGATGAGAACCATGTATCTAATACATCTGGATCTTGTACCCATCCATCAGGTGCTTTCTCTCCAGGACCAACAACGGCAACCTCATCGTTAGGGCCATACCAAACAGGAATGCGGTGGCCCCACCAGAGTTGGCGAGAGATGCACCAGTCATGCATGTTATCGACCCACTCAAAGTACCGAGGTTCAAGTGATTGAGGTTCAATTGTGACGCTTCCGTTGCGGACTGCATCCCCTGATGCCTGTGCAAGTGGCGCAACTTTTACAAACCACTGTTTTGATAAACGTGGTTCGACAGTTGTATCGCAGCGAGAGCAGTGTCCTACGGCGTGAATATATGGTCGCTTCTCCGAGACGATGCGGCCCTGTCCGTGCAAAGCCTCAACAATCGCTTTACGGGCCTCGAAACGATCGAGACCATCAAATTCGGTATTGCTATCGATCACTTTGCCATTTGCATCAAGAATTGTAAGTGTCGCTAAGTTGTGGCGTTGCCCAATTTCAAAGTCGTTCACATCATGGGCAGGTGTTACCTTGACTGCGCCGGTTCCAAATTCCGGATCGACATGACTGTCGGCCACAATTGGAATCGAACGACCAACCAGAGGAATTTCGACGTGTGTACCAATCAGATGTTGATATCGAGGATCATCGGGATTAACAGCAACGGCCGTATCCCCCAGCATTGTTTCAACACGTGTTGTTGCGACAACGATCGCGTTTTCGCCATCACCGTAACGAATCGAGACAAGCTCCCCTGCATCATCGCTATGCTCAACCTCGATATCAGATAGTGCGGTAAGGCATCGCGGGCACCAGTTAATGATTCGCTCCGCGCGATAAATCAAGTCCGCGTCATACATCTTTTTGAAGATTGAAACGACAGCATTGGACATAACCTCATCCATTGTAAATCTCTCACGACTCCAATCAACGCCTGAACCTAAGCGCTTCATCTGGTCAAGAATTGCCCCACCTGACTGCGCCTTCCACTGCCACACCTGTTCAATAAATGCTTCACGACCAAGATCGTGACGAGATTTTCCTTGTGAAGCTAACTGCTTTTCTACAACGTTCTGTGTCGCAATTCCCGCGTGATCCATTCCGGGTAACCACAGGACTTCAAAGCCCTTCATTCTCTTCATTCGAGAGAGACAATCTTGCAGAGTCTGATCAAGTGCATGACCTATGTGTAGTACGCCAGTTACATTTGGCGGTGGTAAGACGATTGTGAACGGTTCTTTATCAGATGTCGCATCGGCAGTGAAATATCCAGCGCTTAGCCATTTGGAATAGAGCGCAGATTCAATATCTGCAGGAATGAAGCTGGCAGATAGCTCTCGTCCATGTTGAGGCTGTTCCGGCTGAGAAGACATGGGCGTGAGTCTAGTTTATTTACGCGCTCTTCTCCTGCGAACCCTTTTCGCGACGGGTGGCACGCTTTGGTATATCACCTGTGCGCATCACCATCTCGGGGGTTGCTGAGCCATCGATACAGGCTTTATTAATCACAACTTTGGCTACTTCACTGCGACTTGGCACTTCATACATCACTGAAAGAAGTACTGATTCCATGATTGCTCGAAGTCCTCGGGCACCAGTTCCACGCTTAAGGGCAAGATCTGCAATCGTCTCGAGTGCATCTGCATCAAATTCAAGAGTCACATCATCGAGATCAAAGAGTCTCTGGTATTGCTTCACTAGTGCGTTCCGTGGCTCAGTAAGAATCTGCATCAAGGCAGGCTTATCCAGGTTCTCAACACTTGTAATTACTGGAAGACGGCCAATAAATTCTGGAATCATTCCGAACTTCAATAGATCCTCTGGCATCACATCCGCAAAGAAATCTTTCGAATTCTTCTCTTCCTGACTTTGCAAGGTTGCATTGAATCCTACGCTTGCTGAACCACTGCGCGCCTCAATAATTTTGTCAAGACCGGCGAAGGCACCACCAACGATAAAGAGAACATTTGTTGTGTCTATCTGGATGAATTCTTGATGAGGGTGCTTACGCCCACCTTGAGGCGGAACAGATGCCACTGTTCCTTCCAGAATCTTGAGTAGTGCTTGCTGAACACCTTCACCAGAAACATCGCGAGTGATAGATGGATTTTCTGACTTACGAGCAACTTTATCGATCTCATCAATGTAGATGATTCCGGTTTCAGCTTTTTTCACATCGTAATCAGCCGCCTGTAAAAGTTTAAGAAGAATATTCTCAACATCTTCGCCAACATAGCCAGCCTCAGTGAGCGCCGTGGCATCGGCGATAGCAAATGGAACATTGAGCATACGCGCCAACGTCTGTGCCATGAGTGTCTTTCCACAGCCGGTTGGTCCTAACAATAAAATATTTGACTTAGCAAGTTCAATCGCATCATCACTCTTAGGCTCGCCCGACTGCACGCGCTTGTAATGATTGTAAACAGCGACAGAGAGAGACTTCTTGGCACGATCTTGACCAATCACATACTGATCAAGGAATTCAAAAATTTCCTGAGGCTTTGGAAGCTCAGTTAAGCCAAGCGATGTGGCTTCGGAAAGCTCTTCAACAATGATTTCATTACAGAGTTCGATGCACTCGTCGCAAATGTAGACACCAGGGCCGGCAATTAATTTCTTTACCTGCTTCTG
>JBILRA010000066.1:0-5926 GCA_044372915.1 Candidatus Planktophila sp.
TCTTACCTAGGTGTGAATGTGCCGTACGAATGACATTGCAGGGATGGGTTTACCAAGGAACGACCTGGCGATCTTCCCAAAGCACGCCGGTAGTTCTCTCAATCTCATTCTCGCTCTGTGAATCAAAGGTGCGATCAAGTAACCAGAGTGCAGTTTCTGCGCCTTCCTCGGCGCTTCTTGGTGCATCGGGGCCACCCATATCTGTGCGGGAATGATTAGGACAAATGGCATCCACGAGTAATCCGCGAGCGCCGAGTCCAGTTTCATGTGCAAGGTTTCGTACAAGTGCATTTACTCCCGCTTTACTGATGCGATAAGGAGCCAATCCACCAGCATTTCCAGGGCCTGACATTCTGCCGAGGCATGCAGAGAAAATCACTACTCGACCGTTTCGCGCATCGGCCATTGCAGGGACTAGTTCATTGACAATCATGAAAACTGAATCAAGATTTATTGCAAGAACACGACGCCACTCGCTGTCTGTAGTGCGGAGAGTTTTCGACATCTTTTCACTCATCACACCATGTGCAATCACAAGTGCTGATGGCGTAGCGGTTGCTGCATTAACTTCAATAAGTTCTCGTCGCACCCGTTCAAGTTGTCCTTGCTTGCTGATATCTAAATCGATTGTACGAATTGCTACTTCGATATTTGGGAAATCTTTCAGCAACCTCTCGCGAGCTGTGGCTAAACCCTGCTCATCTCGTGCAATAAGAGTCAGGTGGTAACCCTGAGATGCTAATCCGCGAGCGACCTCGTAACCAAGGCCCCTACTTCCACCGGTGACAATTGCGTGAGGTGGTGCAGGTGGCTGCTGCGGTGCTGGGGAATAAGAAGTGCTCATATGCGAACTCTCCCAACTAGGCGATGGTTTCGCATCTTCATTTTCTCCCCCGAATGTGGGCTCTGGCTGAGTTGGGACACCGGGCGTTGGGTTGGGATTGATTGGGTTGGGATTGGTTGGATCGGGATTGATTGGCTTGGTTGGATCGGTGGCTCTGAGGCGGTCGGCTCGATAGGAGTCGGCTTACTCGGGTGGAGTGTGCGCTATCTCGCCATTTCAAGGATTTCTGAGGCTGGTGTGAGCCGATAGTCTTAGGCATAGGACAAATCGTTTTCACTTATCTATAAGGAGCGCGCCAGTGTCGGCTACGCAACCAGGTCAAGATTTCGGGGCTAATGATTGGCTCGTTGAAGAGATGTTTGAGCGCTATCAGAGCGATCCATCTTCAGTAACACCAGAGTGGATTGAATTTTTCAAAACACGTGCGACAGGTGCCTCAGTAGCAACAGCAACTGCGCCAGTAGCGGGATCTGCTGCACCTAAAGCCGGAACTCCACCAATTCCAAAATCGGCACAGGTTGCATCGGCACCAGTTGCATCGACACAACCAACACCGGCACAAGTTGTTCATACTCCCGTTGCGGCTGCACCAGTTGCATCGACACAACCAACACCGGCACAAGTTGTTCATACTCCGGCACCGATTCTTGCTACTCCATCAGATGCAACAGTTGAACCATTAAGAGGCGTTGCAAGTCGCGTTGTAGCCAGTATGGAGGGTTCACTCACTGTTCCGACTGCAACATCAGTTCGTGCAATCCCTGCGAAGTTGATGATCGATAATCGCACAGTGATTAATAATCACTTGAAGCGTGGTCGCGGTGGCAAGGTTTCATTCACCCACATCATCGCTTATGCAATGATCAAAGCGCTTCGCCAAATGCCTGAAATGAATACATTCTTTACGGAATTAGATGGCAAGCCGGCTATTGGTCGACCAACACATATCAATCTTGGAATCGCAATTGATCTTGCAAAACCAGACGGGTCACGACAATTGTTAGTGCCGTCTATCAAAGGATGTGAAGCGCTCGACTTCGGCCAGTTCTGGGCATCATATGAATCAACCGTTGCAAAAGCGCGCGGTGGCACTCTCACTGTCGAAGATTTTGCGGGAACAACAGTCTCACTCACCAACCCAGGAACAATTGGAACGGTTCATTCAGTTCCACGCCTTGTACAAGGCCAGGGCCTAATTATCGGTGTCGGAGCTATGGATTACCCAGCCGAGTTTGCTGGCGCTAGCGAAGAGACAATTGCTCGAAATGCAATCAGTAAAGTAATTACTTTAACAAGCACATATGACCATCGAATTATTCAGGGTGCTACCTCTGGCGACTTCCTGCGTCGACTTCATGAACTTTTGCTTGGCTCTGAGAATTTCTACGATGAGATTTTTACAGCACTTCGCATTCCATATCAGCCAATTCGCTGGGCATCAGATTTTGATTTCTCGCGCGATGAAGAGATCAATAAGACAGCCCGCGTTCAACAGTTGATTCATGCTTATCGCACATACGGCCACCTTATGGCTGATGTCGATCCGCTTGAATACTTACAGCGCTCACATCCAGATCTGGATGTTGTTACACACGGCCTCACACTCTGGGATCTTGATCGTGAATTTGCCACCGGTGGTTTTGGTGGAAAGAAGTTTATGAAACTCCGTACGATTCTTGGAATCTTGCGCGATTCATACTGTCGTTCCGTTGGCGTTGAATATATGTACATCGCAGATCCTCAGGAGCGTAAATGGATTCAAGAGCACGTTGAGATTGGCTTCACAAAACCTGATCGTGATGAACAGTTGCGAATTCTTCGTAAGCTCAATAGCGCCGAAGCGTTTGAATCGTTTTTGCAGACAAAATTCGTTGGTCAAAAGCGTTTCTCTCTCGAAGGTGGCGAGTCAGTAATTCCACTCACTGATGCAATCATCTCTGCTGCAGCAGAACGCGGTCTAGACGAAGTGTGTATTGGTATGCCACACCGCGGTCGTCTCAATATGCTCGCTAACATTGCTGGAAAGTCATACGGTCAAATCTTTCAAGAGTTCCAAGGACACTATGCAGAAAACGAAGTTCACGGATCTGGAGATGTGAAGTATCACCTTGGAACTGAAGGTGTATTCACTGCAGAGTCAGGCGCTACAACAAAAATTTATCTCGCTGCTAACCCTTCACATCTTGAGGCTGTTAACCCAGTTCTTGAAGGAATTGTTCGAGCCAAGCAAGATCGACTCAATATCAAGGATGCTTATTCGGTCTTGCCGATCCTCCTTCACGGAGATGCCTCATTTGCTGGCCAAGGCGTGAATGCCGAAGTTCTTCAGCTTTCACAATTGCGCGGATATCGCACAGGTGGAACTATCCATATTGTTATTAACAACCAGGTTGGATTCACCACCTCACCACATGCATCTCGCTCGTCAACATATTCAACAGATATGGCCAAGATAATTTCAGCCCCTGTTTTCCACGTCAATGGTGACGATCCTGAAGCGTGCGTTCGCGTAGCTCAGATTGCTTTTGAATATCGTCAGGCCTTCCACAAAGATGTTGTCATCGATATGGTCTGCTACCGACGTCGTGGACATAATGAAGGCGACGAGCCAAGCTTCACGCAACCAATGATGTACAAACTCATTGATGCCAAGCGCTCAACTCGTACTCTTTATACGGAAGCACTTGTCGGACGTGGTGATATCACTCCTCAAGAAGCCGATGAAATCGCGGCTGACTATCAGAGCCAGCTCGAAGCCGTCTTTGCATCTGTCAACAACCACGAGCCAGAGCATGATGAAAACTTTAAGGTTCCTGTTCCGCCAGCAGCAGAGGCGGTGCCTACGGCAATTACGGAAGCACTGGCTCGAGAAATTGCGGCGACACAGATTGCAGTTCCAGAAGGCTTTAGCGTTCATCCAAAGCTTCTCCCGCAGTTGCAAAAACGAGTGGAGATGCTCAACGATGCAACAATCGATTGGTCGATGGGAGAGCTGCTCGCATTTGGATCGCTCCTCAAAGCTGGTCATCCGATTCGTGTGGCCGGTCAAGATTCGCGCCGTGGAACATTTAGCAACCGCCACGCAGTTGTTATTGATAAAGAAAATGGAAATGAGTGGACCCCACTTCGCTCACTCATCACAGATGAGAACCAATTTTTCGTAGTTGATTCACTCCTTTCGGAGTATGCCGCTATGGGATTTGAGTACGGCTACTCCGTTGTCAGACCAGAAGCCTTAGTCATGTGGGAAGGTCAATTCGGTGACTTCAGCAATGGAGCACAAACAATCATCGATGAATTCATTTCATCATCTCTTCAAAAGTGGGGTGAGCGTTCTTCGGTTGTTCTATTGCTCCCGCACGGATATGAAGGCCAAGGTCCTGATCACTCATCAGCACGAATTGAACGTTATCTACAGTTGTGTGCGGAGCAGAACATGACTGTTGCTCAGCCATCAAGCCCGGCATCATATTTCCACTTACTGCGCTGGCACATGGCTAACCCAACACGGCGTCCAATGGTTGTCTTTACACCAAAGTCGATGCTTCGCTTGAAGGCCGCGGCATCTTCACTTGGTGACTTCACATCAGGAACATTCCGCCCTGTGATTGGTGATGAGAAAGTTCAGAATGCAACACGACTCATTTTCTGTTCAGGAAAGATTTATCACGATCTGGTTGCAGAGCGTGATCGCCTAGGGGAGCACACCACCGCAATTGCTCGCGTGGAACTTCTCTTCCCACTACCCATCGATCAGATGCGTGAAGTGGCTAATGCTCACCCCAACGCAAATTTGTTATGGGTTCAAGATGAACCTGCAAACCAAGGGCCATGGTCACACATTGCATTACGTACATCGGAGGCGCATGGTGGAAACGGATTTGGTTCTCGCATCTTGAGGCGAGTGTCACGTCGCGCTACCGCATCTCCTGCAACGGGAAATCATCACTTACATGAGGAAGAGGCAAAGGCTTTAATGTTTGAAGCCTTCACTCGCTAATCTTCGCTAGTTAACTATCTCCATTTAACTTTCCCTAGTTATCTTCGCTAGTTAACTATCTCGGTGGGCTTTCTTTGTCCGAAAGAGATACTTGGCTTTGACCGAATGTGGTGGCAACCATCCCCAAGTGGATGAATCTGTACCTTGAGGGTTTTCACTTTTAACCCAGATGCCTTCATCTGTGATCTGGGTGATTCTTTTGATGTAGAAGATGCCAGGTTGCTCATCGCGTTCAAGAATTACGATATTGCCGATAGCTAAAGCTGAGGCCTTGGCTCCTTTGCGCGAGAACCAACGGACATAGAGCTGGTCGCCTGGAATAAATGTCGGGGCCATTGAGAGGCCATCAACTTCTACGGTGCCAAAAAGTCTCACACAATGTAGTCTGCCATACATGAAAAATTTCTTTAAGCCTAGCGTCACCGTTTATGCACATTGCGACCTACCCTGCGGAGTCTATGACCCTGCCCAGGCACGCATAGAAGCCCTCTCAGTAAAGGCCTGCATGGAAAAGTATGCAGCTAACACTGATGCAGATTTTCGCTCACGTTCTGTTGCAATCAAAGAAGAGCGATCACATGCTGTAAAAGAACACTTATGGGTGCTCTGGACAGATTATTTCAAGGCTCCACACTTCGAGCAGTATCCGCAGTTGCACTCACTCTTTAATGAGGCAACAAAACTTGCTGGTGCTGCTGGAACCAAGGGAACTCAAGATGTTGCAGTTGCAGATTCACTGATTGCAAAGATCGATGAGATCGCGGAGATTTTCTGGGCCACAAAGAAGTAGTCAATTAGAGCCAAGGTTTTTACTGTAGGAGAGCCAAGGTTTTTACTGTAGGAGAGCCAAGGTTTTTACTGTAGAAGAGCCAAGGTTTTTACTGTAGGAGAGATTGAGCGGCGGTGCGTGCGAGGTAAGACACTCGCTCCACCGCCTTTCTCTTTATTAATCCTTGAGCAACATGTCGCTCTCCTTCATAGAGATCGCAGAGAAATGTTACTTCTCTCCCTTCAACATCGATGCAGCGAGCCGTGCACCTCACTTCAGCGCCGATCCCAACTGAATCAATTATTGTAATTTC
>JBILRA010000018.1:0-20080 GCA_044372915.1 Candidatus Planktophila sp.
TTTCTTCTCTCGTTTAAGAATCCGTACCCATGAAAAACCGCAATTATCGACTATGGTCGAAGTCCCATCTGGTGAGTTGTCATCGATTACCAGAACGTCAAAGTCATACACGCCCTCAGCCCGTAAAAGCGATAAAGCGGTGAGTAATTCCAGGATCGAGGATGACTCATTGTATGTAGGAATTAAAATTGAAAACTTCATTGTGGCCGTATCCTACCTAACACAAATGGGAGGAAACTAAAGATGAGAGCAAGTGGCGTTCCAGTTACTCCAAGCCGAGAGGCAGCGCTCTGATTTGTCACACCTTGAAGTTGACCCTGCAGAACAGCCGAAACATTTTCTTCTGTCTGCTGTGTCACTCGCCCATTAATGTCTATGTGGGCCGAGATACCGATCGTAGAGACGGAGATGATTTCTCTCGCATTCTCAACGGCTCGGATTCTTGTGATGTTTAATTGTTGAGCACTCTCTGCAGTACCGGCAAAAGTTGCGCTATTTGTTAATACAACAAGTGCCTGCGAACGATCTGCAGCGTTCCTGACTAGAGAGTCAGAGAGCAATTCAAAGCAAATTACCGGCGCGATGACCAGGCCCTTCACCTCATGTAGATCCACCCTCTCCCCTGCAGAGAAATCGGACACATCATCGACAAAGGGCGAGAACCATCGGGCGATACTTCTTAAAGGAATGTATTCTCCAAAAGGAGTTAAGTATTGCTTTGAATAGAGAGATAGCACTTCCCCGCTTTGACCATACATCAATGAAACATTCTCAAGTTTTCCTGACACTCTTGTAACGGCACCAGCAATCAGTGGTGCAGAAAAAGATGAAGTGAGCTCTGTGATCGACCGGGAAACATCGCTGTTGATGAATGGATCAACATCAATTGCATTTTCGGGCCAAATGATGAGATCAGATGACTGATTTACAAGATCTCGAGTGGTACGAATATGGAGATCGAAAACCGCCTTCGCCCGATCATTAAATCCCAAACCAACCGAAGGCGTGTTTCCTTGGACAGCTGCATACGAGATGGTGCCAGCGTATCCCGGAGTATGAGTGATGAACACAGGAGCAAGAACGAGAACTGAAGCTAGGACCGCATTCCTGAGAGTGGCCTTTGTGAGCAGAATTGAGATGAAGAGAACCCATGCTGAAAGAAAAGTAACTCCTCCTATTGATACGACGCCTAAATACGGTGCATCAGCCTGAGAAAAAGCAATCCGCATCCAAGAGAAACCGGAGAATGGGAATCGAGCGCGAAGCTCTTCGATGATCAAAAGTGCAGGAATGAATAGTAAAACATTTGAGGTAAATCTACGCAGGAGTGCAAGAGGAAGGTAGTAAAGACCGTGCAATAGCGCCAGAAAAGCTAAAGGAATGAAACCTACATATTTTCCTGCCCAGATTAAGGTGATTGCGCTACTGACAAATGCAAAGATGAACATTTTGAAATAAAGAAGAGGTCCATGAGAACTCTTGGATAAGATATGGAGGAGCAAGGCATATGCAAGTGGTGCGGCAAACCAAACGCCAAAAGGTTCAAAAGATGCGGCAAAGAGTAGAGCTGCAATAAAAATTACCACTTGAGTGCTGATATCAATCGATCGACGCTTGCACCAAGCGAATACTTCTCCTTGATCTGATAGATCTTGGATAAATCTGCGGGAGCTTGCGGCATAGCAAGGGAAATCGCTGGCAAAGGTACGTCGCGCGCACAGTTAACAACAGTGGGTGCAATCGCAAGATAATCTATTCCCGCAAGAATTTTTCGCGCTAACGCTGGAGGTAGACGATCATCAGATTTTTGAGCGCCTTCTATCGCTTCTTCTATCGTTGGGAAATGTGTTGCTATCAGCGCCGCGCCTTTTTCGCCAATTCCTTTAACCCCTGGTAAGCCATCAGAGGCATCTCCACGAAATGTGGCAAACATGGCGTAACGCTCCCCCGGTATTGAGTATTTCTCTGCAATGAAATTGAGGTCAACTAGATCATGAGCCGATATTCCCTTAGCGAGGTAGGCAACCTTGATATCACGGGCGTCATCGACTAATTGGAAGAGATCTCGATCTCCCGTAACAATTCGGGTAGGACCGATTTGCGTATGCGCAAAGGTCGCCATCACATCGTCAGCCTCATAGTCATCAACACCCACCATAGGTATACCGAATTCATCCAAGAGGTCAAGAAGTATTGGAATCTGTGGCGTCAAAGTGTCGGGTTCGGCTTCTTCTTCACCTCCTTCATCTTCGAGTCGGTTGGCCTTGTAAGCCGGAAAAAGTTCAACACGCCAAGATGGACGCCAATCGCCGTCGAGGCATACAACTAAGCGATCAGGGCTGTAGGTTGAAATGAGTCGAGCGCTCATATCTAGAAATCCGCGAATGGCATTAACCGGAGTTCCATCATCGGCCCTCAAAGTATCTGGCATCCCGTAATAAGCGCGATACCAGAGGGATCCACTGTCAAGAAGCATGAGGGTCATAGATCCTCCAACATATAGGAGATAACGCCACGATCCAAGCGGGCTATCGCTTCACGACACGTCTTGCGAAGATTCGGGCTAGCTCCAGCTATCTGAGTAAGTAAATCGATGATTTGTTTTGTCGAACGAACAAAGTCACCCACAGACATGTCGCTGCCCTTGAGAACACTTTGTAGTGAATTACCCTGCGCCCACTTATATGAAATAAAGGCAAATCCGAAATCTGGTTCACGTTGAGTTTTCACGCCAAAGCGCTCCTCGATCTCTTCTAATTCACTCCAGATTGACACCATCGATACGAGGGCTTGAGCAACATTATTGTGCGGCATTTTTGGGGCATAGTTTTCAACGGTCCTGGATTGGAAGATTACGGCCGAAGCAACTGCAACGAGCTCTTGTGGGGTGAGAGAATCAAGCACTCCCCTGCGAATTGCCTCTGTGAGCAATAGGTCGGATTCAGCATAGATCTTGGCAAGAATCTTCCCCTGCTCCAAAGTTTTTTCACCTTCGATATAGTTCAAATGGGTCAGTACGTCACAAATACGGTCAAAAGTTTTGGCGATCACGTGAGTTCTATTCTCGACTCTTGCCCTTAAGCCTTCCGATTCTCTGCGCACACGCTCGGCACGTTCAGCAATTCTTGCATGTGATTCGCGGTCGTTACATGGGTGGCACGGATGAGATCGAAGAGCCTTTCTCAATCCTTCGATCTCCGATTCAAGATATCGTCTCTGTTTTTGATCGATGGTGCGTCGCGCATCACGTTTTGATAGAAGTCGTTCTATTTCCTTAATGTCGCTTCTCATTCGAGCATACTCTGCGAAATCGCCTAAGTGACAGTTGACGTCCTGCATGAGTTCTTGAACTGCCTCATCATTTTTCTTTATTTGACGGACCAACCCCACGACTGCTCGATCTGCCTGAAACTGTGCGAACGAAGATTCGAGACTCCCCCGCGCCCGCTCACGTCCGAAACGATTGATGAGATTAATTGCCATGTTATAGGTGGGCGTAAAAGAGGACTTCAATGGATAGGTTCGAGTAGACGCAAGACCAGCGACCATCGCACTATCAATTGTTGGGGACCACTGCACTATTGCATTACCTTCAATGTCAATCCCTCGGCGACCAGCGCGACCGGTAAGTTGCGTGTACTCACCGGGTGTTATAGGAACATGTGCCTCACCATTCCATTTGGTGAGCTTCTCTAAAATAACAGTTTTTGCCGGCATATTAATCCCAAGCGCGAGTGTTTCTGTCGCGAAGACTGCCTTCACTAAGCCGCGTTTAAATAAATCCTCCACTGTCTCCTTAAAACTCGGCAAGAGTCCAGCATGGTGGGCAGCGACTCCTCTTTCGAGAGCATCAAGCCAATGGCTATACCCCAAGACTTCTAGGTCTTCTGGAGCTAAGTGGGAGTTAAGGCGTGTTGCAGTACGAATGATTTCTTGTCGCTCTTCTGTATTAGTCAATCGCAATCCAGAGAAAACACATTGATTAACTGCCGAATCACATGCGGCCCTAGAGAAGATAAAGGTAATTGCCGGAAGCAGTCCTTGCTTATCGAGAGTCTGAATTATCTCTGGGCGAGAGAGTTTATTATCGCTCTCCTCAAAACGTTCCCGACGATGCCGCGGCATCTTTACTTTCCGCATTGATTCACGCTCAAGCGCGAGTAACTCTGGGTTGATCTTGCCACTGTCTTTGAAAAGATCCATCAAGCGATTTCCGATAAGAACATGCTGGTATAGCGGTATCGGACGAATCTCAGAAACAATCACATCTGTGGTGCCCCTGACTGTTCCGAGCCACTCGCCGAACTCTTCAGCATTTGAAACAGTTGCCGAGAGAGAGACAACTTGGACCGACTCCATGAGATGAATGAGAACTTCTTCCCAGACTGCCCCACGAAACTTATCTGCTAGATAGTGGACCTCATCCATGACTACCGAGCGCAAGTTAGTCAGAGATGAAGATCCGGCGTAGAGCATATTTCGGAGAACCTCTGTGGTCATTACCAAAATTGATGCCTCAGAATTTATGTTCGTATCTCCCGTAAGGAGGCCGACATTGTCTTCGCCGAACTTGGCAACAAACTCGGTAAATTTCTGATTAGAGAGAGCCTTGATCGGTGTTGTGTAGAAACACTTCTTTCCTTTTTCTAAGGCAAGGTAGGCAGCAAACTCTCCTACGACAGTCTTTCCCGCACCAGTGGGAGCTGCGACGAGAAGTCCATTTCCATCTTCTACGCAATGCAACGAGCGAATTTGGAAGTCATCGAGTGGAAAGTCAAATGTTTCAGAGAATTTCAATGTGAATGGATGTGCGGTACGCACCTTGGATTGCGCCATACGTTCAGCCGGCGTACTCACGCTTTCCTGCAAAGAACGCTATTGATGTGGTTGAGCACGAAGTGCCTTCTTCCCTCGGCGACGATCATTTGCAAGTGCGATCACACCAGCCAGGAAGTAGAGACCGATCAGAGGAAGAGCAAGTGCAATCATGGAGAGTGGATCTGGACTTGGCGAGAACCCGGCGACAAACAAGGTGATAAGAAATATCCAAATCCTCCATGGTCTCAAGATTCCACGACCGCTGAGTGCACCAATCAGGTTGAGGGCTACCAGAAAGACAGGAAGTTCAAAACCTAAGCCAAAAAAGAACATGGTTCGTGTAACGAAATCCAGGTAGTCATCAAATCTCACCAGGTTATTCAGTGCATCAGGAGTGAACCCAAAGAGAACCTTGATGGCTAATGGAAGAATTGCGTATCCAAAGTAGGCACCGATAGAAAAGAATGGTGTTGCTGCCATAATGAACAAGATTGAATTGCGCTTCTCTTTACGATGGAGCGCTGGTGCGATAAATGCCCATAATTGATATAGCCAAATGGGCGCTGCCAGGAGAATTCCAGTGAGAATTGCTATCTTTATTTGAAGGTTGAGCGGTCCAAGAACTCCACTGATGTAGAGCGCACCGCAGTTATCCGAACCCGTCTCACGGGCCAACGCAAGATCACACACTGGTGCTGCGAGCGCAGTGATGATCTCGGTATAGAAATACCAACCAACCCCGGCGAAGAGGAGGATCGCAAGAGCGCTGCGAACAACGCGCTTTCGAAACTCGCGGAGATGCTCAAGCAGTGGCATGCGACCGGAAGATGTGGTCGACATAGGGATTAAGCGGAGGCTGGACCGTCTTGGTCTGGCTTCTTCTCATCTTTCTTATCTGACATCTCAGATTTAAAGATACGAAGCGACTGTCCGAGCGAACGAGCAGAATCAGGAAGACGCTTTGCGCCGAAGAGCAGAACGAGAACCACGAGGACGAGCAAAATGTGGCTTGGCTGGGTCAGATTCACAGGGTCTCCTTCAGTTACGAATGTTTGGTGCTAACGCTATCGCACCCTCTCTATATAGGGCTAGCGTGGAGTCGATTGACTCGATGATACTTCTCCGACTCTCTTCTCGATCTTCAATGATCAGATCCCCGCTGGAGGCTAAAACCGTGCGAGTGAGCCATTCCCTTGAGTATGCCCGCAGAGGGATAACACTTCCAATCAAGACCTCCGAAGATGAAATTCCGAGGGCCTCGGCCGTCGAGCGCTTGCCCTGGGTAAATCGAAGAGAGTGTGTGATCGGCTCCACAGTGAGGTGATGCGAATCTGTGTCCTGACGAGGAATGAACTCCTTGGAGATCTCTTCAATTCTATCCATACGAAAGGTTCGCATACCGCCGGCAAGCTGACAAAAGGCTCGCAGATACTCATGGCTTCCCTCGGTAAAGAAATCAAACGGAGTGATCGTTCTCTCTTTCACTTCATCAGATTGCGGTGAGAAGTAGCCAATCCTGACGCTAGCTCTCTGGTCAATGGCAAGCTGCACGATGGCTTTTACCGTGGATTGTTTGGACTCTGTAATCGTGAACGTGCGTCCAACTTTTTCACGAATTCGCTTCGATAATTCATGCAGACGATCAGTTAATGTCGACGAAAGTTCTATATAACTGGAGAGAAGCAAATCTATGCCAAGAACTAGCGCTACCAATTCAGAGCCAACAAGCGTGCGAACCTTAGCCAGCGGATCGGCGTTTCTGATTGTTACGAATCCAGAATCAAATTCCAAGTCAATGAGTTCTAGCGGCGTGTAACCCGGAAGACCGCACATCCAAAGCGTATTCAAATCATCTAAAATGATTTCGCGTGTTACTCCAAACTGCAGCGCAAGATCATCGACTGCTATCCCCTGATGAGTCAGTAGGTAAGGTACGAGATCCAATAGTCGTGAAGTTTGTTCAATGGGGGTGGATGTTTTTTTAACCATGCGAAGCGCGCATTTCTTCAAGAGTCGCTAAAAGCTTTCCTTGCAGCGTCTTGGGCTCAAGCAGCACCGCATCATCCTGATGCCACAGAATGAGAGAGATGAGCCAATCATCCGAATAGATTGGGAGCTGAACAGAATCCCACTCATCACCGCTCACTATCGAGCTCGCAATCACCCTTAGTTGATGCCCTCTACCTTTACGCAAAAGAACGTGAGCCATCAGCCTTACTTCAGAAGCGTCTTCCTCAATATCTTGTGGCAGTTCAAAAGCAGACGCCTTTTTACCGGCAATAACATCTCCCGAGATGCGATCTAAGCGGAAAGTTCGCTGAGAAGATTTGCTGACGTCGTATCCGATGAGAAACCAAGCTCCGGTTCTTCCACGAAGGGCATACGGCTTGAGCTCTCTTCTGCTCACCGAAAGATCTGAAGAGATGTAATCAAATGTAATGATCGTTCGCGAGAGGATTGCATCGGTAATTGTCTTAAAGCGCGAATCCGTAGCTCCTACACGTGGTGAGAGCGAAATTGATTCAAGATCAGAATCTATTCCTATTGAATCGAGCTTGACTAAGGCTGAGATTGATCTCTCTTCCAATGCTGCGCCCGACCACGTTGAAGCCGCTAGGGAGAGCAGCGCAATATCCACTCCATCAAGTGGACCAAGATCTAAATGATAAGAGGAAGAAGTAATGCGATAACCGGCCTCATCTTCGAAGAGAGGATCAAAAGTCCCTAGCTCAATAACAATCCCAAGTCCTCTGAGATCATCTTTGTCACGTTCAAACATCCGCTCCATCGCTTCCGGAGAACCTTCATAACCTTCGACAGTTCGAAAAATTTCTGCTTTCGTTAAGAAACGCTTGGTAGCTAAGAGTGCGATCGTTAGATTTACAAGGCGTTCACTCTTCCGCGACACCGTAAGCACCCTTCGCTGGCCTTCTTCGTCGGGCTAGTACATCAACGCCAGGGGCCATGCGCCTACTTTGAATCAAGAAACCTGTGTGTCCGATCATTCGTTGTTGCGGACGCACTGCTAAGCCTTCATGGTGCCATCCTCGAACGATGGTTTCTGAACTTTCGGGTTCAGTGAAATGACCATCAGATTTTAGCGCCTCAGCAGTCGAAGATAGTTGCGTTGTTGTAGCCACATAGGCAAGAAAAACTCCACCAGGGCGCAACACTTTGGCGGCCATCTCGACACACTCCCATGGTGCCAACATATCGAGAATGACTCGATCGTAGGTCTGCGCATGTTCGTGATCTTGAACTGATCCCACCGTAAGTTTCCAGTTGTCTGGCAAGATACCGAAATATTCTGAAACATTCTTTCTGGCTATCTCAGCGAAATCATCTCGCCTTTCAAATGAATGCAAGAGCCCCTCTTTGCCGACCGCTCTCAAGATTGACAGTGAAAGGGCGCCGCTTCCTACTCCAGCTTCCAAGACGTGTGAACCCGGATATACATCCGCTACACCAACAATCATGGCTGCATCCTTCGGATAAACAATTGTCGCTCCACGTGGCATTGAAAGCACGTAGTCAGATAGAAGTGGGATAAAGGCCGTGAACTTCAATCCTGCAGTGGTCGAAACCACAGAACCTTCGGCAAGCCCAACTAAATCATCGTGGACGATCCATCCTTTATGCGTGTGCCATTCTTTTCCGGGTGTAATGGTGAAGCTATACAACTTACCTTTGGGATCGGTCAGCTGAATGCGATCACCAGCTGCGAAGTAACCAGGAGTTCTGGCCCCAGAAATCATATTTTCAGAAGAATCCGACACAGGCCTATCTTATGTCGGCAAGGGCGTATCTGTGGCGGTATCGTCACCGATGTGACTCCGATTCGCCTCTCCCCCAGTCGTGTTAGTGAGTTTAACAATTGTCCGCGTCTTTATAAGTATCGGGTGATAGAGCTTCTCCCCGAACCTCCTAGCATTGACGCCGAACGCGGAACGTTGATTCACACAATTCTTGAAGATCTCTTCGACCTTCCTGCACTCGAGCGAACATACGAAAGCGCCCAAAGTATGGCACCTTCTCGCTGGCAAATGCAGGTAAGCGAAAAACCTGAACTCGCAGAGCTTGTTCTCAATGAGAAGGAGTGGCTAGATAGAGTAGGTGCACTTCTGAGGAACTACTTTATTCTTGAACGACCGGAATCATTTGATGCAACACATCGTGAGATGCATCTTGAGCAGGATTTATCTAACGAGGTCTACCTCCACGGATATGTGGATCGTATCGATGTTGCACCGACAGGTGAAGTTCGAATAGTTGACTATAAGAGTGGAAAATCCCCAAAACCTGGCTGGGAGGAGAAGGCACTTTTCCAATTGCGGGTCTACGCACTTCTCTATTGGCGCCTTCATGGCGTTATTCCAACCCTCTTAGTCCTTCACTATCTTGCAGATGCTAGATCCATACGAAGTTCCCCTACAGAGAAGGAGTTGATCTCTACTGAGAAGAAATTGTTGCAGATTGCTGATGAAATCATTGATGCTATTGAGAAAGATCACTTCCCACCTAAACCTAGCAAACTCTGTGATTGGTGTTTCTTCAAGAGCATTTGCCCAGCCCATAACTAGATCTTTGCGAAAAAAATGTTGAGCATTGTCTCATCTACGCCTTCCAAGGATTCAATTACTTTCACCTTTTGCGATTCAACCACTTCAACATAATGCGGTACAGCGATAACTGCGCATCCTGCTTCTAGCGCCGATGTGATTCCAGTAAGCGAGTCTTCGAAAACCACGCACTCATCGGGATCAACGCTCATCCGCTTGGCTGCCTCGAGATACGGATCTGGGAAAGGTTTTGTTCGCTCGACATCATCGGCACTAATCGTAAATGAAAAGAATTCAGGGGGCAGAGTAGAAAGAGCAGCGTCCATCAAATTTCGTGGACTGGCACTAACCAGCGCTACCGGCATTATCTCCCGTACTCGATTAACGGCATCGAGTGCCCCTGGCATAAGAGTTGCTTTACTCGAAAGCTTAACGAGCATCATCTGAGTGAGTTCTTCGACAACATCTGCACCAGACATATCATGAGCGCACATCTGCGAAATATAGATACCCACACGAGAGAGCGGTCCCCCGATACAGATTCGTTGATCCTCGTCATCCCATGAATACCCGTAACGGGCGCAGAGTTCTTGCTGAGATTGGTGCCACTGTGGCTCTGAGTCAAGAAAGAGGCCATCCATATCAAAAAATGCTGCCTTAAAGGTCATTGGTCAGACCTTAATTCGCGTTGAAGTATTTTGCTTCAGGATGGTGAACGATAATTGCAGAGGTAGATTGCTCAGGATGCAGCTGGAATTCTTCTGAGAGTTCCACGCCGATTCGACCTGGCTCGAGAAGTTCACAGAGTTGAACCTGCTGTTCGATATCAGGGCAGGCTGGATATCCGAAAGAATAACGGGAGCCTCGATAACCCTGATCAAGAATTCCTGCAATATCAGGTGAATCTTCGTGACGAACATTGAGTTCTTCTCGGATGCGAGCGTGCCAATGTTCAGCAAGAGCTTCTGTCAGTTGAACCGAGAGACCGTGTAACTCCATATACTCGCGATACTTATTCTCCGCGAAGAGTTTTGCTGCCGCCTCAGAGACAACGCTTCCCATCGTCACCACATGGAAGGCGACGACATCTGTCTTTCCAGAGTCTTTATCTGCAAAGAAGTCAGAGAGGCAAAGACGGCGGTCACGACGTTGACGTGGGAATGAGAAGCGAGTGCGCTCTTTGCCTTTGTCAGGACCCTCGTGATGCAAAATGACGAGATCATTTCCATCACTTACACATGGAAAATACCCATAGACAACTGCTGCGTTGAGCCAGCCTTGAGATTGAACCTCATTAAGAAGTGAACGAAGGCGTGGTCGTCCTTCGTTTTCGACCATCGCTTCATATTCACCGCGGCCACCCTTGAGGCCCCACTGGCCCATAAAGAGTGCACGTTCATCGAGCATTCCAACATAATCGGCTAGCGGAATTCCCTTAATAATTCTTGATCCATAGAAAGGTGCATCAGGGATAGAACAATCGATGGCAACATCACTGCGCTTTGTATCGATCGGTTCATCAACAATCACTTTTGATACTGCCTTGACCTTGCGTTCGCGTAGAGCTGGGAGCGCAGCCCCCGGTACACCTTTTTTAACTGCCATGATTGCATCCATCAGATGCAGACCTTCAAAGGCATCTCGTGCATAACGCACTTCACCAGGGAAACTCTCGGCCAAATCGACTTCAACGAAGGCTCTAGTAAGAGCAGCGCCACCAAGGATGACTGGCCACTTTTGATCAAGGCTGCGCGCGGTGAGTTCCTCTAAATTCTCGCGCATAATGACCGTTGACTTCACTAAAAGTCCAGACATTCCGATTGCATCGACATCGGATTCTTGAGCCGCATCGATGATCTGATTGATGGTTTGTTTAATTCCGATATTAACTACTCGGTAACCATTATTTGAAAGAATGATATCGACAAGATTTTTACCAATATCGTGAACATCTCCCTTGACCGTTGCAAGGAGAATCGATCCACGACCTTCATCATCTATCTTCTCCATATGTGGCTCAAGATATGCCACAGCCGACTTCATTACTTCAGCAGATTGGAGAACGAAGGGAAGCTGCATCTCCCCTTTACCAAAGAGTTCGCCTACAGTTTTCATACCTTCGAGAAGATGATCATTGATAATTGCAAGCGGCGCGATTGAAGAAGCCATCGCAAAATCAAGATCATCGGTGAGGCCAACTTTTTCCCCGTCAATGATTCTCCGCTGTAAGCGCTCTTCCAAGGGCAGAGCAGCAAGTTCGGCGGCTCTTACATTTCGGGAAGCCGTCAGTTCGACTCCTTCAAAGAGTTGAAGGTAGGCAGTGAGTGGGTCATAGACGCAGTCCTCCCCTTCAAATCGTCGACGATCATAGATGAGATCGAGTGCAACCTCTTTCTGTGCCTGATCGATACGGGCAAGTGGCATGATCTTAGAAGGATGAACAATTGCCGAATCAAGACCAGCAATCACACATTCATGGAGAAACACTGAGTTTAGAACCACACGTGCCGCAGGATTGAGACCAAAGGAAACATTGCTCACCCCCAGAGTAGTTTGAACATCTGGGTATTCACTCTTAAGTGTGCGGATAGCGCTAATTGTTTCCAATCCATCGCGTCGGGTTTCTTCTTGCCCAGTAGCGATTGGAAATGTAAGGGTGTCGATAAGAATGTCACCGGTCTTGATGCCCCAGTTTTCATTCAGATCTTTAATCAATCGTCTGGCCACACGAAGTTTCCATTCGGCAGTTCGAGCCTGTCCTTCTTCATCGATAGTAAGCGCAACTACCGATGCGCCGTGCTCAGCAACCAACGGCATGATTCTTGCAAAACGAGACGTTGGACCGTCACCATCTTCATAGTTAACGGAGTTGATAATGCTGCGGCCACCCAGTTGTTCAAGACCAGCCTTGAGTACCGCCGGCTCGGTTGAATCTAACATGACGGGAAGAGTCGATGCAGTTGCAAAACGTTTGGCGATCTCAGTCATATCTCTGACACCGTCACGCCCCACATAATCGACGGACAGGTCGAGCATATGTGCGCCATCACGGATCTGGTCGCGCGCGATCTCAACGCAGGTTTCCCAATTCTCTTCTACGAGAGCATCGCGGAAGGCTCTGGACCCATTTGCATTAGTTCGTTCGCCGATAGCCATATATGTGTTGTCTTGACGAAATGGTACGTACTGATAAAGAGAAGAAGCGCCAGGGTCAGCATACGATGTACGACGCTCAACCACTTTTCGATCAAGACGCTTAACAACAGCAGAAAGATGTTCAGGTGTCGTTCCGCAGCAGCCACCGATGAGAGTGATTTTGTAATCGTTAACAAAGGTCGCGAGTGCTTCCGCTAGCGCATCAGGCCCGAGAGAATACGTAGCTCCCTTCGGACCCAAAACAGGCAATCCCGCGTTAGGCATTACGGAAATCTCACACTGGGCGTTCTTGCTGAGGTAGCGCAGGTGCTCTGACATTTCTGCTGGACCGGTGGCACAGTTCAGTCCAATCAAATCAATGTTCAGCGGTTCTAGCGCGTTAAGCGCCGCACCGATCTCAGATCCTAAAAGCATGGTTCCTGTTGTTTCAACAGTTACTTGAGCGATCAGAATGACGTCACGATCTGATTTATCAATTGCAGCGCGGGCGCCGTTCACCGCAGCTTTGGCCTGTAACAAGTCTTGGGTTGTTTCAATCAGAAGTGCATCCGCACCTGAATCGACAAGCGCCTGTGAAGCGGTCTCGTAGGCATCGCGTAAGAATGAATATGTTGTATGTCCTAGGCTCGGCAACTTAGTTCCAGGCCCCAAAGAGCCGAGAACAAAGCGAGGCTTGTCAGCCGTTGAGAAAGCATCCGCGGCCGCGCGTGCAATAACACCGCCAGCGTAGGCAAGTTCGTAGATGCGGTCTTCAATCCCATACTCAGCCAAATTCGCCCAGTTGGCACCAAAGGTATTTGTCTCAATCGCGTCAACACCGACCTTGAGGTATTCATCATGCACGGATCGGACGACATCAGGACGAGACACGTTGAGTATTTCGTTACAGCCCTCATGCCCCTGAAAGTCTTCCAACGAGGGGTCAGCCGCCTGGAGCATTGTTCCCATCGCGCCATCTGCGATCACTACGCGGGAGGCGAGAGCTTTTCTTAGCTCAGAGGGTGTTTTAGCGTTCGTCACGATGCAAAGGTTACCTTAAGGTGGGAGATATGGAGATTTTTACAATCCCACACCTCAGGCGACCAACGATGATTGTCGCCTTCTCTGGCTGGAGTGATGCAGGAGAAGCAGCAACTGGTGCACTCACTCATCTCCTTGAGAACTTAGATCAGAGTGAGGATCCTCAGGAAGCGATACTGATCGCTGAATATGACGCTGAAGAATTTTACGATTTTCAAGTGAACCGACCAATGATCTCTGTTGATGAATCGATGGTCCGTAGCGTTAATTGGCCATCAACACAGGTCTATGGAGTACACACATCTCATCTCGATCATGATTACGTACTTGTCTTAGGTGTCGAACCATCTATGAAGTGGAAAATGTTCACATCACTTCTGCTTGATTTAGCCGATGATCTCGAGGTGGATTTGATAATAACCCTTGGCGCAATGTTGGCTGATGCACCACATACTCGACCAATTTCAGTCAGTGGCAGCGGTGGACATCCAGATATCGCTGCGCGACTAGGAGTTGAGATAAGTAAGTACGAAGGTCCGACAGGAATTCTCGGGATAATTGCCGACGGTGCGCTCAAGCGAGAAGTCGACTGTGTTTCGCTGTGGGCCGGGCTTCCTCACTACGCATCAAACTCTCCATCGCCAAAGGCAACGCTTGCACTGATCAATGCTGTTGAAGACTTCCTTGAAATTTCGCTGCCATTGGCTGACCTCGTTCATCAATCACAAGAGTGGGAGAACGAAGTCTCAGAGATGGCTCAGGAAGATACGGACGTTTCAGAGTATGTGAAAGCTTTGGAAGAAAGTAAGGATGCGGCTGAATTTAAAGATGTTTCGGGGGATGAAATTGCCCGCGAACTTGAACGATTCTTGCGTCGCCAGAACGAAAATTAATTAGAAGGCTAGCCCTAAGAGATCATCTATTACACGAGATAGCTCCCCTGGACTGCCGCCAACATAACCAGCATCACACCCATCACACCAGGCCTTAAGAGCTGCGAGTGCGCGAGGTGTATCTAGATCTTGAGAGAGTGCAGAGACAATTAGTTCAACTACCGAACTTGTTGGAGCAACTTCGACTCGAGATAAGTTCAAACGAAGACGATCGACAAGGGCCGTTGCTTGATCAATTTCGGAGGCTCCCCACATGTGATCACTTCTGTAATGGTGACCCATCAGAGCGATTCGAATAGCCATCGGATCTACTCCCCCATCAATGAGACGAGAAACGAAGAGAAGATTGCCGAGTGACTTACTCATCTTTTGGCCGTCAAGACCGATCATTCCTGCGTGAACAAAGAACCGAGCAAATTTCTGACCAGTTGCAATAACTCCTTGTGCAGCAGACATATCGTGATGAGGAAAAATCAAATCACTTCCCCCACCCTGAATATCAATTGCGAACTCATCATGACTATCCGGATTGAGAAAATGTAGCGCGATCGCCGAACACTCGATATGCCACCCTGGTCTACCGATGCCGAAGGGGCTAGGCCATCCTGGCTCTCCTTCACGCTGGGCCCTCCACACGAGAGCATCCAATGGATCTTCTTTGCCTTCACGGTTGGGATCTCCTCCGCGCTCTGAAAAAAACGAGAGAGCGGTCTCAAGTGAGATGTGGCTACGTGTCAGAAAGTCAGGGTCTAACCGCACTCGAAAATAGAGATCGTCATCGACAGAGTAGAGCGAACCCTTAGATTGGAGTGCCAGTATCGAAGAAATAATTTCATCCATCGCCTCTACGACTCCGATGTAATGATCAGGTGGGAGGACTCGCAGCGCAACCATGTCACCGCGGAACAACTCGATCTGCGAGTGAGCAAGATCTTGCCAATCCACCTGGTCACGTTGTGCGCGCTCAAGTAATGGATCGTCAATATCAGTAATGTTTTCAACGAAGCGCACGCTTGCGCCAGTAAATCGTAGATAACGATTGATCAGATCAAAGGCAACATAAGTGCTGGCATGACCGAGGTGCGTTGCATCGTAGGGCGTAATGCCACAGACATAGAGTCGATACAGCTCTTTCTTCTCAACCGTTTCGATTGAATCCGACGCTGTATTAAAGAGTGAAAGTGGCGGAACTACACGAGTACCCTGGTGCAAAGATGCGATGGAGCCAGCCCAGGATTTCATGGGGCGATTCTAATACGCTGGCCAAGGAATAGGAGGCCAATCCTCACTTGGTGACGGCATCTTCGACGAATCGAGAAGACGCGCTATTCGATTACGTAGGGCGAAGAATTCCTGCTCGGTCATGTGACGAGTAAAGATCTCGACACTTCTAGAAAGAAGCTCATCAGTTGAGGCTAATAATTCGATCTCGTGATCTGTGAGTACATCATCGGCCCACTGCCAAAGAACTGTACGCAACTTGTCTTCACTATGAAAAGTGACTCCATGGTCACAGGCAAAGAGATGGCCATTGTCTGCAGGGAGAAGATGACCAATTTTACGATCTGTGTTATTGATAATCGCATCGAAGATTGCGAGATGTCTCAGAGATGGAATATCGCTTGCGAAGAACTTTGTCAGATCAATAGATTGGTCAACATCGATCCAGCGCTGCACCATTCCAAAGCCGGCGGGTCCTTCTCTTAGGATCGTGGGAGGAACGAGATCAAAGCCACCAAGATCACTGAGAAGAAATGCCGCAAATTCACGATCCGCCAAAGTTCCGTCTGGGAAATCCCATAAAGGCCGCTCCCCGGCAACGGGTTTGTAAATCACTTCAAACTTTTCATTGTTGTGGTGCACCGTTCCAAAGAGAGTGGCATTTGATGCATCTACTAGGCGTCCGGTTATCTCTAACTCTCCGTGAGTAGCAACGTCAATGCTGCGTTCGATCCATTCACGGTCAACGATCTTCATCGTCTGTAGCCGTTGGCGCGAGGACAAAGGTGACCCTGCGGATCTATTGGCAAGATACAGAATGGACAGAGCGCTCTTCCACTAGCAACGAGTGCCTGTGTTCGTGAGACGAAGGAGAGAGCCATGGATAGATCTAATCTGAGATCAACTGTTGGATACGCACTTTCCGAAAATTCTTCGCCGTCATCGAGATCGGAGCGAAACGAGATTTCAATCTCTAGATCGGTTGGATCAAATGCGATTCCAATTGCCCCAACCGTGAATTCACTATCAAGTGGAAGTTCGAGCGGGCCGTCATCTGCTTTCATCGGCGCTACTGCGCTCAATGGCGCGCTCTTCTTTACCTCTCGAATGATCGTACCGATTCTTTGGGCAAGGGCTGATGCCTGCGACTTCTCAGTGGCTAGTGAGACGAGTTGTGAACCCTGTCGGAGTTGAAAATAGAACTCTCGTTCACCTGGCGCTCCGATCGTTCCGACGATAAAGCGGTCGGGCTTATCAAAAACCCATTTCTGGGATTCGGTCATTTTTGATTACCAGGCTTGTGATTACCAGTCGAACCACCAACGGCAGTTGCCGTGCTCACTTCGTTTGTCAGAGATCCATTCTGATCATTAAAGGTGACAAGACGGCTGACTCCGTTTTCGGTATCAATGATGGTTATCGATGCTGGATCAATGACAAGACGCTGGAACTGATCCAAGTGCATTCCTAGAACATGGGCCACGATCGCCTTGATCACATCACCATGACTTACGATCAGTCGGGCGTTCTTCCCCTTAACTTTCTCTACCCGATAGAACGATGCAATCGCGCGCGTCTGCATCTCAAGAAGAGACTCTCCATTGGGGAAAATCATCTGGCTCGGATGATCTTGAACTACCTTCCACAACTTCTGCCGACGCAAAGTTGCAAGTGACTTGCCACTCCAGTCCCCATAATCCACCTCCGAGAGACCATCCTCGATCATTGGTTCTTTCTCTTTACCGTGAAGAGAAAGCCAGGGAGCAATGGTCTGAGAGCAACGCGCAATAGGGCTGACTGCAATGACATCAAATCGTGTCGGACCAATACGTGTAATCAATTTCTCTGCTTGCTTCTCTCCCTTTGAGCTAAGCGCTACTCCAGGAGTGCGACCGGCAAGAATGTTCTTCAAATTGGCAGTTGAGTGTGCATGCCGAAGTAGAACGATTCGTGACATGACACAAGATTATCGCTCTTTAAGATTCTTGGCTTGCTAAGGTTTCGCCCATGAAGAGACGTCGCGCGGGCAATTCAGGACTAGAGCTTTCGCGACTAGGGCTTGGAACAATGACGTGGGGGCGCGACACTGATACCCACGAAGCCGCCGAACAGATGCGTTCCTTTGTCGAGGCGGGCGGAAACTTTATAGATACAGCCTCAACGTATGCCGATGGTGATGCCGAACGCGTGATTGGAGGTCTGATCGGAACAATCGCTGCTCGTGAAGATTTAGTCATTGCAACCAAGGCTGGAATTTCTTTTCCGGATGGAAATAGAACAGTTAATAATTCGCGTCATCATTTGATCTCTGAGTTGGACAAGTCACTGGCGCGACTCGGAAGTGACTATGTAGACCTCTGGCAGATCCACTCATGGGATCCACACGTTGCCTTAGATGACACTCTCTCTGCCCTCGATTATGCCTATTCGTCTGGCAAGGCGCGTTATGTAGGGCTCAGTAATTTCAGCGGTTGGCAGAGCGCTCGTGCGATCACTCTTCAGGAATCCAATACCGCCAAAGCGCCAATCACAACACTGCAGAGCGAGTACTCGTTACTGAACCGCTCCATCGAAAACGAAGTTCTTGAGTGCGCGCAATCAACGGGAGTGGGAATACTCGCGTGGTCACCCCTTGGTCGCGGTGTTCTGACCGGAAAATATCGTCAATCGATTCCAGCAGATTCAAGGGGTGCGACCCCGCATTTCGCAAACTTTATTGCACCATATCTTGATGGTGAAAGTTCGCGGATTGTAGAAGCAGTGAGTGCAGCTGCGGGTGGACTTGGTTACTCACCGCTAGAAGTAGCTCTTGCATGGGTGCGAGATGCTCCTGGCGTCACTAGCGCAATCATCGGAGCACGAACGGGAGCTCAATTAAGAGGAGCACTCACGGTTGAAGAGATTGTTCTTCCTGATGTAGTTCGAAACGCGCTAGATGAGGTTTCACGAGTTTTCTAGAAAATCCTTAAGAACATTCACGCCAAATCGCAGACCATCAACTGGGACTCTCTCGTCCACTCCGTGAAAGAGCGCCATGAAATCTAGCTCTGGATCAAGTTTGAGTGGAGAAAATCCGTACCCAATAATGCCAATCTTGGAGAGCGCCTTGTTATCGGTACCACCGCTCATCGTGAACGGAACTGGAATTCCATCTCCGTCATGTTTAATCAACGCTGCACACATTGCATCGACGAGATCGCCCTCAAAGGGAACTTCTAACGCAATATCTGACACGATCGTCTCGACCTTAATATCTGGACCGACAATATCTTGAATGGTCTTATTCATTTCATCTTCGTAACCGGGAAGGAATCGACCATCAACAACAGCAACTGCTTCACCAGGGATGACGTTCTCCTTGTATCCGGCAGAGAGCATAGAAGGGTTGGCGGTGTTCTGTAGCGTGGCACCAATCATTCGTGATGCGCTACCAAACTCTGAGAGAAGAGGTCTTAGATCCTTCAGATCGTATGGCTTTCCTGATGCCTTCGCTACAGTTTCGAAGAGTCGTTTTACCGTAGCGGTGTATCGCTGCGGCCATTCATAGTTTCCGATCTTTGACACTGCATCAGCAAGACGAGTGATTGCATTCTCTTCGTTAATTACTGATCCGTGACCCGCACGACCCTTTGCAACTAAACGCATCCAATGGATGCCCTTTTCTGCAGTTTCGACAAAGTAAAAACGCTTTGCATTAGGAAGTGTTATAGAGAATCCACCGACTTCTGAAATTGCCTCTGTGCAACCCTTAAATACATCAGGGTGTTCTGCAACCATCCATCTGGAACCAAAACTACTTCCGGCTTCCTCGTCGGCAAAGAATGCGAGTGTGATCGGGCGGGGAGGTTTATATCCCACGCGTGCCCACTGACACACAACAGCCAGGATCATCGCATCCATATTCTTCATATCCACTGCGCCACGTCCCCAGATGAATCCATCTTTGAGAATTCCTCCGAAGGGATCAACGCTCCAGTCTTCGGCCATGGCAGGAACAACATCAAGATGTCCGTGAACAACTAATCCTGGACGCTCTGGGTGCGTACTTTCAAGATGAGCAATAACATTGCAACGATTAGGTGCGGACTCATAAATGGTTGATGCAATTCCTACGCGAGCAAGCTCGGCTACTACATACTCTGCCGCAGCCTTCTCATCTCCCTTACCTTCACCAAAATTTACACTTGGTATTCTGATGAGTTCCTGGCAGATTCGAATCGTTTCTGATTCAAGTTCTTCTCGCAGAGCATTTGTATCCTGAGTCATAGGTGAAGTATCCACCAATTCGAGAGTATTAAGCCAGTAAAGCGCCTCGCTTTGCCTTAGGTGGGATCGATTGATATCGTGACCCCGCTTATGAAGTACACCTCGTCCGGGTGGCGGAATTGGCAGACGCGCTAGCTTGAGGTGCTA
>JBILRA010000067.1:0-5698 GCA_044372915.1 Candidatus Planktophila sp.
GTTAAAAGCTATTGGAAATGATTCGCTTCTTGGAAAGATTGCACTCGCTAACGCCCATTGTGCCTACGCTCTCTTTCAGGAGAAATTCGGTAGTGCACAGTGGAAAGAGTTAGCCGAGCGCGGTGCTCAGTTGCAGCGCCCTTTGTGGGCTTCAACTGGCGTCAAAGATCCTTCATATCCTGACACGCTCTATGTTGATCAACTCATTGCTCCGCATACAGTGAACACGATGCCTCCATCAACTCTAGCTGCAGTTCTCGATCACAGCGTTGTTACAGGCGATGCGATTACTCCTCACATTGCCACCGCTCGTAAACATCTCGCTGATTTGCAGGCTGCTGGACTCTCACTTGATTCAATTACGCAAGCACTTGAAGAAGACGGTGTACAGAAATTTGCGCAAGCGTGGATAGATCTTCTCGAATCAGTTCGCAAGGAGATGGGCTAGATGCAGATCTCGGGGTCAGCACTTGCTCGGGTAGATCGCTCTAGTGCTCTCTATCAAAAACTTGAAGGTGCCCACAGAAGAATTGCCCTCAAAGATCCAACGATTTGGGGAGTAGAGGCTGCTGTAGAAGCGGCCGTACGATTGAATTGGGTTGATCTTCCAGAATCATCACGGACGCTTCTGCCAGAAATTGAAGCTCTTGTTGCCCGTTTTCCACATATCAAACGAGTTGTTCTTGCAGGAATGGGTGGCTCATCACTTGCACCAGAAGTAATTGCACAGAGCTTTAAGAAAAACCTCTTCATTCTTGATTCAACTGATCCTCAGTATTTTGCGCATGCGCTCACTAAGGATCTTTCCTCGACGCTTCTGATCGTCTCATCTAAATCTGGTTCGACCATAGAGACATCATCAGCACGTGCAATATTTACCGCAGCCTTTCAGGATCAAGGGCTCGATCTTGCATCACACATTGTCATCATCACAGATCCGGGATCACCGCTTGACCTTCAAGCGCGCAGCCAAGGTTTGGCCGTGATAAATGCAGACCCACATGTTGGTGGACGCTTCAGCGCATTAACCGCCTTCGGATTAGTGCCAACTGCTTTCACTGGTGTAGATGTGTCGGTACTCCTCGATCAAGCAAGTGATATGAAGGCCGAATTTCTGCACGATAGTCATTCCATCATTGATGTTGCTTCACTCCTGATTACCGAAAGTGAGCAATACATCGCCTTTGTTGATCAAGGATCTGGTTTCAATGGCCTCTCTGATTGGATCGAGCAACTGATCGCTGAATCAACTGGCAAGTCAGGTGTTGGACGACTTCCTATCGCTGTCGATGATGTCACTAGCGCTGCAGTGGGCGGTGCGCTCAGAGTCTCCTTCAGTGAAGGTGATGCCGACCTCGTTGCCGTTGGAAGTTTGGGCGAGCATTTCATCTTTTGGGAATGGGTAACCGCCTTGATGGGATCCGCTCTTGATATCGATCCCTTTAACCAACCGAATGTTACAGAGGCTAAGAACGCGACATCGCAACTGCTCAAGGATTGGAACGGGACACTCCCCCAATTCACTGCTGACTATATCGATGACAAGGTCGCTATCTTCGGTGAAGATAAATCACTTCTTCAATCACTTCTTTCATTCTTGGCAACAGTTCCAGAGGATGGTTACATCTCAATACACGCGTATCTTGATCGCAAAGATGATGCGAGTGTGCGAGAACTTCAAAATATTCTTTCGGAGAAAACTGGCAAGCCAGTTACCTTTGGCTGGGGGCCACGCTTTCTCCACTCAACGGGTCAGTTTCATAAAGGTGGCCAACAAAATGGTGCTTTTCTTCAGATAACAGGCGCGTGCACCAATGATCTTGATATTCCTGGCGAGAAGTTCACGCTTGAGACCCTGCTGATGGCACAGGCACTGGGAGATCACGCTGCTCTACAGAAAAGAAAATTCCCGCTTCTGCGACTTCATCTAGAAGATCGTTCGGCGGGAATTCTGCAATTGTTAACGGTTGCCCGTTCTCTTTAAATTATTCGTCTCCACGCAATTTCTTCAGTGCATCTTCAAGAATTTTTGCACCTTCGGTATCTGTGCGACGCTCTTTGACATATGCAAGGTGAGTCTTATACGGGACATTAACAACAGCAGTTGGCGGTTTATTCTTATCGCGCCCTGCTGGTAGACCACACTTTGGACAATCCCATTCAGCAGGGATAACAACCGTCTCTTCTACAGCAAATGATGGACGTACCTCATGACCATTGCCGCACCAGTATGAAACGGTTGCGCGTTCAATCTGATCTCCACGCTCTGCCTCGCCCATTGGCCCAGCGCCGACACGACTTCCACGGATAGCACTTGCCATGGTCTTATCCCTTCAAGACTAATGAGAGAGCAACAACGGCTGCAAACCAGAGTCCGCCCACAACGATGGTGATGCGATCAAGATTGCGCTCAACTACTGATGAGCCTCCATAGTTTGACGAGACTCCGCCACCAAAGAGATCTGAAAGTCCCGCACCTTTTCCTTTATGGAGAAGGACGAGAAGGATCATGATTACGCTCATTAGGATCAGAAAGATCGAAAGTCCGAGGGCCATATGTCGTGCTCCTTACATCGTAGAAGGGAAGGATACTAGATTAATCGAGGCGTTGAGCCCGCAAACCGTCGCCGTTAGAGGGCTTCCTGCGCGTAGAACTTGGCGATCTTTGCAAGCTCCTCTGGGTCAAGGCTGGCTCCTCCGATGAGTGCGCCATCAACATCGCTCTGCTTCATTATCTCAACGATATTTGAGGACTTCACTGAGCCACCGTAAAGAATTCGCATACCCGCAGCAATCTCTGGTGAAGCGATAACTCCCACCTCTTCACGAATTGCGGCACAGACTTCTTGAGCATCATCTGGTGTTGCTGTCTTACCTGTTCCAATCGCCCACACCGGTTCATATGCAATCACTATCTTCTTTAACTCTGGTTTGGTGAATCCCTCAAGGCCTGCACGTACCTGACGAATCACATGTGAGACATGCGCGCCAGATTCACGGATAGATAGTTCTTCGCCCACACAGAAAATTGGAATGAGATCATGAGAGAGCGCGGCACGTATTTTCTTATTGATAAGCGCGTCATCTTCCTTGTGAATAGCACGGCGCTCTGAATGCCCAATAACTACGAAGGTGCACCCTAGCTTTGCCAGCATTGAACCTGAGATGTCGCCTGTGAATGCGCCACCATTTTCAGGAGAGAGATCTTGCGCGCCGTAGAGCAAGCGGAGGCGATCACCATCAATCAGCGTTTGAATTGAACGAATATCTGTAAAGGGAGGCAGGATTGCAATATCAACTGCGTCATAGTCTTTATCCGAGAGTGAATAGACGAGCTTCTGTGCAACTGCAATCGCCTCAAGATGATTGAGGTTCATCTTCCAGTTACCCGCCATGAGTGGCTTGCGCATATTCATCTCCTTCGAAGTGGTTGAAAGTTACAGCAAGATTAAAGATCTAGCGCCTTAAGTCCAGGCAATTCTTTGCCTTCGAGATACTCAAGCGATGCTCCACCACCGGTTGAAATATATCCAAAATCGCTATCAGCAAATCCCAGCGCTCTTACTGCTGCAGCTGAGTCTCCGCCACCGACGACCGAAATTCCAGATACCTGAGAGAGCGCTTGGGCTACAACTTTGGTTCCGTGTGCGAAATTCGGAAATTCAAAGACTCCCATAGGACCATTCCAAAAGACGGTCTCGCACGATGTGATGGCTGCGGCAAAGGCCTTTGCTGAATCAGGACCTATATCAAGTCCCATCTGATCCGCAGGAATTGCATCAGCGGCCACCAACGTTGGCGGAGAGTCGATAGAGAATTCTGGAGCAATGACAATATCTGTTGGCAGGATTAACTTCACTCCTTGCTGTTTAGCCTTTTCAATTAATTCTTTCACTGTTGGGATGAGATCGTCTTCAACAAGTGACTTCCCGATTTGATGTCCCTGCGCTGCGAGAAATGTGAAGACCATCCCTCCACCAATTGCCATCACATCGACCTTGTTAAGAAGGTTAGAAATTACGCCGATTTTATCTGAGACTTTCGCACCACCGAGAACTACTCCATAGGGGCGAACCGGATCAATGGTGAGCTTCTTAAGTACATCAACTTCAGCACTTACGAGAAGACCCGCTGCATGAGGGAGAATTTTTGGCAGGTCATAGACCGAGGCATGTTTGCGGTGAACTGCTCCGAAACCATCACCAACATAGAAATCTGCCAGTGAGGCTAGGTACTCAGCAAACGCTTGACGTTCAGATTCATCTTTTGATGTTTCGGCAGGTGAGAAGCGAATATTTTCAAGAAGAAGAAGTTCGCCTGCAACAAGATTCTTTGCTGCAGATGAAACGTCGTCCCCTTGCACTGAGCCTGGAAATAGCACCGGTTGAGCAAGTAATTCGCTCAAACGTTGAGCAACAGGGGCAAGGGATAGTTCTGCCTTCACTTCACCCTTAGGTCTACCAAGGTGGGCGGCAATGACAACACTTGCTCCGACAGAAAGCAGGTACTTGATTGTAGGAAGCGAAGCCTTTATTCGTCCATCGTCAGTGATTACTCCATTTTTCAATGGAACATTGAGATCACAGCGAAGAAAGACTCGCTTCCCAGCAAGATCGCTCTCTTTCAATTGCATTAGAGTTTTTTACCAACAAGCCCAACGAGGTCTACGAGGCGATTGGAGTAACCCCACTCGTTGTCATACCAACCAACAATCTTGACCTGGTTGCCAATTACCTTGGTGAGCCCTGAATCAAAGATGCACGAAGATGGATCGGTAACAATATCTGAGGAAACGATTGGGTCTTCAGTGTAGGAAAGGAATCCCTTCAGCGCACCGTTTGCTGCAGCCTTCATCGCAGCATTAATCTCGGCAACGCTCGCCTCTTTCGCCAATTCAACAGTGAGGTCAGTTGCTGATCCTGTTGGAACTGGTACGCGCATTGCATACCCATCGAGCTTTCCCTTAAGTTCTGGGAGAACAAGTGAAATCGCCTTAGCAGCACCGGTTGAGGTTGGAATCATATTTGTCGCAGCAGCGCGTGCGCGGCGGAGATCTTTATGAGGGAAATCAAGAATGACCTGATCGTTGGTATATGCGTGGATCGTGGTCATCAAACCCTTCACAATTCCCCAGTTGTCCTGAAGAACCTTAGCCATTGGAGCAAGGCAGTTCGTTGTACATGAGGCGTTAGAGATGATGTGATGGTTGGCTGGATCGTACTTCTCGTGATTAACACCCATCACGATCGTAATATCTTCATCAGATGCGGGGGCTGAGATAATCACTTTCTTAGCACCTGCCGCGATATGTTTTCCAGCATCTGCGGCCTTGGTGAAATGGCCGGTTGATTCGATAACGATATCTGCGCCTACTGCTCCCCATGGAAGGTTTGCCGGATCGCGATCTGCAAAAACTTTAATTGTCTTTCCTCCGACGGTGAGAGTTTCATCCGTATGAGAGACCTCGAGCCCTAAGCGACCGAGAATTGAGTCGTATTTAAGGAGGTGGGCAAGGGTTGCATTATCGGTGAGGTCATTGATCGCAACGATATTGATCTCAGGGTTGGTCAGCGCTGCTCTAAAGAAATTACGGCCGATGCGGCCAAAACCATTAATTCCAACATTAATCATCAGTAAACCTTTTTCTAGAGTAAGAAAGTTAGACGGCACAATATCTGCCACAACGCTGGGGTCTAAG
>JBILRA010000016.1:0-20671 GCA_044372915.1 Candidatus Planktophila sp.
CTTCACTGAGTTGATCAAGCAGGGAATCGGTCCAGATAAGGTGAAGACCTATCTCGTTGATGGAAACCTTTCAAGTGGTGCTTACGCGGATCTTCCTGCAGGAATCATGAAGGGCGTTAAGGCGACTCTTCCTGGTGTATTTGCAGATGACAGCCTTCAACAGCGTCTACTTGGCGTAGATCCAGCTCTTACTGACTTCTCATATGCTGCAGAGTCATACGATGCGGTAATCCTGATTGCACTCGCTGCAGAGCAGGGTGGAGCTACAGATGGAAAGACCATTCGCGACAACCTAGTCTCAGTCTCAAAGGGCGGCACAAAGTGCACAACCTTTGCTGATTGCAAGGCTTTGATCGCAGAGGGTGTCGATATCGACTATGACGGCGTTTCTGGTCCAGTCGAATTCGCTGATAATGGAGACCCTTCATACGCAACAATGGGTATCTACGAATACACAGCTAATAACAAGTACGTAGCACTTCCAGCAGAGTTCATCTCTGGTGATGTGCCAGCGGGCGAGTAATTAGCCCCACGAAGTAAGAGAAGGCCCCCCAGTTATCTGGGGGGCCTTCTTCTTTTACTGATTATTTTGCGAGAGTTCCGAGGTAGAGCTCAATCACCTTTGGATCTGTCGAAAGTGACTTTCCTGTTCCTTCATACGCGTTCTTCCCTTGATCAAGAACGTATCCACGATCAACAATCTGCAGACAACGCCTTGCATTCTGCTCGACCATAATTACGGTGACGCCAATTTTGTTGATTTCACGAACACGAACAAAAACTTCGTCCTGAAGAGCAGGGGATAGGCCAGCACTGGGTTCATCGAGAAGGAGAACCGAAGGATTCATCATGAGCGCTCGTCCCATGGCGACCATCTGTCGTTCGCCACCTGAGAGAGAGCCTGCACGCTGCTTACGTCGAACGCCCAATGTTGGAAAGAGATCGGTGACGAAGTCAAAACGTTCTGCGAAGGACGTTGGGGATTGAAATGCACCCATTTGAAGGTTCTCTTCGATGGTCAATGACGGAAAGACGTTATTGCTCTGTGGAACAAAGCCGATGCCGCGTGCAACGAGCTGATCTGCGCGCATATTTGTAATCTCTTCACCACGCAGGGTTACAGCACCTTCTCGTATCTTGACTAAGCCAAACAGGGCTTTAAGCAGAGTTGATTTGCCTGCGCCATTTGGACCAATAATGCCCACGAGCTCACCTTGAGTGGCATAGAGGTTGCAGCCGTTAAGGATATTAATTCCTGGAAGGTAGCCAGCAATAAGGTTTTCTGCCTCTACCAACTTGTGATTCTTATCTGCTGAAGAATTCGGTGAAGTTGTCATTACTTATCACCTTCTGCCGAGAGATTTACGTTGTGGTGAGCGCCTAGATAAGCTTCGATGACATGCTCATTCTTCATAACTGAAGAAGGTTTGCCTTCTGCAATTACTTCTCCTTGCGACATGACAATAACCCAATCGCTGATCTCATGAACCATATCCATATCATGTTCAACAAAGAGAACAGTCTTTCCTTCTGTACGAAGCTCTTTGATGTGCTCTAACAATGACTGCTTCAATGCTGGATTTACACCCGCCATCGGTTCATCGAGCATCACCATCTCTGGCTCAACCATGAGAGCCCGAGCCATCTCAAGCAATTTTCTCTGCCCGCCAGAAAGGGCTGCTGCAAAGTCATCCTTCTTATCGATGAGTTTAAAGTTAGCGAGAATTGAAAGCGCCTTCTCCTGGATATCCTTCTCTTGAGCTCTCCAGATCCAAGGGAATAGGGAAGTGATTACTGACTCACCCAATTGTCCACGGGCTCCGAGCGCCATATTTTCAAGAACCGTTAAGCGATAGAGCGCCTTCGTCAACTGAAAAGTTCGGACCATTCCTAAGCGAGCAACCTTGTGTGGAGGAATCCCGTTAAGCGCCTTGCCATTAAAGCTCCAGCTCCCAGAGTTGGGTGAGTCATATCCAGTGAGAAGATTAAAGAACGTTGTTTTGCCAGCGCCATTAGGTCCGATCAGCGCAGTAATTGATCCTCGCTGGATCTCTAAGTGGGCAACATTAACGGCGGTTAGACCGCCGAAGGTGCGAGTGATCTGATCTGCAATCAAGATGGGATCTGGTTTGGCTGAGCCCGGAGTTTCGGCAGTCACCGCTACGAAATCACTTCCGCTATTTCCGCTATGCCTTTGCATCGAGGGCCAACTCCTTCTTGTCACCAAAAATTCCTTGCGGCCTGTAGATCATTAAGAGCATCAGCCCGATTCCCATCAACATGAAACGAATCTGACTCACTTGATTAGCGCCTATGAGCCAATCAGGAATGAGGTTATTTGAAACACCCTGACGTAGAACTTGTTCGATAAAGACAATTAAGAACCAGAAAATCATGGCACCGATCACTGGAGAGAAGACGCGCGCCGCACCCCCCAGGATTAGAACGGTATATGCAAAGAATGTAAGGGCCGTTCCATAATTATCCGGCTGTACCGACTGTCGTGAGAGGGCATAGACAAAGCCACCGCACGCGCCGATCACGCCTCCGATAATGAGAGATTGCATTTTGTACAGGTAAACATTCTTGCCAAGAGATCTCACCGCATCTTCATCTTCACGGATTGCTCGCATGAGACGGCCCCAAGGGGAGTTCACCATCACCCACATGATAAATACTATGAAGGCGACAAGTAGCCAGCCAGTGATGACAACCCAGAGATCGTTTGCATTAAAACGCAAAATCGGAGTATTGAGCCCAGATGTGAATGGGTTGAGTGCAAAGAAATCCTCACCAAATTGACCCGTTATTCCATCAGATCCACCCAGCGTTGAGTTGAAGGTAGCCGAACGCGCAATTTGGCGAACGATCTCAGCCGCGGCAATCGTTACGATTGCAAGGTAATCGGCGCGAAGACGAAGTGTTGGTATGCCGAGTATGAGTGCGAAAATTATCGAATTAAGTATTCCGATCAGGAATGCAACCCAGAGAGGTAATCCGAAGGAGATGACAGGTACTGCAACGCTATAGGCACCAATTGCTAAGAACCCTGCCTGACCAAAATTGAGCAATCCCGTATAGCCAAAATGCATGTTCAATCCGATGGCAGCTAATGCGAAGATAATGGTATTAACGCCGATGGTAGCGCTGAGTGTTTGCTGAATAATAAAGAGAAAGTCCATTTATCCGATCCTCTCTTGCTTTCCAAGAATTCCCTGTGGCCGGATGATCAGAATGAGAATGAGAACGATGAGTGCGCCGACATATTTGAGCTCAGTCGGGATAAAGAGAGTTGAAAGTTGGACAAAGAGGCCGATGATGAGTGAACCAACCAGCGCGCCATTAGCAGTGCCTAAACCGCCTAATGTCACTGCAGCAAAGATGAGAAGGAGCATGTCTTGACCCATTAAGAAACTCACGCCTTGATTGACGGTCACCATGACTCCGGCAAAGCTAGCAAGGCCAGCTCCGAGAATCCAGACCGCTCGAATGACTTTCTGCACATCAATTCCTGAAGCTGAAGCAAGCGCTGGATTATCTGCAACGGCGCGACTGGCCTTACCCATCCGAGTGCGCAGTAACCAGAGAGTTGCTCCGATGATAAAGAGAATTCCTATCAGGCTCGTAAGGATGGATTTAGGGGTGATATTGACCAGCCCCAATTCGAGTCCTGCTTGTCCTGCATATTGAGGAAGCTGACGAGTATCACCGCCGAATATAAAGAGGAAGAAATATCGGAGAAAGATCGCAAAACCAATAGAGATGACAAGCATGGCAATTAAACCAGTGCCACGCTTGCGTAACGGCTTCCACAAATACTTATCTTGTAAGAATCCAGAAATACCAGCGCCGAGTAGAACAGCCAAGGGGGCGGCGAGCAGGACGGGCAGGCCAACAATTGCGCTCAGATAATAGGTCAAAAGCCCTGCGAGAGTCAGAATTTCACCATGTGCAAAATTGGTTAAACCTGTGGTTCCAAAGATGAGACTTAGACCTAGCGCCGCCAACGCAATAACTAATCCCAAGAGAATTCCATCAAGAGTAAGTTGAGCAGAACGTTCGAGTAGTGAGGCTTGCACTACTCCTGGTCCTATGGGGAAGAGGAGTCGAAGGTCGACGCCGAGCATAAAGACGTTTGCCTTGACAGTACTTTTCTCAGGATTAGTTAAGGCCTGGCCTTCAGGCAAATCATCAACATTAATTGTCGCGCTAAAGCTTCCCTTAGTGAGAATTGGGACTTCCCATGCGCCTTGATCGTCGGTAGAAATTTTTGCCGAAAAGCCCTCAGGCCCAAGAATCGATATTCCAATTCCAGGGAGAGCATTGCCCTCTGAATCGGTGATAACTCCATACAACTTGGTTGGAGTTTCAGCATGTGCTGGAGATGTTAGAAAGAGTGAAAATGTCAATCCAATGATTAAGAAAACTATCGATCGACCAATGCCAAGGATGCTACGACTATTCGCCATGGCACTCTCCATTCCCGATTGATCAGCTCGGAGCTAGCGTGCCTCCTGAGGGCTAACCTTAACCAGAATGGCTATCTTTCGGCAAGGATCATGCAGGTAATACGTGCGCTACATGTTCGCTGGCCTTGATCATTAGTAATGACAATTTCATATACGCAGAGAGTCTTTCCGAGAGATACCGCTGTAGCAACACCGGTGACAAAACCAGTAGTTGCGGACTTGTGATGAGTGGCGTTTATATCAACACCCACAATTCGACGGGTTGGTCCGGCATGCAATTGAGTCCCAACAGAACCGAGAGATTCCGCGAGGACAACATTTGCACCTCCATGAAGCAGGCCGATCGGCTGAGTGTTACCTTCAACGGGCATCCGACCAACGAGCCGCTCAGGCGAAGCTTCGATAATTTCTATCCCCATCTTCTTATCAAGGGCCCCGCTTCCGCGTTCACGGATCAATTCAAGGAAATTAGGTTGCGTCATAGTGAGGAACTTTATACCTAAGATTAGGCTTATGGCTAAGAAACAGAAGAGACTTCTTCTCATCGACGGCCACTCAATGGCGTACCGGGCATTTTTTGCTCTACCTGCGGAGAACTTCACCACAGCGACAGGCCAGCATACAAATGCGATCTATGGCTTTGCAACAATGTTGATTTCACTCTTGAAGGACGAAAAGCCAACACATGTGGCAGTCGCATTTGATGTTTCGAGAAAAACCTTTCGCAGTGAAATCTTTCCAGAGTACAAGGCGAACCGTGCCAAAACACCCGACGAGTTTCGATCACAGATGACATATCTGCATGACCTGGTAACGGGGTTCGGAATTTCACAGTTTGCAGTAGAGGGATTTGAAGCCGATGACATCATCGCAACATTGGCAACTCGAGCTGCAAATGAAGACTACGAGGTTCTTATATGCACGGGAGATAGAGATAGCTTCCAACTTGTATCTGATTCGATCACAGTTCTATATCCAAAGCGTGGCGTGAGCGAGCTCGCACGAATGACACCTGATGCCGTCATTGAAAAGTACTCAATGACTCCTGCTCAATATCCAGACTTTGCCGCCCTCCGAGGGGACCCAAGCGATAATTTGCCATCTGTTCCCGGAGTAGGAGAGAAGACTGCAGCGAAGTGGATCATCGAATACGGATCATTACAAAAACTCTTGGAGAATGCAGAGAAGGTTCCGGGAAAAGCTGGGGCATCACTACGTGAAAACATCGAGAGCATCAAATGCAACCGTGAACTCACTCAACTCGTTCACACCGTCGATATTGATGCCAATCCCAACACATTGGAGTGGAACGGAGTTGAAAGCACACATCTCACAAAGCTCTTTGAAACTCTAGAGTTTCGCACCTTGAAAGAACGCTTATCGGCTATAGGAGTCACCTCTGCACAGAGTGCAGAGACTGCGGTCCTAGAAACCCCGGTCAGTCAATCAGAGCATAGAGTGCTGACTCCTACAGAAATCAGCAAAAAAATAGAGAAGGAGTCACGAGAGATCTCAATCGCCTACGAGATAGTTGATGCACGAGTGCATCGATATGCAGTCGCTCTATCTCCAGATGAGGTGTATCTCGTGCATTCTGGCGAAATAGGTTCATGGATTGGTAACCCTAAGATCTCCAAGATAATCCATGATGGAAAAGGTCTCTCGCGAATTCATGAAGTAGAGGGCGTTACCTTCGACACCAGCCTTGCTGCTTACGTCCTCAACCCAGGGGTGCGAAGCCATGAAGTGAGTGATCTACTCGAACGCTGGGGAGATGGGCGGACTCTTGATACACAAAGCCAGGAGAGCATTCTTACATCAACTGCTACTGCCCTTGTATTGCTTCGTAGAACGCTAAGCGAAGAACTCGAAAGTCGCAGCATCTCTGACCTCCTCTATAGCGTGGAGTTACCAGTAGCGCACCTTCTTGCATTGATGGAACGGCGGGGAATAGCAGTCAATCGAGAGAAGTTGGCTTCGCTTCTTACTTACTTTGAATCTGAAGTATCGACTCAAACAAAGATCGCTCACGATGCTGTAGGCCATGAATTTAACGTTGCCTCTCCAAAGCAGCTGCAAGTCGTACTCTTTGAAGAGCTAGCCTTGCCCAAGACAAAGAAGATAAAGACTGGTTACACCACTGATGCTGAGGCGCTGGCTTGGCTCTTTGAAAAATCAGCTCATCCGGTGCTTGCAGCCCTGCTACGCATTCGCGAAACTAAGAAACTAGCAACGACTATTGAAGGCCTGATTTCAGAGATTGCTCCTGATCACCGAATTCATACTCACTTCGCTCAGACCGTTACCGCGACTGGTCGCCTCTCGTCTGTAGGACCAAATCTGCAGAATATCCCTGTACGCACAGAAGAAGGGCGCAAGATTCGAGATTGCTTCATTGCTGGGAGGGGTTTTGATCAACTCATTACTGCTGATTACAGTCAGATTGAAATGCGCATCATGGCCCACCTATCAAATGATCAGCATCTTCTTGAAGCTTTTTCATCAGGTGAGGATCTTCATGCAACAGTTGCAGCCGAGGTCTTTGGTGTTCTTCCAACTGATGTAGATCCGGAGATGCGTCGTCAGATAAAGGCGATGTCATATGGGCTTGCCTATGGCCTGAGTTCTTACGGACTCGCAGCTCAGCTTGATCTTTCGCCGTCTGCTGCTCAGGATCTGATGGATCGATACTTCCTTCGCTTTGGAGGAATCAGAGACTACTTAAAGAATGTGGTTGAGGAAGCGCGCAAGGTTGGCTATACCGAAACTGTCTTGGGTCGTCGCAGGTATTTACCCGATCTCATGCAAGATAATCGAGCTCGTCGAGAAATAGCAGAGCGCATGGCGTTGAACGCACCGATCCAGGGCTCGGCTGCCGACATTATCAAGATAGCAATGCTCAATGTTCAAAAAGCTCTTGTGGCCGAAGGTTTACGTTCGCGCTTACTGTTGCAGGTTCACGATGAATTGATACTTGAGAGCGTCACGGAGGAGATTGATATTGCTACAGAGATTCTTCGTCGCGAGATGGGCAGCGCTTACCCACTTAAAGCACCACTAGATGTAAACGTCGGTGTTGGGATGAGTTGGAATCAGGCAGCACATTAACTCTATTTGCTTGGATCGCTCAAATCTTCAATCGCTGCAAGGTCTTCTTCATCGGTCGGCAGATCATTAGCCGCCGACAGTCGTCCTCGTCCAACTGTAAGAATGATGTATCCGATGAATATCATAATCGGCAACATCCCTAGACCCACACGAGGTGATAAGTGCTCTGAAACTATTCCGCCCACAGCTGCGCCAACTGCCATAAATGTTCCCTCGACACTCCAAATCCAACCCAGTGACGATGTCTGAGAACCCTTAGGCCTCACCGCTTCAAGCACTTCAAAGTAAAAAACTTGCACTGCGCCACCGAAGAATCCGATCGATGCTCCAACGACAGCCATCGTCCAATCTGGATAAGTAAAGACGATGGGAACGCAGGCTAGGGTCCAACAAAGATACGCGTAACGCAATGCAGATAGCGGCGCCATCTTCTTAGAGACAAGGCCTCCGAGTAATCCACCAATAATTGTCGCCACTCCAAATGCGGCAAAGATCCAAGCAACGCGATTCGGAACATCCTCTTGAGTAGCAAATGCTGGAACAGCAACATCAAACACACCCCAACCAAATCCGATAAAACATCCTTCGAACATGAGCATTTGTATGGCCCTGTTCTTCAAGAGGCGTTCTTGTCCCTTTACTTTCTTTTCAGGGATCCAGTTTCGTGATACCGATGTCATTGCAAGTGCAACTCCACCTGTCAGCATTAGCCCAGCAACAACATCTAAGGCTAAGTGTGGTCGAGAAGATAGAGCTAGCGCTGTAACTACAATTGGTCCAATTACTGATGTCGAACTCATCATCGCTGAGTCAAAAGCGTAGGCAGTGCGCAGATAAGTAGGAGGAACAATATCTTTCCATAAAGGTCTCACCGAAAGGTTAATTGGTGGAGCCGTAATACCAAGAACAAAGGCTGCAATGAGTATGGATCTGGCAGTATCCATTTGATTGAGTACAAGAATCAAAAGTGTGTATGCAGGAACAAGGATCCGAAGAGGCCATTTCTGTCCCCAGCGATCCATAACAGAACCTCGAATACCGGCAGTCGCCGCGCCCGCTAGTGAGTTCAAACCAATAGCGAAACCAGCGATTGCAAATGACCCAGTGCTCTGCTCAGCTTTGAAGAAGATTCCAAGACCCAACATTCCATAGGCCAAACGCGCAGGGAAGGCGGCAACTCCAAGTTGAATCACTTGTGGAAAGGTGAATAGCTCCCTATACCGCTTCATAGAGTGGTTATCCTACGCGCGGATTTGCTGGGGGATAGGCCATCGGCGTACTCTTCACCAGTTCGTCAAGCAAGTCGCTTGAGTCCTACTACTTTCTATCCCTACGGAGCTCACTTGTCTACATCACCAGTAATTGCAGTAAATGACATTGGATCAGCGGCAGATTTTCTTGCAGCAATCGAAGGCACAATCAGAAATTTCAACGACGGAGATCTCGTCGAAGGTACAGTCGTTCAGGTAGATCGCGAAGAAGTACTTCTTGATATCGGGTACAAGACAGAAGGCGTAATTCCTTCACGCGAACTCTCAATCCGCCACGATGCCGATCCAAATGACATTGTTAAAGTTGGTGACAAGGTTGAAGCCCTTGTTCTTCAGAAAGAAGATAAAGAAGGACGTCTGATTCTTTCCAAGAAGCGCGCACAGTACGAGCGTGCCTGGGGAGAGATCGAAGGAAAGAAAGAGCGCGACGAAGTTGTCGTTGGAACCGTTATTGAAGTTGTTAAGGGTGGACTTATCGTTGACATCGGTTTGCGTGGCTTCTTGCCAGCATCTCTCGTTGAAATGCGCCGTGTTCGCGACCTTACTCCTTACATTGGTAAGCAGGTTGAAGCTCGCATCATCGAACTTGATAAGAACCGCAACAACGTTGTTCTTTCTCGTCGTGCATTCCTTGAGCAGACACAATCTGAATCACGTACAACATTCTTGAACCAGCTTCAAAAGGGCCAGGTTCGCTCAGGAGTTGTCTCATCAATCGTTAACTTTGGTGCATTCGTTGACCTTGGTGGCGTAGATGGTCTTGTCCACGTATCAGAGCTTTCATGGAAGCACATCGATCACCCAGGCGAAGTTGTAGAAGTTGGCGATGAAGTGACAGTTGAAGTTCTCGAGGTAGATTTCGAGCGCGAGCGTGTCTCACTCTCACTCAAGGCCACTCAAGAAGACCCATGGCAAGCATTTGCTCGCACACACACAATTAACCAGGTAGTTCCAGGAGTTGTTACAAAGCTCGTTCCATTCGGTGCATTTATCCGTGTACACGAAGGTATCGAAGGCCTAGTTCACATCTCTGAGTTGGCTGAACGTCACGTAGAAATTCCTGAGCAGGTTGTTGCTGTCGATGACGAGCTATTCGTCAAGATTATTGATATCGATCTTGAGCGTCGTCGCATCTCTCTCTCATTGAAGCAGGCAAATGAAGGAACTGAAGTTGAGATCGAAGCATTTGATCCGACTCAATACGGAATGGCTGCTCGCTATGATGCAGATGGAAACTTCATCTATCCAGAAGGTTTTGATCCAGAAACTCAGGATTGGAAGCCTGGCTTTGATGCTCAACGTGAAGAATGGGAGCGCCAGTACCAAGAGGCGCAGGTTCGCTTCCTCGCTCACAAGAAGCAGAAGGCAGAGGCGAAGGCTGCCGATGCAGCTGGAGCAACTACTGAAACTCCAGCAGAGGTTGCTGCAGAGTAAGTAACTCTTAAGAGAGCCCCATGCGATTTATTCGTGTGGGGCTTTCTCTTTGTACATGGCACATTGCCCTTCACACATTACCTATTACGCAGAGGTAGGCTCTCTCCATGAGCGTTATTGCCCTCACAGGAGGAATTGGTGCGGGGAAATCAACCGTTGCACAATATTTCAGTGAACTTGGCGCAGTTGTCGTGGATGCAGATCAACTTGCCCGTATTGCTATTGAACGTGGGAGCGAAGGATTTGATGAAGTAATCACCACGTTCGGCCAATCGATTATCAGTAACGGTGACATTGATCGAAAAGCCCTTGCAGCAATCATCTTCAACGATCCTAAAGCCAAGGCAGACCTTGAAGCGATAATTCACCCACGGGTACAGAGACTCTTCGCGCAAGCCGTTGCGGAATCTGATCCTTCAATTCCAATGATCTATGAAATTCCCCTGTTAGTTGAAACAGATGCCGCGCGTAAGTTTGATTTCGTTATTACCGTTGAAGCAGACGAAGATCTTCGAGTAAGTCGTCTTCTCTCAAGAGGAATGTTCATCTCTGATATCAAAGCGCGCCTGGCCAATCAAGCCCCATCCCAAGCTCGAATTGATCTGGCGGATGCAGTCATTCACAACGATGGAGATGAGGATCGTCTTTTACGTCAAGTGGAGAATCTTTGGGAGGGTCAGATTGCTGACCTCACATCAAAGCGATCACGCTAGTAGGCTAACGACGTGTCCGAATTTGGCGATCTCACCCGAAACAATTCACCCTTTCAGGTGATATCTGACTATGTACCTGCAGGTGATCAGCCTCAAGCGATAGAAGAGATTGCTCGACGCATTAACGCTGGAGAGAAAGATGTTGTACTCCTTGGAGCCACCGGTACGGGAAAGTCTGCAACAACAGCATGGCTCGTTGAGCGACTGCAGCGCCCTACCTTGGTGCTAGCGCCAAATAAAACATTGGCTGCTCAGCTAGCAAATGAATTTCGCGAACTCCTGCCAAACAATGCAGTCGAATACTTCGTCTCTTACTACGACTACTACCAACCAGAGGCTTATGTACCGCAGACCGATACCTTCATCGAAAAGGATTCAAGTGTTAACGATGAAGTAGAAAGACTTCGACATTCTGCAACAAATGCCCTACTCACGAGGCGAGATGTGATCGTGGTCGCAACAGTTTCTTGTATCTATGGTCTCGGAACACCTCAGGAATACATCGACAGAATGATTCATATCAAGATGGGGGATGAGATCGAACGAAATGCTCTCCTTCGCAAATTCGTTGATGTTCAGTACAAGCGTAACGACATCGCTTTTGAGCGTGGAACATTCCGTGTACGAGGTGACACCATCGAGATTATCCCGATGTACGAAGAACTTGCCATCCGTATCGAGATGTTTGGTGATGAGATCGAGAAAATCATGACTCTGCACCCCCTGACTGGTGAAATCCTTCGTGATGAAGATCAGGTGCATATCTTTCCTGCAACACACTATGCGGCTAGTCCAGAGACAATGAAGCGCGCGATCGGTGATATTCAAGACGAACTTCAGATTCAACTCAATACCTTTGAAAAACAAGGAAAGCTCCTAGAGGCACAGCGTCTTCGCATGCGCACAACCTTTGATATCGAAATGATGGAGCAGTTAGGTTTCTGTTCAGGTATCGAGAACTACTCGCGCCATCTTGATGATCGAATCCCTGGCTCTGCCCCGCACTGCCTCTTGGATTACTTCCCAGATGATTTCCTCGTTGTCATTGATGAAAGTCACGTGACCGTTCCGCAAATCGGTGCAATGTACGAGGGTGATGCATCTAGAAAACGCACACTAGTTGAACATGGATTCCGTTTGCCAAGCGCTCTCGATAACCGTCCACTTAAGTGGCCAGAGTTCCTCGAGCGCGTAGGGCAGACGCTCTATCTCTCGGCAACACCCGGCAAGTATGAGATGGAAAAGGTTGGGGGAGATGTCGTCGAACAAGTAATTCGTCCTACCGGATTGGTTGACCCAGCAATTATCATCAAACCGATCAAGGGCCAGATTGATGACTTGCTGGAAGAGATAAACATTCGTGCGGCGAAAAATGAAAGAGTTCTGGTCACAACTCTTACTAAAAAGATGTCCGAAGACCTTACCGATTATCTGCAGGAGCGTGGTGTTCGAGTGCGCTATCTCCACTCTGAAGTAGATACGCTACGACGAGTCGAATTACTTCGTGAATTGCGGATGGGCGACTACGACGTATTGATCGGAATTAACCTTCTTAGAGAGGGTCTCGATTTACCTGAAGTATCACTTGTCTCAATTCTTGATGCGGATAAAGAAGGCTTTCTGCGATCTGCAACATCGTTGATTCAGACGATTGGTCGAGCAGCACGAAACGTTTCAGGTGAAGTACATATGTATGCCGATAACATCACGCGCTCTATGGCACTTGCAATTGATGAGACCAATCGACGTCGGGCAAAGCAAGTCGCGTACAACCTTGAACGAGGGGTGGATCCGCAACCACTACGTAAGAAAATTGCAGATATAACAGACCTCATTAATCGTGAGAGCGAAGATACAACTGACCTTCTTGCTGGCGAGAAGGGATCAGGCAAAGGCAGTGCGGGGGCACTTTCGGTCGGACTTAATGCAAAGGGAGTTATCTCTCTACCGCGCACAGACTTGGTTGCCTTGATAGGCTCCCTCACCGATCAGATGAGAAGTGCTGCGGGGGATCTTCAATTTGAAGTGGCGGCAAGACTTCGCGATGAGATTCGTATCTTAAAGAAAGAACTTCGATCAATGGAAGAGGCGGGTGTGTAAGTGACTATTGAGAAGCTCGTTGTTCGTGGTGCGCGCGAACACAATCTCAAGGATGTCTCACTCGATCTTCCGCGCGATGCGCTCATTGTCTTTACCGGCCTCTCTGGCTCTGGAAAATCGAGTCTCGCCTTCGACACAATATTTGCCGAGGGTCAGCGTCGTTATGTTGAATCACTTTCTGCTTATGCCAGACAATTTCTCGGTCAGATGGATAAACCAGATGTTGATTTTATCGAAGGTCTTTCGCCAGCAGTCTCTATCGATCAGAAATCTACCAATCGAAACCCACGTTCAACTGTAGGAACAATTACTGAAGTTTATGACTACTTGCGCCTTCTCTTCGCTCGAGCAGGCAGACCACACTGTCCTAATTGCTCGAAACCGATCTCAAGGCAGAGTCCGCAGCAGATCGTTGATCAGATTCTTGAACTTCCTCCAACAACAAAGTTCCAAGTTCTTGCACCGGTTGTACGCGAACGTAAAGGGGAGTTTGTCGATCTCTTTACCGATCTGGTAAAGCAGGGCTACTCACGCGCAATCGTTGATGGAGAAGCAATCTCACTCTCTGAGCCACCAAAATTGAAGAAACAAGAGAAACATACGATTGAAGTGGTTATTGATCGACTTACAGCGAAGGCGGAATCAAAGTCACGCCTGACTGACTCTATTGAGACAGCGCTGAGACTATCTAGCGGAATCGTTCTTCTCGATTTTGTCGATGCGAAGGCTGGCCAAGAAAAGATTCACACATATAGCGAACACCTTGCCTGTCATGATTGCAATCTTTCTTTTGAAGAACTTGAACCACGATCATTCTCTTTTAACTCACCCTTTGGAGCATGTCCTGACTGTTCTGGAATAGGAACAAAGCTTGAGGTGGATGAAGAGCTGATCATTCCTGATGACGCACTGAGCATCAACGAGGGTGCGATTGCACCTTGGGCTGGTGGACAATCTGCTGATTACTTCCTGCGCTTACTTGAAGCGCTAGGCAAGGATGTGAAGTTCTCGCTTGATATCCCCTGGAAGAAGATCTCAGTAAAGGCCCAAGATGCAATCTTGAACGGCTACGAGTACGAAATTAAGATGCGCTACAAAGGTCGTTATGGCGCGCGTAACTACACCACAGGCTTTGAAGGAGTTATTCCTTTTATTCACCGTCGACATAGCGAGACAGATAGTGATTACAGCCGAGATAAGTACGAGGCGTATATGCGCCAAATACCTTGCGCTACCTGTAAAGGGGCACGCCTCAAGCCTGAGGTTTTATCGGTAACTATTGGCGAGAAAAGCATTGCTCAAGTCTGTGAACTTTCAATCGATCAGTGTGCAGTATTTTTAAAGCAGGTGACCCTTTCAAAGCGTGAGGCCCAGATTGCAGAGCGTGTTCTCAAGGAAGTAAATGCTCGCCTCGGATTCTTGCTTGATGTTGGCCTTGACTACCTTTCACTCGATCGACCAGCCGGAACACTTTCTGGAGGAGAGGCGCAGCGAATTCGTCTTGCTACACAGATTGGCTCTGGACTTGTTGGAGTTCTCTATGTACTTGATGAGCCGAGCATTGGTCTCCATCAGCGTGATAACCGTCGACTGATCGAAACCCTGACACGACTTCGAGACCTTGGAAACACACTTATTGTTGTTGAACATGATGAAGAGACAATTCGTACTGCAGATTGGGTTGTAGATATCGGCCCCGGAGCTGGCGAACATGGTGGAAGAGTTGTCGTATCAGGGTCCTATGAAGAGCTGATTGCATCTAAGGAATCAATCACTGGCGCATACCTATCGGGTCGTCGTGCAATTGAGATTCCAAAAACCCGTCGGCCATTTGATGCAAAGCGTCAGTTGGTCATCAAAGGGGCCAAAGAGAATAACCTGAAGGATGTGGAAGTTGCGATTCCGCTGGGCGCATTTGTCGCCGTTACGGGAGTCAGTGGCTCAGGAAAGTCGACCCTGGTCAACGACATTTTGTACTCAACTCTTGCAAATAAACTCAACGGTGCGCGCATCGTTCCAGGTCGCCACAAGACTATTACTGGGATTGACCAACTCGATAAAGTAGTTCACGTTGATCAGTCTCCGATTGGACGAACACCGCGTTCTAATCCGGCCACATACACGGGCGTCTTTGACAAAATCCGCTTCTTGTTTTCAGAGACCACAGAAGCAAAGATTCGCGGCTATCAGCAAGGACGCTTTAGCTTTAACGTAAAGGGCGGTCGCTGCGAGAACTGCACTGGTGATGGCACGATCACTATCGAAATGAACTTTCTACCCGATGTTTATGTCCCCTGCGAAATCTGTCACGGCGCACGCTACAACCGCGAGACTCTCGAAGTGCATTACAAGGGTAAAACAATCGCCGAAGTTCTCGATATGCCTATTGAGATCGCTCACGAGTTCTTTGAATCCGTTCCAACGATCGCACGCTATTTAAAAACCCTCTGTGATGTGGGTCTTGGATATGTTCGATTGGGTCAATCTGCTCCAACTCTTTCGGGAGGAGAGGCACAACGAGTAAAACTTGCCACCGAACTCCAGCGTCGCTCAACTGGGCGAACTATCTACGTTCTCGATGAGCCAACCACAGGGCTGCACTTTGAAGATGTGAACAAACTACTAGGAGTCCTCAGTCGCCTTGTTGATTCAGGAAATACTGTCATAGTGATTGAACATAATCTCGATGTCATTAAGTGTGCCGACTGGATTATTGATATGGGCCCTGAAGGCGGATTTAGGGGCGGGATGGTTGTTGCTGTCGGAACTCCTGAGGACGTGGCAAAAGTGAGCGCTAGTTACACAGGTTCTTTCTTGGCTGACGTCCTTGCAACAAACCGTGCGCCAAAGAAACTTGCAGCAAAGAAGAAGTAGCGATGGCTGATCCACAGAGTTATAGACCGCGTGAGATACCCGAGGATCCCGGTGTCTATCGCTTCTTTAATGAGAGTGAGAAAGTCATATATGTCGGTAAGGCGAAGAATCTTAAGAATCGGTTGAGTTCGTATTTTCAATCTAATTTGGCTCAGAAAACTAACCGAATGGTTCACGAAGCGGTTCGGGTCGATTGGACGATCGTAAAAACTGAACTTGAAGCGCTAGCCCTAGAGTTCTCGTGGATTAAGCAGTACCACCCTCACTATAACGTCCGATTCAAAGACGATAAGTCTTATCCCTACTTGGCCATATCTTTGAAAGACGAGTATCCACGTATTTTTATTACGCGTAATGAGAAGCGTCCTGGACTTAAATATTTTGGTCCCTATACCAATGCCTGGGCACTTCGAAATACCTACGAAGTCTTACTGAAGGTTTTTCCTGTGCGCTCCTGCAGCGCCGGAAATTTTCAAAGAGCTCAGCGCTCAAAACGCCAATGCTTGCTTGGTGATATTGGTAAGTGTGCAGCGCCTTGTGTTGGTTGGGTGACTCCTGAGGCGCATAAAGAAATTGCACTCAAGCTTGAAGCGTTCATGGATTCAGGAATGTCTGAACTTTTGCCAACAATGCAGGCCGAGATGGAGCTTGCATCAAGTCGGGAGGAGTTTGAACGTGCTGCACGTTTGAGAGATCAGATTGAATCATTTGAGAAGGCACAAAAGTCCACGCAGGGTTATCTCTCGGATGATCTCGATGGAGATTTTATTGCGATTCGAGAAGAAGGCTTCCACGCAGCTGGATCCATCTTTGCTGTCAGGCGTGGTTCAGTAAAAGGTTCTCGTTCGTGGATCGTTGATCAAGAGCGGACTCTGGAAGGCGAGGATCAGTGGGCTTCGCTTCTCTTCTCCATCTATGGCGATGGGCTCACCGAGATTCCTCACACTATTCATTTGAATAGTCAGCCGCTGGATACAGATGCACTCACACAGTGGCTAACATCCTTGGCTGGCCATAAAGTGACACTCAAGATCCCTCAACGAGGTGAGAAAGTTGAACTTTTGGAAACTGTTGAGCGGAATGCTCACTACTCTCTCATTCAGTACTTGAGCAAACGGGCAACAGATGCAGCGGTTTCTGGCAAAGCGCTCATCGAATTAGAAGAACTTCTTGAGTTACCGCGGACACCACTTCGTATCGAGTGTTTTGATATCTCAAATATCTCTGGAACTACAGTTGTTGCCTCAATGGTTGTCTTTGAAGACGGCGTGGCCAAGAAGAGCGAATATCGTCGATTTATCATCGATACATCGACGGCAACCGACGATACGCGTGCGATGCATCAAGTGATAACTCGGCGCCTCAAACGGCTATTGGCTGATCGAAATGTTGATCAAAGTGAGGTCAATGAATCTGGTGGCCGCCTTGGAAAGTTCTCGTACCCTCCACAACTTATCGTTGTCGATGGGGGAGCGCCTCAGGTCTCGGCTGCAGCACGGGCCCTCGAGGAGCTTGGAATAACTGATATCGCACTCTGCGGTCTAGCAAAGAGATTAGAGGAGGTGTGGCTTCCGCACTCACCTGATCCTTTAATCATGCCTCGTACAAGCGAGGGAATGTATCTGCTCCAACGAGTACGCGATGAGGCGCACCGTTTTGCAATTACTTTCCATCGATCACGAAGATCCAAGGTAATGCTTGAATCCGTACTCGATGAAATCGAACAGTTAGGGCACATTCGCCGGACCGCGTTAATGGATCGTTTTGGTTCTGTCAGTGCGATACGAAAGGCAACGGTGGCAGAGATTGCCGCCACTCCTGGAATTGGGGAGAAGATTGCAGCAATTATTTGGAGCCATCTTTCAGCGCTAGGTGAAAGCCCAGTAGTAGAGGGAGTGGATATGCAGACGGGCGAGATACTAGAAAAATAGAGTGGGTTAGCCCTTTTGAGGCGAGTAAGCGGGTACTTGACGTTGATGGCAGACTGTATCCATGAGTACGCGCGAACTCTTGATTCTTACCGGAATGTCAGGTGCTGGAAGATCGACGGTAGCGCATGCACTTGAAGATTTAGGTTGGTATGTCGTAGACAATCTGCCTCCTGCAATTCTGCCCGAACTTGCTTCACAAACAGGTGGCTCGGATTTCGCATCGGTGGCGGTCGTGGTGGATGTTCGTGGCGGTAAATTCTTTGATGATCTGAGCGCATCCTTAAACACATTACGTGAAAAAAAGATTCCTTTCAGAATGCTCTTTCTCGATGCGAGCGATCAAGTTCTGGTCGCACGTTTTGAGTCAACGCGTCGACCACATCCCTTGCAGGCAAATGATCGAATCGTTGATGGTATTGCCCGCGAACGAACCAAGCTTGATGAACTCCGTGCCCAGGCAGACATAGTCATTGATTCGAGCAACTTGAATGTGCACCAGCTGGAGAAACGTATCGCCGAAATATTCTCACCAGGATCGCTCAGCGCCATACGAATCAATGTTCTCTCCTTTGGATTTAAATATGGAATTCCGGTTGATGCAGATTTACTTCTCGACGCACGATTTATTCCCAATCCACACTGGGTGCCAGAGCTACGGCCCCTTACTGGACTCGACGAGAAAGTCTTTTCTACGGTGCTTGCAAGTGATGGCGTCGAAGAATTCATTAAGAGCTACGTGTCAGTTGTTATGCAGATGGTTCCGGGTTATCTCCGTGAAGGTAAGCGCTTTGTGACAATTGCCGTTGGATGCACTGGTGGCAAACATCGCAGCGTATCTGTCGCGCGAGAAATTGCTCGACAACTCAGTGAACACTCATCAACTGTTGAGATATCTGCCCATGCCACCCACAGAGATGTTGGCCGCGAGTAACCCATGTCATCTCCACGCGTTGTCGCCCTCGGCGGAGGGCACGGTCTCTTTGCAACACTTACTTCTTTACGATCTCTGACTTCAGAAATCACCGCGATCGTTACCGTGGCTGACAATGGCGGTTCAAGCGGAAGATTGCGCGAAGAATTTCCAATCTTCCCTCCTGGTGATCTGCGTATGGCACTGGCTGCCCTCTGTTCGGATGACGAATGGGGGAGAAGTTGGGCTGAGATCATGCAGTATCGATTTACAAGTGATGGGCCGCTAGATGGCCATGCTGTCGGCAACTTACTTCTTGCAGCTCTCTGGGATCGTGACGAAGATCCGATTGAGGGTTTAGATCGAGTGGGCGCCTTACTTAAAGTTGTAGGTCGAGTACTTCCGATGGCAGGAGAACCACTCGACATCGAAGCAACTTTTCTCGATCAAGGAGAGAAGAAAACAGTCCGTGGTCAGAAAGAAGTAGCCACTACCACTGGTCGTTTTGAATCTGTGAAATTAATCCCTGAGAATCCCAAGGCAAGACCAGAAGCGCTGGTAGCAATCGCCCAAGCCGATTGGATCACGATGGGACCAGGATCATGGATCTCTAGCGTTCTTCCTCATCTGCTCGTGCCTGAACAAGTTATCGCACTCAGTAATTCTCAGGCGAAGAAAATCCTCTTACTTAACCTTGATGATGTGCACACTGGTGAATTTTCAGGACGTAGCGCCCTTGATCACATTGCAGCGGTTGCGAAATTAGCTCCACAACTCTCATTTGATTTTGTTGTTGCTGATACTTCTCTCGTTCAGGATCCTCAAGCGGCCGAACTTCTTGGAGAGAAAGTTTCAACCCAAGGTGGAGAGTTGCTGGTAGGCGACCTTCGACTTCAAGGAAGTGCCAACCATCACGATACGAAAAAATTGACCTCTCTTTTCGCGCACATTGCGGGGAAAACTTTGGTTGGATAGCCCCATGGCTATGACAGCAGCAGTAAAAGATGAGCTCAGTCGTCTCTCAGTAACTCGCCCATGCTGTCGCAAGGCTGAGGTTTCTTCACTCCTTCGCTTTGCCGGTGGGCTTCACATCGCCGCGGGCAAGGTGGTTATTGAGGTTGAACTCGATACTTCCCAGAGCGCTAGACGACTCAAGAAAGATATTGCCGATATTTACGGCCATGACAGTGATTTAGCGGTTCTCTCTTCAAGCGGACTTCGCAAAGGATCTCGTTACGTTGTTCGCGTCATTGAATCAGGTGATGCGTTAGCACGTCAGACTGGGCTGATCGATGGAAACGGTCGACCTATTCGTGGCCTTCCACCGCAAGTTGTTTCGGCCAATATCTGTGATGCAGAGGCTGCATGGCGTGGTGCCTTTATCGCCCACGGTTCGCTGACAGAGCCGGGCCGTTCATCATCACTTGAAATTACTTGCCCAGGACCTGAAGCGGCGTTAGCACTTGTTGGAGCGGCGAGACGTTTAGGTATCGCTGCAAAGGCGCGCGAAGTACGTGGTGTCGATCGCGTTGTTATTCGTGACGGTGATGCAATCGGAGTATTACTCACACGACTTGGTGCACATGAAAGTGTTCTCGCTTGGGAAGAGCGACGTATGCGTCGTGAAGTTCGCGCAACGGCAAATCGCCTTGCAAATTTTGATGATGCAAATCTTCGACGATCAGCACGTGCGGCAGTTGCCGCCGCAGCACGCGTCCAACGTGCAATGGAGATTCTCGGTCCTGAAATTCCAGATCATCTAAAAGAGGCTGGCGAATTACGAATTAGTCACGGTCAAGCAAGTTTGGAAGAGTTAGGTTCTCTTGCAACACCACCGATGACAAAAGATGCGATCGCTGGG
>JBILRA010000068.1:0-5578 GCA_044372915.1 Candidatus Planktophila sp.
TAACCCCTATTGGGGTTCGAGTCCCTCACAACCCACTCATGTAGGTAGATCCGAGTTATATCTCCAAACCCAGAGTGTGGTTCAAATCCTTACATAGTGGATAAATCTGCCAAACCTTTTGGTCCAATACTTAATCTCAACACCTGCATATCAATTTTGTGCTTTGAAAAACTTGAATAGTAGAAGGCAATGAAAGTTAGCACTCATTGTTTTCTATCTTTACGGGTACAAATCAGTATCCACAGGGAATGCACAGCATTCTCGTTGTATTTAGGTACATTCGTAAGAGTTAACGGGCTACACTGAAAAAATTACCAATCGTATGGTTGGTTTTAAATGACAACTGAATACCAAGAGAGAAACTCAAATGGATTTCCAAGAAACTACGTTCCCACCAAACAATGCGCTACTGCTTGAAGATGACGGAAATGATCGGCTCGGAGTTCGACTTCACCTTGAACTGATGGGGTTCGTTGTCTATGACACGCCATCTCCGACCGAAGCGAAAGAGATATTCAAACAACATGACTTTAGCCTTGTCTTGATACACCTTGGTCACTCGCAATTAGTAAGTCTTGAAATCTGCCGCTGGATCAAATCCACATCGACAGTACCAATCTTGATGTTCACTGCCAGAGACGAAGTAATTGACGAGCAGATGGTTATGAGCGCAGGTGCTGATGATTACGTAACAAAACCGATCGAGAGCAAAATTCTTACATCTCGCATCACACAGCAGCTCAAGAGAGGCCAGAGTCAGAGAGCGCCGCGAGCCAATATTCTCAAGTGGGGCGATCTACATATGGACTTGTCTCAACACTCCTTTAAGATCGGAAACAATGTCGTAAACCTGACAAATATGGAGTACCAGTTCCTACAGCTGTTGATGGAAAACCCACAAAGAGTCTTCTCCAGAAACCAGATTCTTGATGCGATTGGCGTAATGAAAGGCATTGGAACTGATCATGTGGTGGATTCCCACGCCTCACGAATCAGGGCCAAGATTAGAGAAAATGGCGGCCCAGAAGTTATTGCTGTTATCAGGAGCGTCGGTTTTAGATTAGTTAATCCTGAATTAGCAGTTGCCTAGAACTTGCGCTAGCTGCGCCGGTGAACGAGGTTCCCGGTGAGAGCCCTACATCGCCACCGGCGGTGCCTGAAATGGATGAGGTTCCTGTATTTGTGACCGTAGAAGCAGCCAACACACCGAATATTGATGTACTCCCCTGACGGATTACTGGGTTCGCTGCGCTCGATGATGACATCAACACCGCCGCTGGAGAAAGTAGTGAGAGTGTAATTAATGAAGCTAAGGCATATACCTTTTTTGAGTGTCGTCTATTTTTAGTCATACTGCACAGTAGCGAGCAGAAAACTAAAATCTGCAAGAATTATCGAAAGTTAGAATGTTATGAGAGAACGAAAAGAAGGAAATGACTAGAGAGCGAGAGTTACCAGAGTACTGATTTTTTCGGTGTAGGCTTTTCGTGTAAGAAAAATCTACCAAGGCCGACTCATCCTCGATAGTTGAACTTAGAAATGGAAAACACGTGGCTATCTGTTTAAACACGCAGTGCCAGAAGATCGTTGCCGATGACAGCCAATTCTGTTCATACTGTGGTGGTAGATCAATCTCAAAGGTGAGGTCTTATGAAGACCCCTTGAGCAAAGCCAATGAGATAACAATGGAAAATTTTTATGAGGCTCTCGAAAACTCAACTCCAAAAACCGAGAGAAGTATTGAAATCCCTAGAGGTCCAGGTACCTTCAAATCGAAACTAGTCGTTCGCCTTCAATACCTAGGCAGAAGGCTCTTTAGAAAATAGAGACGTAGGCCCTGAGCCCTCAGGGTGCTTTGGAAACACCCCGAGAGTGGTGGCGTGACCTTTTTGTTATCTCAATTGCCACTTTTACAGTCCCTTAAGGACTATTTTGCACCTATGAAAAAACTAGCCCCTCGCATCCTTTCACTCTTCGTTATAGCGATCCTTCTGACATCAGGTGTTCCTGCGGTCTCATCGGCTGCGACCCCGGCAGTGATAAAGCTGACTGTTCATTACCAGCGCGCGGATTCGGATTACACAAACTGGAATCTCTGGCTTTGGAAGAACGTCACCACTGGTACTGATGTAGATGTGAACAAGGCCGGTGTTCCGTTTACTGAAAGTGATGACTTTGGAAAAATCGCCCGTGTTGAGCTCGATGGAATGGACAAGTTTGAAAGTGTAGGAGTCATCGTCCGCAAAGGTGAGTGGCTTGCCAAAGATGTGAGCGCAGATCGCTTTATCAATAAATTTAAGGAAGATGGAACCGTTGAGGTTTGGCTACGCCAAAACGATCCTGTTATTTACTATGAAAAACCAACAGGTGAAATTCAGATTCCAATCGCCAACAAATTAGCAAAGCTCTATGACTCAGCAGAGTTTGCCGCTAAATACACCTACACTGGGAGTGATCTTGGAAATACTTATTCAAAAGATCGAACAAAGTTTAGAGTCTGGGCACCTACTGCAACAAAGGTAGATCTTGTGACTTACGCCAAAGCCGGTGATTCAGCAGCGAGTGCCACCGTGACCTCGATGGTATCCAGCATCAATGGAACGTGGACTGCTGAGCTATCCGGGGATAAGAATGGCCTTATCTACAACTATCGCGTCAGTGTTGAGGGAATGACGAATGAAGCTGTTGATCCGTATGTCCGTGCAACAACGATTAATGGGGTTCGAGGAGTAGTTGTCGATCTAGACAAAACTGACCCCGCAAAGTGGAGCATGAAGAAGCCTGCATTCAGCGGAAAACCAACTGATGCCATCATCTACGAAATCCATGTGCGTGATCTTTCCATGGACGCTTCAAGTGGAATTCCTGCTGCACACAAGGGAAAGTACTCTGCATTTACACTTCTAAACACCTCTCATAATGGAATTAAGACTGGTATCTCGGCAATCAAAGATCTAGGCGTTACCCACGTGGAACTTCTACCAATCTTTGATTTCGCATCTGTAGATGAGGCTTCGCCCACATTCAACTGGGGTTATGACCCAATGAATTACAACGTGCCTGAAGGTTCCTATAGCTCTGATCCTGCGAATCCGACTGCAAGAATTACGGAGCTCAAGGCTGCGATTCAATCAATGCACAACCAAGGGCTTCGCGTAAAAATGGATGTTGTATATAACCATGTCTATACGACAAGTAATTTCAGCCAAGAGTTGATCGTTCCAGGTTACTGGTTTAGAACTGATGAATCCGGCAATCTCACCAACGCAAGTGGCGTTGGTAATGATGTTGCTTCAGAGCGTCCAATGGTTCGTAAATTCATTGTTGATTCATTTAAGTACTGGGCAAGCGAATACAACTTCGATGGATTCCGAATCGATCTCATGGGTTTGATGGATATTCAAACGATCAACGAAGTGAGTGCCGAACTGAAGAAAATCGATCCAACCATTATCATTATTGGAGAAGGTTGGGATATGGGTACCCACCCTGCAGAGATTCGTGCCACCCAAAAGAACATCTCAAAGCTCAATAATGTTGCCGTCTTTAACGATCAGATTCGCGATGGCCTTAAAGGTTCAGTCTTTAATCCAGCCGATCCTGGCTGGGCAACCGGAAAGCTCACTTCTCGATCTGATGTTCTTGTAGGAATTGTTGGAAACACTCAATATAGTGATTCCTTCCTAGCCAAATGGACCGCGCTAGCACCAGGACAATCCGTGAACTATGTCGAATCACATGACAATATGACGCTAGCTGACAAGATCACATCAAGTGTGAAGGGCGTGACTCCAGCAGGTGTCATTCAGTTGAGCCACTTCGCATCATCTGTGGCATTCCTATCCCAGGGTGTGCCCTTTATGCAGGCTGGGCAGGAGTTCCTACGCTCAAAGGGTGGCGATGAAAATAGCTACAAGTCCAGCGATGAAGTCAACTCACTTAAGTGGTCAACGAAGAGTAAGTATGTAAGTACCACTAAGTACTTCCAAGGACTGATCGCTTTACGTAAAGCACATCCTGCCTTCCGAATGACCACCGCCGCACAGATTAAGGCGAATATTAAATTTATTCCAACCACTAATGAGGTAATTGCGTACACGATAAATGGAGCAGCGGTGAAAGATTCTGCCAAGACTATCTTGGTAATTCACAATCCGAATCCTGGACCATCTGTCGTGACTTTGCCGACCAAGTCAAAGTGGTCAGTTCTTGTTAAGGGAGCATTAGCTGGAACCAAGACAATTGAAACTTTGAATAGCAAGACAATTACTATTCAAGGCCAAACAACCATGGTGCTCAAGCAATAAGGTTTTTCTACGAAAACTATTTAGCGACTCTTCCTAAAGACTGCGAGGTATGCAGGATGAATCGGCCACACCTTTGTCAGAAATGCCGGGAAGTGTGGCAGGTAAGAATCTCGTAGAGTTTCAAAGCCATCTGCCTCGAACAACTTGCGTACAGTTTTTCCGGATGGCCTATAGATGTGAGTTGGGTCTGAGTCGTAGAGCTTGGAGTACTCCCAACGGGTGAGCCAATTTGAAATTGTTGGCATGTGCACGAGAACAATCGCTCCCGGTTTTGCTGAATCTCTAATTGATCGGATTCCAGCTTCTGGGTCTGATAGGTGCTCAATGATGTTGATTGCCAAAATCAGATCAAATTTTTCACTAAACGGGCTGGGTTTGTGTAAATCTCCCTGCTTAAAAAATCTTTCAGGTTTCCGCTTGGCCGCAACCTCAACTGCATGGTGAGCAATATCCACGCCACAAAGGCTGTGTGCACCTTCAAAAGCATCTAGCAGCCAGCCGTAGCCACATCCGACATCAAGAACATCTGAATCAGCAAGTTTGCTTGTGCTGTACTTGCGGTAAGTATTTACAAGAAGCTTGTCACGCCATTTATCAAAAATTGTTTGTTGAGGTTCTCCCTCTACCGAGGTTGCGCCATAGAGTGCGGAAAAATACTCGTGTCCGGCATCTTCGCGATCTTTATCCATCGTCGGCATCCTCGATCTCTCTGTCAGCAGACGAAAAACTATCAGCGACCCCGAGGAATCTGGATCTGCCTCGCAGCCAAATCTGTCAGGTAGGTCAAAAAATCATCTATTTCCCGGCAATTTCTCGTTCAAGACCAGATTCCAGAGCAATTCACCTCGAGGTCTAACATCTGGTGATCTGATTGGTGGGTGAGAATATCTAGTCCCCGCCTAATTGCTGTAAGAATTTTCTACTATCGAACTTTCGACTCGCGCAGATTCATCCTGACAGTTACTTTATTCTTCTAAAGAATCACTCGGAGGTTTTCAGATGCGTAATCGAATTCTCGTTCTCGTTTCACTACTCTCACTCTCTTTTGCCGTCTGTATTCCACCAGCATCAGCAGATGGACCAAAGCCAGGGCAGAGTATGACTCATATGAAATCAGCGGTCGGCCTCTCTGCGGCTCTTGAAGCTGCTGGCGTAATTCTTTATGTACAAGGTGGAGCTACCTCATCCGTAATCGGCGATTCGATCGCCTCAGCCGACGGGCAGATCGTCTTTCACATTCCAATCACTCCCAATAAATCGGGTGTGCAGCA
>JBILRA010000017.1:0-20163 GCA_044372915.1 Candidatus Planktophila sp.
AACGGCACTCGTTGTTGTGCGTGCCTGCGACTTCTTAACTCCGCGCATAGACATACAGAGATGTTCGCAATCAATAATCACAATGACACCCAAGGGATTCAAAATCTTTACCATCGCATCTGCAATCTGAGTTGTCAGACGTTCTTGAACCTGTGGACGCTTGGCATAGAGATCTACAAGGCGGGCAACCTTGGAGAGTCCAGTGATTTTTCCACGTGGGATATATCCAACATGTGCAACACCGTGGAAAGGAGTGAGGTGATGTTCGCATTGAGAGAAGACTTCGATATCTCGAATAATTACTAACTCCTCATGGCCGATATCAAAAGTTGTTGTTAAGACATCCTCAGGTGCTTGCCAGAGACCGGCAAAGTTCTCTTCATAGGCTCTAGCAACTCGAGCAGGAGTCTCCTTTAAGCCTTCGCGGTCTGGGTCTTCACCAATTGCAATTAATAGTTCGCGCACCGCAGCCTCGGCTCGCACCTTGTCATAGGGACGAAGTGCGCGACCATCATCAGGTCCGGATGAAACCGCTGAAATATCGCTCACTCTTCTGTCGCCTTCTTCTTTCTCGCTGGCTTCTTTGGTGCAGGCTCAACGGCTTCAACAACTTTCTTTACGGGAACATCAACGGGTGCCTGCGTGCTTGGAACGCGATGCACTGATCCAGTCCATGCAGGGCGACGCGGCCAAGATGCAACCTTTGCAAAAATTACTTCGATCTCTTCCTTGTTGAGAGTTTCACGTTCTAGAAGTTCAAGGACCATCTGATCGAGAATTGATCGATTCGCAACCAAAATATCGTAAGCCTCTTGATGTGCAGTTTCGATAAGTGAGCGTATTTCACTATCGACAAGAGCAGCAACGCTTTCAGAATAATCGCGTGCATGCCCGTAATCCCGACCCATGAAGGGTGCTGAGCTATCACTTCCGAGCTTGATCGCACCGATCGCCTCTGTCATTCCATATTGCGTCACCATCGCGCGAGCAAGGGCGGTTGCTTTCTCAATGTCATTAGAGGCACCTGTTGATGGATCATGGAAGATAAATTCTTCAGCAGCGCGACCACCGAGAGAGTATGCCAACTGATCAAGTAACTGATTTCGAGTTGTTGAATATCTATCGTCTTCAGGCAAAATCATTGTGTATCCGAGTGCGCGACCACGAGGCATGATCGTGATCTTATGAACTGGGTCTGTATGCGGAAGTGCTCGTGCGACGAGTGCATGTCCTGCCTCATGATAAGCAGTTACACGTCGCTCATCTTCAGACATCAAACGAGATTTACGTTGTGGTCCTGCCATGACGCGATCAATAGCCTCATCGAGGTGACGATCAACAATCACTTTTTCGCCTTCGCGCGCAGTCAGTAGAGCGGCCTCGTTAAGTACATTTGCTAAATCAGCGCCGGTAAAGCCCGGTGTGCGACGAGCAAATCCTTTGAGATCAACATCGCTTGAGATCGGCTTATTCTTGGCATGTACCTTGAGAATATCTTCACGTCCCTTAAGGTCAGGGCGATCAACGGGGATTTGACGATCAAAGCGACCTGGGCGCAAAAGTGCAGGATCAAGAACATCAGGACGGTTAGTTGCTGCAATAAGAATTACTTGGCTATCACCTTCAAAGCCATCCATTTCAACAAGTAACTGGTTAAGGGTTTGTTCGCGTTCATCATGCCCGCCGCCCATTCCCGCACCGCGTTGGCGTCCGACAGCATCAATTTCATCAACAAAGACAATCGCTGGAGCATTCGCCTTAGCCTGTGTGAAGAGATCGCGGACACGTGAAGCTCCAACACCAACAAACATTTCAACAAAGTCAGAGCCCGAGATTGAATAGAAAGGAACTTTTGCCTCTCCTGCAACTGCACGCGCAAGAAGTGTTTTTCCAGTTCCTGGTGGACCATAGAGCAGTACACCTTTAGGAATCTTGGCACCCAAGAGCGCATACTTCGCAGGATTTGAAAGGAAGTCTTTGATCTCTTCTAACTCAGCAATGGCTTCATCTGCGCCTGCAACATCTGCAAATGTATTTTGAGGAACATCATTATCTTGCAGCTTTGCGCGTGATTTTCCAAAGGAGAAGACTTTATTTCCCCCCTGGGCCTGACTCATGAGGAAGAAGAAAAGTAATCCAATAAGCAGGAATGGGAAGAAAGAAAAGAGGAAACTTACAAAGAGTGATTGTTTTGCAACCTCAACACTCCACCCTTGCGGAGGCGGATTACCTGTGAGTGCATCAACAAGTGTTGGCTCTTGGCGCAAAATATATGATGCCTCAACTTTGGATGAACCATTGATCAGTTTTCCTGATTTGAGTTCAAGGCGAATCTTCTGAGAATTATCTACGAGAATTGCTGAGTTAACTTCTGACTTTGTGATTGCATCAAGAGCCTCTGAGGTTTTGATCGATTCATAGCGATTTCCGGCACCAGATATTTGCCCAAAGATCGATACTGCGGCTATTGCAACAATGATCCAAAAAAGTGGACCACGCATTAACCTGCGAAGGCGAGATTGTGGGACTTGTGGCTTCTTAGAGTTCTTTTTTTCCGCACTCTTTTTTTCGCCAGCTTTAAATACTGCAGGGGACTTTTTACCCATAGATGATTTCGCCATCTTTACTCGTACATGTGCTTTGCAAGCACGCCAATAAAGGAAAGGTTGCGATACTTTTCATCAAAATCTAGACCGTATCCAACAACGAAATCTTTAGGGATATCAAAGCCAACATACTTGACATCGACCTCTACTTTGGCTGCCTCTGGTTTGCGCAAAATGGTAAGGATTTCTACTGAACCTGCTCCACGAGATATAAGGTTTGCGCGTAGCCAGGAAAGCGTTAAACCTGAATCAACAATGTCTTCGACAATCAATATGTTTCGACCGGTGATATCACGATCAAGATCTTTGAGGATGCGAACAACACCACTTGATTTCGTTCCTGAACCGTAGGACGAAACCGCCATCCAATCCATTTCAATGTGACGTTGCATCGCACGAGTCAGATCTGCCATTGCCATTACTGCACCTTTGAGGACACCAACAAGAAGTAAATCTTTACCTTCATAATCTTTATCAACACGTGCAGCTAACTCTGTAATCTTTGACGCTAATTGTTCTTGAGTTGCAATAACGCGTTCGATGTCGGTACCGACTACTTGTAGATCCACTGGGTGGCTCTCCTTCAATCGTTGGCTAGCGCGATGGCTAGGTGCGGGCGTAGAGCGAAAGTCTGCCCGAAATTCGAGCAACCTTCACACCGCCTGGGAGGCTGACTTCGCCTTGCCCGTGCCACGAGGTGACCAATGCCTCAACTGCGCTCACATGATCGGCCGAAATCGAGCCTTTCGGTGCACCCTGAGCGTAGATCGCGCTCCGCAAGACCCGAGTGCGCACCGCTTTGGATAACGAGGCGAGGTGAGCAATCTCCATGGAGGCCAGATCGTGACCGGTAATTGCCGCCGTGGCTAACTCATCAAGAGCATCGGCATCATCGCGTAATAAAGATGCGGTCCGTGCAAGTGCCTCTGCGATTCCCGGCCCGATCGCCTCTTCCATCAGAGGAAGAACTTGAGTACGTACACGTACTCGTGAAAATTCGAGGTTAAGGTTATGAGGATCATTCCAGATAGTTAACCCTAGATCAATACACACTTGTTCGCTTAGTTTGCGAGTGAGCGACAACATTGGACGAATAATCTTTCCGTTTACACTTGCCATTCCAGATAACGATCGTGCACCGGAACCACGTGCCAATCCAAGAAGAACTGTTTCGGCTTGATCATCTAAAGTGTGTCCAAGATAAATTTGATTTGCTTTTCGCAGCTCTGCGATTTTATGCAACGCCTCATAACGAGCCGCTCGTGCGCCAGACTCGAGGCCAGAAGTAAGATCAACGTTGACCTTCTCCGAAATTACCTCTATATAACCGAGCTCCTTGAGCTGTAGCGAAACTTTTGCTGCTTGTTCGCCTGATCCGACCTGTAACTGATGATCAATAGTTACTGCGATTGCGCTTAAAAGAAATTCTTTGGACTCCGCTAAAACGGCAGCTGCCAAAGCTAGTGAGTCGGCTCCACCAGAAACTGCAACAAGAATGTTATCTCCGGCGCTTGCTTGCTCGAGATGTGGCCGCACTGCAGATCGAAGTTCAAGAAATGCACGGGTCATGCGGGTAATTCTAGACCCGGCCACCAAATGGCATAAGCCCCTTAATGCTGTACATATTGGAGTAAAGAAGACCTCTACCCTTGGAATTTGCTTCCCACATCATTCCATTTCCTGCATAAATTGAAATGTGGTGGATTGAGGAGATTGTGCCCTTATATGAGTAGAACAAGAGGTCTCCAGGAACCAACTCATCAAGTGAAACATGCTTTGTATATCCCGCATAGAGTGAAGAATTAAGGCGATCCCAATTAGGCCAACCTAAACCTGCTGATCGGTACGCGGCATAGACCAAACCAGAGCAATCAAATGCTCCTGGGCCTTCATCACCCCATACATATGGTTTTCGCGCTAACACCTGTTTCTTAGCAAATGCAACAGCCTCAAGACGTTGCGCCTCAGTTGTTCTAATTGTTGATCGACCTTTAAATCCTAAATCTGGCCAGACCTTCTTCTGTCCACCAGTGTTTGCCGCGGTATTTGCCTGGCTCTCTTCTAAGAGCGCTAATGCACGTTGTTGCTCAAGAGTGATTCTTACTCGTTTAGCGCTTGCTAATTCACGCGCTAATTTATCCTGAATTGCTTGAAGTCGATCGACTTCCTTCTGTTGCTCGCTGCGAGCATCATCTGCAACCTTTTTAGCAGCAGCAACTTTTGCAGTTGCCGCGGCTTGAGCAACCTTTGCTTCATCAGCAATCTTTTTTGCAGCGCGTGCGATGACCTCAGCGGCTTTAAAACGACCAAGGGCAACTGTGTTCTTACTACCTAGGTTATCAAGTATTGAAATTTGATCTATTAAGTCTTGCGGTCCATTTGCGCTGAGCAAAGGTTCGATATCTGAAAAGCTTCCACCCATGATGTACGCATTCGTTGCAAGTTTTCCGATGACTGCATGTGTAGCAGAAACTTCGCCTGCAGCTTCTTCAGCCTTCTTTGCTGCAGCATTGGCTGCTGCTGTAGCTGCATTTAATTCTCTCTGTGCTTTCACAAAAAGTGATTGAGCAGCATTTGCTTTAGCTGTGAGCGTGCGGAGTGTTTGATTTGCAGCCGCTAGTTTCTTCGCTGCAGCAGCCGCTGCCGCCTTCTTTGCCGCCTCTGCCTTCTTTGCCGCCTCGATCTGAGCAAGTGTCGGTTTAGGTGTTGCAGCGATCGCGGGGGTCGCAGAGAGAGCAAGGCCAAAAATCATGGCAATAGCAACTAAGCGATGACGGTGATGCACGCAATTTCCCTTCGATCAGGGTTATTACGATAAGTGAGGAGTCTTAAGAATTCCTGTTAAAAGCGGCGGTGTCGCTAGTTGGCTACATCTCTTTTAGAAAAAAGCACTGCTGCAATAAGGCCTCCCACGGCAATATAAATTCCGGCGAAGCCAAGTGCATGCATATAACTCACTTGTGGGGTGCCACCAAGGGCAATCACATTGAGCTGGCTTCCAGGTAACCACTCGAGAGTAGAACTTCTTACTGCTCCGAGTAGATTTTCAATAATCAAAATCCATAAGACGCCAATTGCAATAGAGCTAATTGGTGAACGAAGCAGTAGACCCATGATCATGCCGAAAATTCCAAATCCGATAACAGAAACTGAGACGTTGATGAACGCCTGAAAAATTTCGGCTCTGCCTTCTGATGTGAACCACGCGCTAGTAATTACATCCGCGCTTGGGGCTAGGAAGTAAGAGATTGCAATTGCGACAATTCCGGAAATCAAAACCATCACAATTGCAAAGAGTTTCATCGAGATAAGTTTTCCGGCCAAGAGTCGCAAGCGACCTGGTTGGCGAACTAGTAGATTGCGAAGGGTTCCATATGTGTACTCCTGCGCAGTCTGAGCAGCAAAGACACAGTAAGCAATAATCCCAAGAAGTCCTGCCACATTTGAGAACCCAATTACTGAACCAGCAAAAGATGAGAGCATCTCGCGAGAGATTGGATTTGCTGGGTCAGAGTTACCTCTTGGAGAATCGATCAGAATAAAAAGTAATGAGGTAAACAGACCTGTGAAGAATAGTGCTGCGCCAATGGTTCCTAAAAAGAGCGTTGGGCGTCGCAATTTGCGCCACTCAGCGCGGATGACACGAATCATTTCTTATCTCCTGTCATTTCAAAGAATGTCTCTTCGAGGTTGGGAAGTTGTGGTGACAATTGGGTGAGAACAATTCCAGCTTCGAACGCCTTTTTATTGAGTGTTCCCGCCCAATCAGCTGGTCCTTCAATATGTGCGATGCCAGATTGGATATGCGCTTTATGCCCATCTGCAATTGCAATTGCAACAATCTTTTCAAGATCTCCACTATTTTCGCAACGAACTAACATGAACGGTTGCTGAGCTTCGAAGAGTTTTTGGATTGGGCCAGCAAAAACAACTTCACCTTTGCGTAGCATCACAATGTAATCACTGATGATTTCAAGTTCAGAAAGCAGGTGAGAAGAGACAAATACTGTGGTCCCTTTATCTGCAAGCCCTCGCAAGAGATCACGTATCTCTTGAATACCTTCAGGATCAAGACCATTTGTTGGTTCATCCAAAATCAAAATCTTTGGATCCGGTAGAAGTGCTGCTGCAATTCCAAGGCGCTGCTTCATGCCAAGTGAATATGTCTTAAATTTTGATTGTGCACGATCTGCTAGGCCGACAGTTGTGAGAACTTCAGTAACTCTCTCATGACTAAATCCACCCAATGTGGCAAGTACGTGAAGATTTTCGGCACCTGATAGCGCTGGATAGAAGGCTGGACCTTCGATCATCGCACCGACATGCTTGAGATATTCATCTGGATTATCAATCGAGTGGCCAAGAATCTGCCCTGAACCACCTGTAGGTGAAATCAAACCAAGGAGCATTCTGATCGTGGTGGTCTTTCCGGCGCCATTAGGGCCGACAAAGCCGCAAATGCTGCCGAGTGGAACTTCAAAATTGGCATGAGAAACGGCAAATCTCGAGTCATATTTTTTGCTGAGATTCTGGACTGAGATGGCAATAGTTTGAGCGTGCATGTAGTGAATATAGCGTGCTCAGATTAAGATCTCTCCATGTCAGATAAGAGTTGGGGCTACCAGCCACAAAATAATCGACCAGAGCCGGATTGGGATGTTAACCCCCAAACAGCTGCCGTGCGGGCGGGTCTAGCGCGTTCAGGTTTTGGAGAAACATCCGAGGCTTTATATCTCACCAGTGGATTTACATATTCTTCTGCAGAAGAAGCGGTTGACTCATTTACCGATGAAGTAGATCACTTTCTCTACAGCCGATTCCATAATCCAACCGTTGCCATGTTCGAAAAGAGATTAGCAGCGATTGAAGGTGCAGAATTTTGTGTGGCTACCGGTTCAGGTATGTCTGCAATGTTTGCATCCCTCGCCTGTCTCGTAAGTGCCGGCGATCATGTTGTTGCCTCGGCTTCGATGTTTAGTTCCTGCCACGTAGTCATTACAGAATTTCTGCCTAAGTGGGGTGTTACCTACGAACTAGTAAAAGGAAATGATCCAGAAGCGTGGGCGAAGGCGCTCTCAAAACCAACTAAGGCAGTCTTTATCGAAACCCCAAGTAATCCACTTTTGGATATTGTAGATATCGCAATGGTAAGCAAACTTGCGCACGCCGTAGGTGCCACAGTAATCGTGGATAACATCATGGCGTCAACAATTTTGCAGAAGCCCCTGCAATTGGGTGCAGATGTTGTGATGTACTCGGCAACTAAGCATATTGACGGACAAGGCCGAATCCTCGCTGGTGCAATTCTTGGATCCTTCTCATATATTCATGAGCATCTACTCCCCTTTGTTCGCCACACGGGACCTTCGCTGAGTGCATTCAATGCATGGCTACTTGTTAAATCACTTGAAACGATGGAGATGCGCGTACATCGCATGAGCGATAACGCCTTGGCAATCGCAGAGTATTTAGAGACTCGCCCTGAAATCAAAAGTGTGCGATATCCAGGACTCGCATCCCACCCAGATCATGCGCTAGCCATGCATCAGATGAAAAAGGGTGGATCCACTATTGGTATTGAATTTGCCGGAACAGTGAAAGATGCCTTTAAGGTGATGAATGCCCTACGCGTTATTGATATTTCAAATAACTTGGGAGATAGCAAGTCGCTCATCACACATCCTGCATCAACGACCCATCGTCGCTTGAGTCCAGAAGTACAGGCCGAGATGGGTATTACACCATCTGTAGTTCGCCTATCGGTTGGTCTCGAGCATATTGATGACCTGATTAAAGATTTGGATCAAGCTTTTAAGAGCTGAGCAATAACTAGGAGCGCAGAAAAAAGCGTCAGATATGTAATTGACCAATGGAAAATTCTCGCTGCAACCAAGTTGTAGTTTGCTGAATTCTCTTTAAGTTTAATCAATTGATAGGCAAATACTAATCCAAGACCTACTGTGACCACCATTGCCCACCACTGCAGATCGGCGAGATAAATCAGGACCACCGAGCTTGCAATCATTGCAACTGTATAGAACCACATGTTTTTAAGAACAATGCTGCGCTCTGCGATCACAGGAAGCATTGGGATAGAAGCTGCCTCATAGTCATCTTTATATTTAATTGCTAGCGCCCAAAAATGTGGAGGAGTCCAGAAGAAAATCACCAAAAAGAATGCAACCGCAATCCAAGAAACTGAGTTGGTGACTGCTGCCCAACCAATCAAAACAGGCATACAACCAGCAGCGCCACCCCACACGATGTTTTGTGATGTGTGGCGCTTGAGTGCAATCGTGTAGACAAGGACGTAGAAACCTATTGCCACCGCCGTAAACAGAGTTGCAAGAGGTGTTGTTAGGGTCCAAAAAATCAAGAGGGAAAGTAAGCCGATCGTTGTTGCAAAAATTCCGGCATGAGTTCTACCTATTGCACCCGTTACCAATGGTCTTCTTGATGTACGCTTCATTAACTTATCAAGATCGCTCTCAAGAACCATATTAAATGCATTCGCACTTCCAGCGGCGAGAGTTCCACCGACAAGAGTTGCGAGAACTAGTCCTGCATCAGGTATTCCTTCTTCTGCCAAAATCATTGCCGGAATGGTTGAGATCAACAGGAGTTCGACCACACGTAACTTCATCAGCGCTATGTAGGCTCTCATGAGGGTCATAGCGCTAGATTACCCAGCAAATCTGATCTCTGTTCTCAGTCTGCTTTAAGGTTGGCGGGCTATCTTCATCACAAATGAATGAGGGAGATCTATGACACAGAAGAATGCTCATGAGCCAGAGAATCTAAACTGGATGGATATTGCAGAAAGTGATGCAGGCAATGAGGTACGCCACAGTCGAGGCCGACTTCCATATGTTGCAGCAGCTATTGCTCTTATAGCAGTCGGTGGTGGCGCACTATTTGCTCAGACCGAAAATCCAGGAGCATCACAGGTAGAACCGACCTCAGTTGTCACAGCAGTAGCAACCGCTCTCCCAACTTCTAGCCAACCATCACTCGGGAATGAAGCAACTACCACTCCGCCCATTGTAAGTAACGGCATTCCTACGATTCCACCTGTTGCAGGTAGCGGGCGTTACGACGATGAGGATGAGGACGATGACGACGATGACGATGACGACGACGATGAGGATGATGATGACGATGACGATGATTAAGATAAGAGGATGAACCGTGCACTCATTTCCACTATCGCTATAGGGGCTCTTGTATTTCTATCATCTCCTAGCCAAGCGTCAGAAACTCCTACGGCATATTCATCACCTTCAAAGATGAAATTGATCGCGACGATCAATGGGAATATCGCACCAAAATCGGTTCTCGCATCAGGAACTGGATTGGTTAGTGCTCACAACATGATGTATCGCCATTCCGTCACAATTTATGACAGCAAGAAAAATACTCTCCTGGCTACCATTGCCGACACAGTCAGACTCTCCGATTTTGGATATAAGAAATACAGTGGAACATATAGGGGCGCTCCCGTCGAAGGTGCTTTTAGTCCGGACGGGAAATATCTCTATTTCACCAATTATGCAATGTACGGAAAGGGATTTAACAAAGAGGGTACGGATAAGTGCAGCCCGTCAAATGGATATGACACAAGTTTTCTTAGCCGAGTAAACCTAGAAAATTACACAATTGAGGCTGTCTACCCTGTCGGATCAGTTCCGAAAGTTGTTCAAGTAACTCCAGATAACAAATACATTTTGGTGAGTAACTGGTGCTCCTATACGGTCACTGTGATTTCAGTTGATACTGGTAAATCAGTCAAGACAATTAAAATTGGGCGATACCCTCGTGGAATTGCAATCGATAAATCCAGTACATTCGCATACGTTGCCGAAATGGGTGGTTCGGGAATCCACCGAATTGATCTTCGAGACTTTTCTAAAACATTTATCCCAGTTGGATCGAATCCTCGCGCAGTGGTTTTATCCCCCGATGAAAAAACGCTTTATGTAACCTTGAACATATCTGGCAAAGTTGCAGCATGGGATTTAACTGCAAATAAACTGATAAAGACAGTAACAACAGGTAAAGCCGCACGAAGCTTAGCCATTTCAGATGATGGCTTGTCACTCTATGTCGTTAACTATGCCAGTGGCACAATGTCTAAAGTGCGTACCTCTGATCTGAAAGTTGTACAAACAATACGCGTGTGTAATGAACCGATTGGAATAACTTTTGACTCGGTATCACAGAACACCTGGGTAGCCTGTTACGGTGGTTCGATTAAGATCCTGTCGAACTAGCAACGGTTTCTGTCTCGCTATCACCAGGAGAGGCAATCGTTGGAATAAGTGGAAGTGCGATTTTTCCTAAGTATCTATCTAGCGTGTCTCTAGCTACTTTAGATGCTGAATAGCTCCTACTTAAACGATCGGCGATAACGACGAAGATGTACTCTCGATCTTGCGCTTCCACATAACCAGCTAATGTCACCGTTCCGTTGAGAGTGCCAGTCTTTGCGTGAACTAATCCGATTGCCTGTGGGGCTGTTTTGATAAATCTTTCATTTAGCGTTCCATTTACTCCCCCGTCGGGAAGGCTTTCAACTATTGATTCGTAGAGCGGGTCTTGATGGATACGAATAAGGAGATCACCTAATAATTTAGCGCTGAGTCGATTGTCGTGTGAAAGTCCGCTACCATCTTTTACAACCAACTTGGATGAATCGATCTCCATCTCTGAGAGCACTCTTCTGTAAACCGCACCTATTCCTGCCGTATTTGGAGAAAATCCTGCAGATTTTGCCGCAAGCCTAGAGAGACGTTCAGATAAAACGTTATCGCTCCATTGCATAAAGTAGTGAGTCATTTGATGTATCGAAGGTGAGATGCTGTTAACAACGGGTTCTGAAACTAAATTCTGAGCTTGTAGCGCAGTCACAGGTTTGACGGTGACAGCGACTTTCTTACTTTTTAAATACACCTTCATATTTCGAGCTTCACTGTCATAGATGCCGTTGTAATAAAGCGTCATCTTCTTTACAGGAGCACCGGCCTGCGCCTCTAATTCAAAATGTGCACGATAGGCCAAGTACTTGAGTGAGGTCTGCCCCAAGCGCTTTGCGTTGTATGCGCTAAACGTTGCCCAAGGATCCATATCCCCTTGTATAACTACCGAACTAGACTCCGTTGAAATGGAGAGAGAAGTTTGAAAGCGCATCTTTGGATCAAGATACTTCGCTACTGCAACTCCAGCCAATATCTTCAAAGTCGAGGCTGGCTTACGTGCTGCTGAAGAGTTTGATTCAAAGAGAACTTCTTTAGTACTGGCATCAATCAAGATCACGGAAGGGTTCTTTAAATCTGGATCTTTAGCCAAATTGGTAAAGACGGTCGCTGCCCGTACAGGATCAAAGGCAGATGTCGGCGCACTAAGAAAAACTCCACAGAACAGTGCGGAAATGGCTACGCCGATAATCTTTTTCATTACAGAAAGATTTAACGCCAGCCGTAGGCGAGAAGAATGTTTGTGACAGTAAGTCCTAACATCACTGCAAAAGTTTTTGCGGAATAAGTCTTTTTCTTAAGATTGACGAAGCCAATAACAAGAAGTGCCAAGACGACTAAAAATTTAATCCCGACCTTCATGTGATTGATCTCGGTGTCATGTCCACCAGACCAGGTAAAGACCATCACAATTCCAGCGAGTAGGGCGGTCGCAGTGGCATGAAGAACTCCTGGATTAAGGGCACGCGGACTCTTCTTGTACGAGATAACTAAAAGGGCGAGAATCCCAAGGATTGCCACGAGGTGTACTGCAAATGCGATATAAAAAGCGACCTTCACGTTGACTCCATTCAAATATCTAATATGCGATTCTGCTCTCCTAGTTTAGGGTGATCTCATGGAAATCAAGACACCTGCAACTATCGGCCCAGGAGAATTCTTTCCTGTTGTAGGCGTAGGTCCTCATGAAAAGCCTTGGCCAAGCGGCGATCAATACGATCCTGAGTTACTTGAAAATGGCGATAGAAGAAACGTCTTAGATCACTATCGATATTGGAGTGTTGAAGCAATCGTTGCTGATTTGAATACCAAGCGCCACGGACTGCAGATCGCAATCGAAAACTGGCAGCACGATCTTAATATTGGTTCAGTTGTAAGAACAGCAAATGCATTTAATGTAAGCGCCGTCCATATTGTTGGAAAACGCGACTGGAATAAGCGCGGTGCAATGGTCACCGATCGTTACTTGACTGTCATTCACCACCCCACAATTGCAGATTTCGCAACGTGGTGTTTAGAAAATGGCTTACCTATTATCGGTATTGATAATGTGCCATCATCGAAACATTTGGAGGGTGCTCAACTTCCAGAGAAGTGTGTACTTTTGTTTGGACAAGAAGGTGCCGGAATGTCAGATGAGGGCGTTGAGGTGTGCAGTGTTTTGTATGCCATCGAGCAATACGGTTCGACGCGTTCAATGAATGCTTCAGCTGCGGGTGCAATCGCGATGTATCACTGGGCCTTGCAGCACTTACCTCGTAAAACTTAGAAGGCTAGCTGGAAATCTAATTACCTAGCGGCTCTTGTTCACCGTCACTAAGAGAGTCGCGAACAGTTGTTAAACGTCGCTCTATCTCGGCGGCTTCACTCACTCGACCTAGAGTGCGCATCACATCAGCCATGCGACTCTCAATATCAACGATAAACTCAAAATCTTTAGGCTCGTCCTCAGCAATTATCTGAAGCACCCCATCGAGAGTATTGAGGCCTTCTTCACGCTTACCGAGAAGAATCTCCGCCTTACCGTATTCAAAGAGTGCGAATGTTTCGCGGCGGTGATCGTGAGCCGTCTCAAATACATCAACAGCCTTACGTGCAGCTTCGAGTGCTTTCTCACCTTCACCGAGCCAGTTGTAACATGATGCAATCTTCTGATCACAACGCGCAACATGTAAAACTTCTTTCTCCGATTTAAAAATTCCACGTGCCTCTTTGAAGGCTTCGAGCGCTTCGTTATACTGCTTGAGTTCTCGATAGGCCATACCTAATAAATGTAGATCGTTTGCAGCACCCATCTGATTTCCATCAACTAAATGCTCTTGTGCACACTCAGACATTGTCGCCACAACTTCGCCATACTTCTTGGAGCTGTACCACCACTCACCTAAGGTGCAGGCAAGTTCGAGTGCAATAGGAGATTTGCTTTCACGCAATAGCTCAACGGCCTTACTCATTGCAGTTGCTGCTTCATCAATACGCTTTAATTGATTGAGGTTGTAGCCAATTGCAGAATATGCCTGCGCCAAACCTTCACTTGGTGCACTTGCACCCATCTCTGAATAGATATCGCGCGCAGTTTCAGCCAATGCGAGCGCTTCATCGTATTGACCGCGGGCAAAGATGCGAGCGCTGAGTTCGTAATATGTCTCTGCACGATCTTGGCCTTCTGTTTGCGGAATTCGATCCCAGAGCATCTCTTCGGTGACTATCTCGTCGTGGTTGTCATCATCGCTCATGAGAACCTCCAAATCTGTCGATCAGCCTGGCTTCTAGGCAGACTGTAGCCCTGCGGGGTCGCAATTGTGGGGGAATTCTCCTCTGGTGGCTACCCAAGCTAATCGCTTTCATCTAGCAGATGCAAATGATTTGCATTAAGATATGGCCATGCATATTCCTGATGGATTCATCGATATCCCCACCTCTGCCGCCTTTGCAGCGATCGCAGCCGTGGGTGTGGGAGCTAGCCTTAAAGGCGCTGCTAAATCACTTGATGAGAAGACCGCGCCTCTTGCAGGCCTGACAGCAACATTTATCTTTGCAGTGCAGATGCTCAACTTTCCCGTGGCAGCAGGCACCAGCGGACACCTCTTCGGAAGTGTCCTGGCCGCGGTCTTAGTCGGACCGTATGTGGCAACTCTTGCCCTCAGCGTTGTGTTGTTGCTCCAAGCACTTCTCTTTGCCGATGGTGGATTAAGCGCCGCCGGGCTCAATGTCTTTAACCTTTCACTCGTTGGTGTCTGGGTTGGATACGGAGTATTTCTCCTAGTCAAAAAGATTCTGCCAAAGAATAAATCATCAATTACTACTGCAGCCGCGATCGCCGGATTTATCTCTGTGCCGGCTGCAGTCATGGGCTTCTTGTTGCAATATGCAATTGGGGCGAATTCAACATTTTCACTTGCGGCAGTCTTTACGGGAATGATGAGCACTCACGTTCTCATTGGTATTGGTGAAGCAGTTATTACCGCATTCTCAGTAACAGCAGTCATGGCAAGTCGTCCAGATCTGGTCTATGGCTATCGCGGGACAAAAGCACAACTAGAGATTCGAAAGGCGTAAGATGAAAAATCCACTAGTTCTTGTTGGGCTTGCAGTTTCTCTTGTTCTCGCAGGTGGCGTTTCTTACTATGCATCATCGCATCTTGACGGCTTTGAAAAAGCTGCCAGTGAAATTGGTTTTCTAGATACACAAAAAGATAGTCCGCTCAAAGATAGTCCGTTAGCCGATTATCGTGTCGCAGGTATAGAAAATGACCGAGTCACGGGTGGCCTTGCAGGAGTGATTGGTGTTGCATCAACTGCAGCAATCTCCTTCGGAATCTTCTACGGATTGCGTCGATTCAATAAGAGTAAGTCATAAAAGCCGATACAGAGCACCAGCATCATCATGGCCATGATGTAGGAGAGCGTCTCTATCTACATCGCCATTCGATAGTTCATAGACTGCCAGCCCATGTAAAGATTATGGCCGTCCTTGCCTTCATTATTGTCTCTGTCTCAACGCCCATCACTCAGTGGCAGGCATTTATCGCCTACTTTGTTGCGATCTTTATCGTCTCGCTGATTGCAAAAATCCCCACGCCAACGCTTTTGGTTCGCTCGCTGATTGAAATTCCATTTATCTTCTTCGCGATTTTGATGCCATTTTTTGGAACAGGTGAGCGCTTTGAAGTCGGCCCACTCAATCTTTACCGTGAAAGTCTTTTGGCTGCTGCAGGAATTGTCGTTAAAGGCACCTTGGGTGTCTTAAGTGCGGTAGTACTTTCAACAACAACTACTGCTCGCGAGCTTTTACGTGGCCTTGAAAAACTTCACCTTCCACGATTGATGGTCCAGATCGCCGCATTTATGTTGCGCTATGTCAACGTCATCAGTGATGAGATGGAGCGAATGAAGGTCGCCCGAGAGTCACGTGGGTTTATCGCCACAGGAATCAAGGATTGGAAGGTCATCGCCACCGCTGCATCCGCACTTTTTATTCGATCATACGAACGTGGTGAACGTGTTCACTTGGCAATGCTTTCGCGCGGATATTCCGGAGTTCTTCCACATGACCAGAGCGAAGGCGCATCTCTAAGGACATGGCTACAAGGATTTATTTTGCCACTCTTCGCCCTTTCTATACTTATCTCAACAACTGTGATCGGATAAATAATGACAACTGCTCCTAGCCTGCATATACAAGAGTTGGCATTTGCTTATCCTGATGGCAATCAAGCACTCTTCGGCGTCAATCTCCGCGTTGAACGAGGCGAACGTGTTGCACTCCTTGGTCCTAACGGTGCGGGCAAGACAACTCTTGTCATGCATATGAACGGAATCCATCCGGCAGAACACGGCAGCGTCAGCGTTGCAGGTGAAGTAATCGATACAAAAGATAAAGATTTGTTGCGCCGAATTCGAGGAAAGGTTGGCGTTGTTTTCCAAGATCCTGATGATCAATTGTTTATGCCAACTGTCGGTGAAGACATTGCCTTCGGCCCCTACAACATGGGCCTTCGCGGGGCCGAACTAGATAAGGCTGTCGATGAAGCCCTAGCCCTGGTTCATATGTCAGAGTTCAAAGATCGTCCGCCACACCATCTCTCTTTTGGTCAGCGCCGCCGTGTTGCAGTTGCCACCGTATTGGCGATGAAGCCTGAGATCTTGGTCCTTGATGAACCTTCATCGAATTTAGACCCAGCAGGAAGACGCGAATTGGCCGATATTTTGCGCTCACTCGATGTCACCATTGTGATGGTGACACACGATCTTCCATACGCTTTCGAGCTCTGCGAGCGCGCAGTGATTTTAAGTGGCGGCGTTATTGTCGCTGATGGAAAAACCGGAGATATCTTGCGGAATGCCGCTCTATTGGCCCAGCATAGGCTTGAGCTGCCTGTTGGATTTACTCTTTAGAAGATCAAATCAGAGCCAGGCTTAGCGCTTTCTTTGCAGCCTCTTTACGATCGCTGACAGAAAGTGCCTGATAGATGCGCATGGTTTCATGGCGAACTGTGCTCACACTAAATCCAAGTTCATTGGCTAACTCGTGATTGGTCTTGCCTTCCACCATTCCACGTAATATTGAAATCTGTCGTTGCGAGAGTTGATCTGTACCAGTATCTCCGCGTTCAACAATTGAGCGTGATGTCTGCGTACCTTGGTGATGAGAAAGTGAAAGGTAGAGACTCAACGCAACTGCATAATTGCGAGCAACTTCTTCAACCGTCTCACGTGAAGCAACTGATTCAGCAAATCGCAGGACAAGATATCCATGGACTGCGCCACGCTCACGAAGTTGAATCATCAGTAAATTCTGCGCCTCATTCCAAGGTTCTGAATTCTTGCCTAGTGCTATGAGCGCTTCGTCATCATTCCACGAGCGCCAGACTTCACTAGGAAATGCCTGCTTAGCTTTGCCTGCATCGAACCCATATTCACCTAAGAATTCGAGGGAATCGTTGGGGTGCAGGCGCCCGATACGAGCGCAACATGCGCCAAAGGGGGCCATGTACTCCATGACAAGTGAGCGTGCGACCTCATCGCTGGTTGGGTGATAACTTAACCATTCAATAAAGGTGCGAATGTCATGCATTAGAGCCACCTCACTTACTTTTCCGCAATAAAGTTAGACCGGTCTAGTTAGACCGTTGTTTCAATCACCGCTCAATGGTCACTTATTTATGCGTGGGATGGTCAAAATGACCAGTCAAACATGGACTGGTCTAAGTCTGGTCAGGGGGTGATTTTTTAAAGGCCGACCCAGCTAAAGACAGTGCCGATGAAGGGGATGACAAAGACCATCGTTCCCTTGATATCTGCCCCGGTCAGCGACTCAGTGAAGCGGCCATTTCCCACTTCATATCGATCGCCTGTTGCGCCAATAATCTGGCCGAGAAATGGTGAAAGGCTGGCATCACCTGATGAGGCAAGTACCTTCTGTCCAGCCGAATACATTTCGCCTTTTTGGTAAATCACAAGGCTTGATTGTGCAGAGCCAAGGGCATTGGTGAGACCGGCCTGAGGATGTCCGACACGAAATCCGAAAGCGAAGAGTAGCGCGAGTGCAAGCACGATGGCTGCAACCACTTTCTTATTGAGTCTCATCGTTTTCTCCCTGTGGTTGATTTCTTCGGAGCAGACTTTTTTGTCACAGCTTTTTTTGGCGCTGCTTTAACTGCAGGTTTCACTTCGCTCTTTGATGCCTGCGCTTGCTTCTTGGCACTCTTTTCAAGAATTGAGTTAAGCCAATCATCAACTTGAGCAGCGTCATTACTCTTTGAAGGCGGTGAAACTGTTTCGATCAACGGGGCTGAGCTCTTCTTGGATTGAGATGCGCTCTTGCGAGATGCCGCCTTTGCCTGGAGTGCTTTAAAGATTCCACTGACTTTAGTGAGAGATGAAACAGATACTTTCTTCTCATCAGCAGCGTTTTCAGCCGGCTTTTGTGCAGCAGTTGACATTCCAAGCATTAAGCGAGAAGTGCGTGAATCAGGTCGACCCGTACCTCGCCATGTGGCAACCTCAATAACGCTCCCTGCCGCAAGATTTCCTACAACAAGTTTCTGGCCATCTGGAAGATCAATCACAAGAGGAGAATCACCTGGTGAAATTGGAAGCTGCGTCATCTCAGGTGTTGGAGGAACTTGTGATTTCTTAGCCATGGTTAGCCAATCTCAAATCCGACATAGTCGGCTAAATCGCGCGCGCTCATGCTATTAAGAGTTGGGGCAACGCCACGATTAGCGGTGATATTTACGCATGAATGGGCTGCATCCACAGAGACGATTCGAGCATTGCTCGAACCCGTCCACGAAGCGCTTGAAATTACTTTCTCGCATCGAATTTCATCTCCACCGACGAAGGCAGTGCCCGCTCCGCTACCAAAGAGTGCACCTGACGCACGGATTGTTAACCAGACCTTAAGTGTGTACGTGTCACATGCATTTGCAAGACCTGAAATCTGAACCTGATTCATGGTGAACTGCCCGCCAGCAAATAGATGCTTTAACTCAACCTCGACGTTGTCATCGCAGGCACCGATTCCAAGTGATCCAACACCAAAGCGCGTTCCGTTACCGGTTCCACCTACACCTGCTGCACCAGTTGGACCTGTGGCACCTGTAGCGCCCGCAGTTCCTGGTAGTCCTGGTCGACCATTACATATAAAAGTTTCATTACCATCGGCATCAACAAGTTTTGATCCTCCGATAGGACAGTTCGCATCTCCTACTTGAAGTGCAACAACTGCAACTGATGCTCCAGCTGCGCCAGCTTCACCCTGTGGTCCTGCAATGCCAGGTGCACCGTCAATTCCGTCGCGACCATCTTGACCATTAAGGCCAACAAATCCATCTGCTCCTGCAACACCTGCTGGTCCTGGCGGTCCTTGTGGTCCAACGAGAAGTGCTAAGACTTGGTTGAGATCACCTGAAGTTGCCGGTGCATTTCCAAGAAAGAAATTTTGAATATTGTCATTGTTTTCACCTGCTGCAAAAGTTACGCCAACACCAGTAAGTGCAAAGAGCATGACAAAAATGAATGCGCGTTTAAGTAACTTCACGCGATTGCCTCCTCTTCCTTACGCGCAACATGTTCTGATGATGCGACTATTACTGAATAGATTCCATGCAAAAGTCCAGGAATCAACCCCATAAGTATAAAGGCTTGAGACTTAGCAATAACAGTGGTGGGCAGGAATGAGATTGCCGTATAGACGGCAAAGGTCAATAACCCAATAAAGAGGGCTTCAGCGTTCATGTTTCGTTTTCCATTTTTTAGCCGTGCGATTGCAATTCGAGGAAATACCAGGAAGAGCAAGAAGTACGGGGTGGCAATGACAAGGGCGGCCGCTGCAGCGGCTAGATACGATTGTGTCCAGATATAGACCACGGCAAAGAGTGATCCCAACAACGTCATCGCCATGCCAGGTGAAACCACTCGGGCGAGATGAAGTCTTTGAGGATGCGTGGCATCTTCCTCTCGTTGCACCTGAAGAAAATGTTCGAGTATAAATTTAAGTGTTATTACTAGCCCAACCACAATTGCAAGCGGCCAACGCAGGGCTGGATCTGATTGACGATTGATCACGAGCGAATCCGTCAAGATCACCGAGATCACAACTGCGAATGAACCAAAAATCCCAGCAGCGATACTTGAGATCACTGCGGCTGTCTTACTCTTATCTTCTGGATCTTTCACTAAATCTTTTTCAACAGTTAAGTGCACCATCGAACCGATAAGTGATGGCAGATACCACGCCAGCGTAAAAGCGACAGCGATCAAAAGTGTGCGAAGGCTTGTGACATTACCCAACGCAACAT
>JBILRA010000069.1:0-5554 GCA_044372915.1 Candidatus Planktophila sp.
CACATAATTTGGTCCGCCGTAATGGCCGGAGACGAGCTTCTGTCTTTGCATCAGTAGATCATTGAGTAGAGCGCTGGCACCGATACGAAATAGCTCTGGGTTGAGCCACTCATCTCCTGCTGTTTCTTTAACGAGAACTAATTGTTTAATGGCATCCTTTGTTGTTCTAATTCCTCCGGCAGGTTTTACCCCAATGCGTACCCCGGTCATTGCGTAAAAATCACGCACAGCCTCAAGCATGACAAGTACTACAGGGGCAGTTGCAGCAGGTGAAACCTTGCCGGTACTTGTCTTAATGAAATCTGCCCCGGCGGCCATCGCTAGGAAGCTGGCCTTTCGAACATTGTCATAGGTGACGAGTTCGCCAGTCTCAAGAATGACCTTCAAATGAGCCTTGTCTCCACAGAGGGATTTAATGTAAACGATTTCACTATAAACCTTTTCAAGATCTCCCGATAAGAATGCACCGCGATCGATGACCATATCGATCTCAGTAGCACCATCTGCGATCGCATCTTTTGTATCGCGCTCTTTGACCTCAAGGGATGCTCGCCCTGAAGGAAATGCAGTTGAGACCGCAGCGACTGGAATATCTGCTCCGCCGCTCTCATCTAAATGTTTGCGCGCAATTGCAACCATATCGTTGTAAACACAGATTGCACCTACGTGAGGAACTGTTGGATCAGTTGGATCTGGACGAATTGCTTTACTGCAGATCGCTTTTACTTTTCCATCAGTATCGGCACCTTCAAGCGTTGTTAAATCGATCATGCTAATTGCCATATCGATCGCCCATTTTTTACTTGCCGTTTTAATACTTCGAGTTGCAAGCATCGCAGCCCGAGCATCTGCACCGACTTGATCAACTGGAGAAAGGGTCTTCAAGAAACCTTTGATTGATGCAAGTGAGCCATCTGTGAGTGCGCTAGCCGTTATTACCATGGCTCTATCTTAACCGTGAGTGGCACTTACTGAGAAGGGTATTTGTGATTAAAGTAGCCCTATGAAGCCAACACCAATAGTCCTTGACTGCGATCCAGGCCACGATGATGCACTTGCCATGATTTTGGCCGCCTATAACCCAGCGATAAATCTCTTGGCGATAACAACCGTCTCCGGAAACGGAATCATCGCTAAAGTGACACAGAACGCACTATCAATCTGTGCTCTTGCGAAAATTGATGTTCCCGTTGCCGAGGGTGCAGGGAACGCGATTCTTGGATATATCGAAGCGGCAACGGATATTCATGGTGAGACCGCACTCGATGGTGCGCCACTTCCTGCACCGACTTTTGAACTTGAAAAAATTTCTGGTGTTGACCTCATTGCAAAAGCCGTTCGTGAGCATCCCGAGAAAGTGACTCTGGTCGCAACTGGACCGCTGACAAACATTGCGCTCTTTCTCAAGCTTTATCCAGAACTTCGCAAAAATGTTGCTGAAATAGTCTTCATGGGTGGAAGCGCATCTCGTGGAAACCGCACACCGTATGCAGAATTCAATATTTGGATGGATCCAGAGGCAGCTGACGTTGTAATGAAATCAGGTGTTCCACTCACAATGTGCGGCCTAGATGTGACTCACCAAGCTCTTGTAACTAAGCCTATCTTTGCCTCATTAGAAGCGATGGGAACCGATCTATCTAAGACAGTTATCGGACTCTTGAAGTTCTTCGCATCAACCTACAACGACGTATTTGAAATGCCAGACCCACCACTCCATGATCCGGTTGCTATTGCACTCTTAATTGATCGCTCTGTCGTTAAGACTCGTCGCTGCAATGTCGAGATCGAACTTAACGGCAAATTCACACGTGGTGCGACAGTAGTTGATATCTACAACCGCAGTGGCTTTGCGCCTAACGTTGATGTTGCACTTGAGCTCGACTTCGATAAATTCTGGTCAATGATGCTTGAGGCTGTTGAGAAGGCTGGAAAGGCTTAATCTACAGCGCGGCCATTAGCTTTATCGAATGCAATTATTTCACGCAACGCATCGATAGAAGTATTGAGCAATATATCCAACGGTGGCATTGGTTCTTTTGCATGCACCATCATGACTCCACCTGCACGAACTCGAAGCATTGAGGCGATTACAAAGAGTGCCGAAGCCTCCATCTCAGAACAGATCGCGCCACCAATCTCCCAAGCCTTCCAGCGGCTAAGGAGTTCTGAAGCAACGCCCATTCGCTCTGGTTCATGTTGGCCATAGAAGGAATCTTTGGATTGTGTAATACCGATGCGATAGCGAGCCTTGTTCTTCTCGGCTGCGCGTTTGATCGCCATAACAAGGTCGACATCTGCGATAGCGGGGAATTCGATCGGCATGTAATGCTTTGAGGTTCCTTCATCTCTGATCGCAGCAGAGATGATTGCTAATTCGCCAGAGACGCTATCTGGCTGAATATGGCCGGATGTACCCACTCGAATAAATGTATCTGCACCAACTCGCACAAGTTCCTCAAGTGCGATCGCAGCAGAAGGGCAGCCAATTCCGGTTGACGTTACTGAAACTTTAACTCCATCAAGAAACCCCGTATATGTGTTGTATTCACGATTACTCGCAACGTGTACTGGGTTATCAAAGAGAGCGGCTATTGGTTCACATCGCCCAGGATCACCAGGCAAGAGGACATACTTACCGACATCACCTTTCTTTAATTGAATGTGATATTGCTTCTCGTCGTTAAGCATTCTGATCTCCCTTGATTAATTCACGCAACGCTAAAACCGCTGTTTCGATCAATGGTTCGAGCGATCCAAGTTCGCCTTCTCCATGCATCACCATGATGCCACCTGCACGCACGCGTAACATAGAGGCAACGACAAAGAGAGTGGATGCCTCCATCTCAGAACAGATTGCCCCGCCAATCTCCCACGCCTTCCAGCGATCGAGTAGGCGCTGTGTCACGCCTGAGTGTTCAGGTTCAACTTCTCCATAGAAAGAATCCTTGGACTGTGAAATTCCAACACGATGAGCCAAACCTTTATCGGTTGCAGCCTTGCGCAAAGCCTGCACGACTTCATAATGAGCAACGGCTGGAAAATCTGCTGGCATGTAATGAAGCGAGGTTCCTTCATCACGAATTGCTCCGCTGACGATTGCTAGTTCGCCAGACTTTGTACCTGGCTGTATTGAACCTGAGGTTCCCACGCGAATAAATGTCTTCGCACCGACCCGCACCAGTTCCTCCATAGCGATCGCCGAAGATGGGCAACCTATACCTGTTGAAGTCACTGAAACTTTTACGCCATCTAAGTAACCGGTGTAGGTCACGTACTCGCGGTTTGTAGCGATGTGCTTGGCATCATCAAAGTGTCGTGCGATTACTTCAGCACGACCAGGATCTCCCGGCAATAGAACGTACTCGCCTACATCGCCCTCTTTAAGGTGAATATGGTGCTGGAGTTGGCTCATATCGTCTTAACCCTTTCAATAAAGAAATCCATAAATCCTTCAACATTTACTTCCATCGCAACCTTGGCATTAGGTCGATTTCCTGTGGCGCTAAAGTGATCAGCTGAAATCTTGGCGGTTGTAAAATCGCCATGGAGTTCAATGTCAACGTAATAATCTCGGAATGTGACAAGTTCTGGCTTTACTAAGATCGCCGCCGCCAATGGATCATTAATCGCGCACCCTTGTATCCCTTGATACTCAGCGTGAAATTCCATGTAGAAAGCAGTAGATCGATCGATAAAGTTTCGAATATCTTCCCGCGCGCCCTGAAGTCGTGCAACGTGATCCTTGGTGAAAAGGCACTGATAAGTCACGTCTAGAGGAACGATGGTCAGATCAATTCCTGAACGCAGGAGAATGTCAAAACTTTCAGGATCGCAGAAAACATTGTATTCAGATGATGGTGTGGCATTTCCAGGGTAGTGAATTGTTCCTGCCATTGACACAACGTTCTTAATTTTCTTGCGAAGGCTGGGCTCCTTAAGAAGTGCCAGAGCAAGATTGGTAACGGGACCGATACATAAGATTGTGATTTCTCCAGGGTTAGCGTTCACAATCTCAATAATGAGATTTGCCGCGTTATTGGCAACCACAGTGGTAGTCGGTGAAGGCAGTACAGCATGGCCCAAACCTGTATCGCCGTGAGTCTCTTCTGCAACGCTAAGCGCCTTAACAAGGGGTTGGTCAGCTCCCATCGCTACTGGAATTTCCTGCATTCCAAGAAGTTCTACTAATTTAAGAGCGTTGGTTGTGCACTTTTCTACGCTTGTATTGCCGTGCGTAACAGTGATCGCTTGGAGTTCAATTTCAGGCATTGCCTTAAGGAGAATAAATGCAAGAGCGTCATCGATTCCTGGGTCGGTATCAAGAATTACCTTCATCTCTTGCCACCTCCTTTTTATGAAAACTTAAACCAAAGCAGGAAATAACAGTAGCAAGGGCGGTTGCCGCCGTCATGAAATAAAAGCCCTTCCAGCCATCAAACTCTTCAACAATCACACCGCTGAGTGTGCTACCAATTGTGATTCCAATAGAAATAGCAGCCCCTAGGAAGGCAAATGATTCATTGAGGCGACTTAGCGGAACTAATTCCTTCATAAAGGCATTTGCAGAGATAAGTGCGGGCCCAATTGCAATGCCTGAAACGATTATCCAGAATGCAATTGTATCGAGATCTTGGAAGAAGAGAATCCCTGATGTGCAGACTGTCATGACGGCCAGAGAAACGGTGTATCGAACAGTGCTTGAGATCTTCCAATGAATGAATCCGTAGATCAAACCAGATATAGCGCTACCGAGTGGATACAGTCCGACCCAAAGTCCGCCGTCTGATGCTCGTCCACCTTCTTTAGCTACAGCAATGATTACAACAAAGTTTGAGCCAAAGAGAAGGCCCATTGCAATAAGTGAAAGCAGTAACGTCTTTACGTATGGGATAGATAAAATTCCTCGGGTGTGATCATCTTCTACCTGAGCAAAGCCCCCATGGTCTGTACTTGTAATTGCAAGACCGATGCCACCAATAACAACAAATACGATGCCCGCAAGTAGCGGTGAGCGTGATCCGTAGAGTGCAAAGAGAAAACCAGCCAAAGCTGGACCGACCACAAAGGCTGTCTCATCAAAGACTGATTCAAGTGAAAGCGCTGAACTGAGTTCCTTTTCATCACTAATCGATCGACTCCAGCGAGTGCGGGTATAGCTGCCAAAATTGGGAAAGGTCGCCCCGCATATTGCAGCAAGTGCGAAGAGACCAACTGTTGAATGATTAATAAAATACAGAAGGCCCAGTGTTGCCACGGCATTAACCAGTGTGACGGGTAAAAGGACTGAACGTGTCCCTAATCGATCAGCCAATTTACCGATGCGTGGACTTACCACTGCACCAGCTAATGTATAGAAGGCTGATGTTAGGCCAGCGAGTGCAAATGAATCACGGACATCAGAGACGAGAAAAACAATCGCCACTGTGTTCATCGCCATTGGGACTCGGCCAATGATGCCAAATCCGAAGGTTGATGGAGCGTGAGGTTTGCGCATTATTGATGCGTAAGACCCAGCCAAGACTGCCTCAGTTTCTCTCTTTTTCTACGATTT
>JBILRA010000070.1:0-5435 GCA_044372915.1 Candidatus Planktophila sp.
CGCGCGTTAAGAATATGAATTTGGCTGAAGGCGAGAGACCGGAGCCAATGATTCGCGTGCAAGGTGAGACACAAGTAGTCGCGGCAGCGGATGCCCTCATTGCAAATACTGACGCTGAAGCTGCCAGCCTGGTATCCCTATATCAAGCATGTCCAGATGCCGTGAGTGTTGTTAGCCCTGGTGTTGATCTCTACACATTTACTGCGGGTAGTGGGCGCAAGGCTGCGCGCGAGGCTGTTGGTCTGCCACTCGATGCACACGTCTTAGCCTTTGTCGGTCGAATCCAGCCACATAAAGGACCTGAAGTTCTCATTCGCGCAGTCGCTGAAATGCTTTCTCATTCACCACATCTTCGCCCCAAGTTAATTACCTTGATCATGGGTGGTGCATCTGGTTCTGGTCTTGGTGAAGTTGAACGGTTAAAAGATTTAGTGAGTTGGCTTGGCATTAGCGATGTTGTTAGATTTGAAGATCCAGTCCCACGCGTTGAGTTGCCACAGTGGTATCGCGCGGCGGATTTAGTCTGTGTACCTAGTTACTCTGAAAGTTTTGGACTCGTTGCACTCGAAGCACAAGCCTGCGGAACCCCAGTTGTTGCAACTGCAGTAGGCGGTCTTCGTACAGCGATTGCAGACGGTATCTCTGGCGTACTCGTCGATGGGCATGATCCACGTGCGTGGTCTTCTATTCTGGCTCGTTTAATTCAAGAACCACAGCGTCGCGTTCTGCTCTCTATGGGCGCAGTTGAGCATGCATCGCACTTTGGTTGGGATGCAACTGCGCGCGGCACGCTAGATATTTATGATCGCATCATTGGCACCAAAGCCTCACAACGTAAAATCATTGGTTAATAATGTCTACACATATTGTCTTACTTATTCAATCTTTCCTAGATGACCAAGGGTTGGAATACGATCACCCCACGGAAAATACATTTCTCGTCTCGCTACCCGGGACGACGAAACTTGCAACTCATTGCGCACTAATCGTGGGCGATCACACCTTAAGTGTGAATGCATTTGTCATTAGAAAGCCTGATGAAAATGCTGGCGATGTACATGCATGGTGCATGCTCAAGAATGCTTCGATGTACGGAATCGCATTTGCCACCAATGAACTTGGAGATATCTACCTTGTAGGGCGCTTGCCACTGGGTGCAGTCAATGAGACCGAGCTCGATAGGTTGCTGGGATCAGTCTTGCAATATGCCGATAGCGCCTTCAATCCACTTCTCGAACTCGGATTTGCAGATGCGATTCGCCGAGAATGGGCATGGCGAGTAAGTCGCGGTGAGTCGCTGGCAAATCTCGACGCTTTCCAACATTTAATTTAACTCAATAGTATTCATCTGCATTAAGATCACCACATGAATCTCATCCTTTTGCGCCACGGTGAATCCGAATGGAATGCCAAGAATCTCTTTACCGGTTGGGTTGACGTTCGCCTTTCTCCAAAGGGAGAAGATGAAGCTCGTCGCGGTGGCGAACTCTTGAAAGAGCGCAACCTTCTGCCTGATGTAGTTCACACCTCTTTATTGCGTCGCGCGATTACAACATCGCAGCTAGCACTTGATTCATGCGATCGTCACTGGATTCCTGTGGCCAGATCATGGCGACTTAATGAACGCCACTACGGTGCGCTACAAGGCAAAGATAAGGCGCAGACACTGGCTCAATATGGCGAAGAGCAATTTGCTCTATGGCGCCGCTCATTTGATGTGCCACCGCCACCGATCGTTGATGGCAGTGAATTCTCGCAAGATTCTGATTCGCGATATAGCGATCTAGGTGCTGAACTACCACGGACAGAGTGTTTGAAAGATGTAGTGGCGCGAATGATGCCGTATTGGCACGATGCGATTGTTCCTGATTTAAAGCGCGGTCACACTGTTTTGGTCACAGCCCACGGTAATTCATTGCGGGCTCTTGTAAAACATCTTGATGGAATTAGCGATGAAGATATCGCTGGGTTGAACATTCCAACAGGGATTCCACTTCACTATGAACTCAACGCTGATCTCACACCAAAGATTAAAGGTGGAGAATATCTAGATCCTGATGCAGCGCGTGAGGCGATTACAGCAGTTGCAAACCAGGGAAAGAAGTAAAAACTAGGCAGTCGGTTTTTGTTCTGATGCGTACTCGCCTTTAACTAGGAAGTACACACGGCGAGCAGTTGAAACGGCGTGGTCTGCACAACGCTCGTAATAGCGACCAAGCAAAGTCATGTCAATGGCTGTTTCAATTCCATGTGGCCAGGCATCATCGAGCAAGATCGTAAAAAGCTGACGATGTAGAAGATCCATTTCATCGTCATCTGTTTCCAATTCAACGGCAGCCTTAAGATCTTGTTTTTCGATGACGTGAGTTGCCTTGTCAATAATTTTTCCTGCAACATCGCCCATTGCTTGGATGGTTGCTGTGAGCTCTGCCGGAACGGCAGCCGACGGATAACGCATGCGTGCAATCTTGGCAATGTGATGACCAAAATCTCCCATGCGTTCCAAATCTGCGCTCATGCGTAACGAGGTGACCAAGGTGCGTAAATCTCGTGCGACAGGTTGCTGGCGAGCCATGATATCTATCGCACTTGCCTCAAGGTTGTGTTGCATTGCATCAATACGGTCGTCATCTGCGATGACCTTCTCAGCAAGTTTTAAATCAGTAGTTAAAAGCGCGGTAGTTCCTTCGCGCATTGCCAAAGAGACCAATTGCCCCATCTCAACAAGGGAGGCTGTAATGGCATCTAAATCATCATGAAAGGCGTCGCGCATGGAGGAGAGTTTACTAGCCATGTTGGGTTCTGTGCGGGAATTAGGTGAACGGGGCTTGAATACGATCTTAAGAGATCGGTTTTATGCGGGATTTCCTTGATTGTCATTTTCGCTCTCCCTTTATTGTGCCTACGATAAGGCCATGGGCATCTGGAGAGATAGATCGAAAAATAGTACGGATGCGCCTTTGATATCACCGAGTGTGATCGGAATCCTGAACAACATAGATGAAGAATTTTTGATCATTGCTCCTGGCGAAGTAGTCCTTCAATCTTCACCAGGCGTTGCCGCTCTTGGAGTAGTGAAGGACTCGACAGTTACTTCATACCCACTTCTCAATCTAATTCGTACTTCACGACGCAACAAAGTGAGAGTCGAAGAGACCATTGAATTGCCGCGAGGGCCAATCGGTGGCCGAACACGCGAGTTATTGGTGCGTGTTGCACCCCTGGCAGAGCAAGATCTAATGGTGGTCTTGATTTTTGATGATTCAGAATTCAACCGCCTGAATTCGATGCGCCGAGATTTTGTTGCAAACATCTCTCACGAGTTAAAGACTCCGATCGGAGCACTATCAATACTCTCTGAAGCTGTTCTTGAGGCAAGTAACGACCCCAAAGCAATCAAGAACTTCGCATCGCGCATGCAAATTGAGGCAACTCGCCTTTCAGATCTCGTACAAGAAATTATTAATCTCTCCCAGTTGCAGGATGTAGACCCTTTGAAGAATGCTGCTATTTGGAATCTTTCTTCTGTAGTCCAAGAGGCAATTGATGAGTCGCGGCTTGCTGCCAACAAACGTCAGATTGAAATTGTCTTCCAAGAGATTGATCCATGCTTTGCTCTGGGTGATCGAAGCCAGTTATTGATGGCTGTAAGTAATCTCATCGAAAATGCGATCAATTACAGTTCTAACGGAACGCGCGTGGGGATTTCAGTCTCTCATAATGGAAGTCTCTCTGAAATTTCAGTCACCGATCAAGGAGTTGGCATTCCGGAGAGAGATCTTGAGAGAATTTTTGAAAGGTTCTATCGTGTAGATCCTGCACGCTCTCGCGAAACAGGAGGAACAGGACTAGGTTTATCAATTGTGAAGCACGTTGCAGCCAACCATGGTGGAGATATCACTGTGTGGAGCCATGAGGGACATGGCAGCACATTTACGATCAGACTCCCATATCTCTCTGAAGAAAAAGCTCATTCCAGTATAGGAGCGACTAAGTGACAAAGATATTGGTTGTTGAAGATGAAACTTCATTTTCTGAAGCACTGAAATATCTCCTGGGTCGTGAAGGTTTTGAAGTAGTAGTCGCTGAAACTGGAACACATGCCCTAGAAATTTTTGATGAGACTAACCCAGATCTTTTGCTACTTGACCTTATGCTCCCGGGCGTATCTGGAACTGACGTATGCCGAACAATCCGTGCAAAGTCACAAGTACCAATAATCATGCTCACCGCCAAAGATACTGAGATTGACAAGGTGGTAGGGCTTGAAATTGGCGCAGATGATTACGTAACCAAACCGTATTCTTCAAGAGAACTTATCGCCCGTATTCGTGCGGTTCTTCGCAGAAATGCTGATCCCAGCGAACGGACAGAGTCGAGCTCATTGTTTACCGCTGGACCAGTCTCTCTAGATATCGAACGTCACATTGTGACCATTAACGGTCAGACAGTCGCATTTCCACTCAAAGAATTCGAGCTACTTGAGTATCTCTTGCGCAATATTGGCCGCGTCTTGACCCGTACACAGATTATCGATCGAGTCTGGGGTAGTGACTACGTCGGTGATACCAAGACATTAGATGTTCATATCAAACGCCTACGCGCAAAGATTGAACTCGACCCCGCAAACCCTATATATATTCAGACAGTGCGCGGCCTTGGCTACAAGATGGAGAATAAGTAATTATTTCCCAGCAGTTTCTGTATCAGTTGTAGAAAGTTTGCTTCCAGAGATTACATTTTTAAAGTCATCTCGTTTGTCGCGAATAATAACCTCGGCTGAAACAAAGCCAGCCTTTGCAAACCCAATGGATATTTTCACATTGGTTCCAGCCTTTGGATTAACTCCAAAGAAAACTGCCTTCGCGTTGGCTTGCTCACCCTCAAATGAAACCGGCTTATTTGTTAGAAGGTTTGTCTCACCGGTCAGGGTTGCCTGAATGCCGTTCACTGAAAGGCCTAACAACTGATCGGGATTAGGGCCTTGATTAATGATGGTTCCAACAACTACTGCAGCACCATCGCCTGTATCAACAAGCTTCAAATTAACTACGCGAATCTCGCTACCGTTTTCATCAATAGTGATTTCATTTCCATCGGTTACACGAGTGATGTTACGAGTCTCTGCATTAAGTCCTGCTGCGCAACCTGAAAGAGCGATTGCGAGAAAGAAAGTAGATGCAATAAGAATTGAAGTGCGGCGCATGACCGTATTCTCTCATGTCTATAAGGGAAAAATGACACTTGCCAAAATGTCAAGTGGTTTCCACGCGGGAAACTAGTCATATTTTCTACCAAAGTATTCAGTTTTTATCTGTCAGTCAGGGCTGGTAGAATTGGTCGTCTAGCGAAGGGCAACACATGACATTTAAGGTCGGCGAAACCGTTGTTTATCCTCATCACGGAGCAGCTCTTATCGAGGCAATTGAAACTCG
>JBILRA010000093.1:0-4203 GCA_044372915.1 Candidatus Planktophila sp.
AGTTTCAGCAGCAAGCCGTGAAGGTCTGCAAGAGCTCACCTATGCAATGGGCCGTCTTGTACATAAGGCACGAGCAGAGGCGGCAACGGAGGAGCGCACCAGAATTATTCTGCGCCCAACCGCAGTTGACGATTCAGGCTTTACCGTGCGAGCCCATGCAGATGGAGCATTTGAAGTGCGCGGCAAGAAAGTCGAACGTTGGGTACGACAGACAAACTTTAAGAACGCTGAAGCAATTGGATATCTCGCAGATCGACTCGCACAACTCGGTGTTGAAAAGGAGCTCTTTAAAAAGGGTGCACTTGCCGGAAGTGAAGTTCGAATCGGCGATGGTGAAGATCAAATCATCTTTGATTGGGAGCCAACGATTGAAGCAGGAGCTGAGCAGCTTGCCGGACATCTTCATCGACGTGGTGAAGATTCGCGCCTTGAATCAACGTGGATTGTTGAAGAACGCGTTGTCGATCAACTCAGTGATGATGAGATTGCAAAGCAGTGGGAGTACAACGTTGAAGACCCACATACTCCACGGGTGAAAGAGTAGAGACATGGATCGCACATATGTGACTTCGGCAAAGCGCATTGTTATCAAGATCGGCTCATCTTCTCTTACTGGCGCTGCCGGATCTCAGCTCGACGCCGCAGCAGTTGAAAAAATTGTCAGTGTTATTGCAGATCTCAAAGTGCGCGGTGCTGAAGTTGCACTCGTCTCATCAGGTGCGATCGCTGCTGGTCTTGCACCACTGAAACTCTCTACCCGCCCAAAAGATCTCGCTACTCAACAAGCAGCAGCATCGGTAGGGCAGGGTTTACTTATTGCTCGTTACAACCAGGCATTTTCTGAGCATTCAATTCTTTCTTCTCAAGTACTTCTTACGACAGAAGACATTGTGCGTCGCTCGCACTACCAGAATGCTCATCAAACTCTTGCAAAACTTCTCTCACTTGGCGTAGTACCAATCATTAATGAGAACGACACAGTTGGAACTCAAGAGATTCGTTTCGGTGATAACGACCGTCTAGCAGCACTAGTTGCCTTACTAATTGGTGCCGATCTTCTCGTTCTTGTCTCTGATATCGATGCTCTCTATGACGCACCACCTACACAAGCGGGTGCATCTGCAATCCATGAAGTTCTTTCGATGTCAGATATTGAATCCATTGCGCTCGGCGGTGCAGGTTCTGCCGGTGTTGGCAGCGGGGGAATGGTCACTAAGGTGGAAGCGGCGCGAATTTCAACAAGTGCTGGTATTCCTATGTTGCTCACTTCTCTTGCCCAATCATCTGAGGCTATTACCGGTGAAAAAGTTGGCACGCTCTTTCATTCACACGCAGGACGAACAACCTCTCGTCTTCTCTGGCTGGCTCACGCATCCACCCCTCAGGGTCGCTTAGTGCTAGATGATGGTGCAGTTACCGCCATTTGTGAACGCGGAGTTTCATTACTACCAGCGGGAGTGATAGGTGTTCATGGGGAATTCATCTCTGGAGATACTGTCGAGCTTGTCTCACAACATGGTGATGTGATCGCCAGAGGACTAGTGGCATTTGATTCTGCAGAAATTCCCCAGATGCTAGGTCGATCAACGAAAGAGCTAGCTGCATCTCTTGGAGCAGAGTACGAGCGCGAGCTCGTTCATAGAGATGATTTAGTTCTTCTCTGAAATCTGCTTTAAGACCGCAGCAACATCAACACTTATGCCATCAGAACTTGTTGGCATATCACTCAACTTTACGATGACGGTGTTATTGGCTTTATCTTGATAAATGTATTGACCATGCAGGCCCATCATCAGATTGATGCCCGGATATGGATGCCACATTTGCGCTGCGTATCCCCAGCCGTAATCCAATGTAACGACTGGCGTTGAAAGTCGGGCAGTCCAGGAAGGGCTTGCGATATCGGGCATACCGTTCATGATCGCTTGTCCCACCCGAGCATAATCACGGGCTGTTGCATTAAAGCAGCAGAAAGCTTTCTCGTGGCCTCCGACCGTATCGACATTCCATGTCGCATCGTAATCAGCGCGCACTCGCTTCCAAATACGATCGCTGAACTCATCCGCCAAAGTATTACCCGTGACTTCTTGGATAATCAAACCAAGCATCTGAGTATTGACGCTGCGATACTCGGGGAATGTTCCAGGTTCTTCTCGCATCTTTCTATTGTTAGTCAGAAAAAAGTTCATATCCGTTGTGGCATACATCTGCGCAATCGCAACACCCCAACCTGATGGACCAGAAGGGTAGTTATCTGAAACTCCAATACCCGAGTTCATATCAAGAAGATCTTTGATCGTCACATTGTCAAAAGATGTCCCTGCCTTGAATTCGGGTAGGTAGCTGACAAAAGTGTCACTCTCTTTGAGTGTGCCCTCATCGACAAGTTGACCGATAACAAGCGATGTCATGGTTTTAGCAACGGAGTACGAAGGCAGAACTGTCGATTCAGTCTTCCCATTTAAATATCTTTCGTAAGTGATTTTTCCATCACGTATGACCAAGAAGGCATTTGTCTGTGTCGCATCAAGAAACTCATCAAATGTAACTTTCTTTCCCTGCCAGATCACCTCCGTGATGGATTCAGCCTCTGAAGAAACCCAAGCCGATTCTTCAGAAGGCGCGCCTTCTATAGTGTGAAATGGCATGAGGTCAGGGGTTTTTGATGCTGGAGCAAGACCTAACCGAATTGCAGCAATTGGTTCGGGATAGCGAATTACCTTGGTTAATCCAAAGAGGCCTAGGTAAAGAACAAAGATGGATATGGCTATGTTACGAATTATTTTGCGCACATGGTTAGGGTATCTGGCGCTAGGCTTATTCCTATGGATGCACGCGAGATTGTCGAAGGGCTAGCTCTCACAGCCCGCACAGCCGCGCGCACATTAGTCACCGCTACAGGTGATCAACGACGTCAGGCACTTCTTGCAATTGCAGATGAGATTGATGCTCGCACAGATGAAATCATTGCCGCGAACGATCGGGATATTGACCGGGCCAAAGCAGATTCAATGCACCCGCAGATGCAAGATCGCCTATTGCTCACTCGCGAGAGAATTGCTGGAATCGCCAATGGCGCTAGACAAGTTGCTGCGTTAGCAGATCCACTCGGTCGCATACTTAAGAAATCGACTCTTCCCAATGGTCTAGAGCTAGAACAGATGAGTGTTCCCTTTGGAGTCATCGGAATGGTCTATGAAGCAAGACCTAATGTCACAGTTGATGCAGCGGTAATCCTGCTGATGTCAGGAAATGCTGCTCTTCTTCGTGGCTCATCAACGGCAGAAGCGAGTAACAAAATCCTGATTGATGTCATGAGATCTGCCTTATCGAAGACTGAGATCTCACCAGATGTAATTCAACTTGTCCCATCAGATAATCGAGCAACAGTCCAAGCGCTACTGACCGCACGTGGAAAAGTAGATCTGGTAATTCCACGCGGTAGCGCATCGCTCATTCGAATGGTTGTCGACGAAGCAACGGTGCCAACAATTGAGACCGGTGCCGGCGTCTGCCATGTCTATATTGACGCTGCAGCAGATTTAGAGAAGGCACTTCCTATCGTCCTTAATTCAAAGACACATCGACCAAGTGTCTGTAATGCAGCAGAGACTGTTCTCGTTCACACTTCTGTTGCGGAGACATTCTTGCCTACCTTATTGAAATCCCTTCATGGCGCTGGTGTAGTTATGCATGTCGATGCAACCGTAGAGGCTGTAGCAAAAACTTTAAATATTGATACTACTCGGGCCACTGCTGAGAACTGGGGCACCGAATATGGCGTCCTTGAGATGAATGTAGGAGTAGTCGATTCACTTGAAAGCGCCGTGGATCACATCGCAACATTTGGAACCCAGCACACTGAAGCGATAGTGACGCAAGATAAAGAGAGCGCGCGTAAATTTGTTGCAATGTCAGATTGCGCCGCGGTTATGGTCAACGCTTCGACACGCTTTACCGATGGTGAGCAGATGGGATTTGGTGCAGAGATCGGTATCTCTAATCAAAAACTTCACGCACGAGGCCCTATGGGGTTAGAGGCTATGACGACAACAACCTGGATAGTTACTGGAACAGGGCAGATTCGCTCATAAGCCATTCTTTTTATAGACTGCACGCATGAGCAGTCTTTCTCGCGACGATGTAGCAAAGCTGGCAGCCCTAGCCCGCATTGAAATGAGTGAGGAAGAACTTGTCAGCCTC
>JBILRA010000071.1:0-5389 GCA_044372915.1 Candidatus Planktophila sp.
CTGCGCTATAGCGGTGAAATTATTGATGAAGTTGAAACTCTTATTGCTCTACACCTACGTTTTCATGGATACGGTGATGGCGAATGGACTGATTCTGCAGTGCGCAGGTACGTCCGCGATGCCGGCACATTGCTTGATCACCTTCATGTTCTGACGCGGGCTGATTGCACAACTCGTAATGCCCGAAAAGCGGCACGCCTTGCGGCAACTTACGACGGATTAGAAGATCGTATTGCAACCTTGATGGAGCAAGAAGAGTTGTCAAAAATCCGTCCAGACCTTGATGGCTGTGAAGTGATGCAATTACTTGACCTAAAGCCTGGAGCAATGGTGGGTAAAGCTTTAGATTATTTACTTGAGCTGCGCATGGATCAAGGCCCGCTTGGAAAAGAGAAGGCGACAGAGCTTCTACAACAGTGGTGGGCTAAGCAGAACGGATAAAAAATTTACTCGGTCGCAAAATTGTCACGGCTGATAAAAAATATCCAAACCCAACAACCGTTGGCAAGATCCATGAATTACCGTTAGTGGGAAGTAAAAGTGCTGCCAATAAAGCACCACTCACAATTGACATGTTGACCACAACGTCATAAACAGCAAAAACACGCCCACGGAAAATGTCGTCAATTTTTGATTGCACCAACGCGTCATTTGTCACTTTTATACTCTGCCCACAAAGAGCTGTGAAAAATGCAGTCAGTGCCAATGTAAGTGATGTTCGCGTAATTGCTAATCCAATTACGCTCACCGATGCAGCTAGCATTGCAAATCGAATCCAACGATGACGCCCGAATCTTGCGACTCCAAACGGTGCCACTATCGCGCCAAGTACTAGACCTATTGCAGCAGTTACAATCATGAAAGTGACGCCGGCTAAGCCAGCATCAGGATCTTGGGGATCGTTAAAAAAATTACGCTCCAAAACTAAAGTCATTAACGTCAAAGCGGTCAACCCTCCGCGCTGAATTGCAATTGCGGCTATGCCTCGTGCCGCATCTGCATGATCTTCAAGAAAACGGATACCTTCGCGCATTTCTCGAAATCCTTGAGTGAACGACGCCTTCACCAACTCGTGAGGTAGTGGTCCAATTTCCCCATGCGTAAGACGTGATGCAAAGAATGCCGCAGATAAGTATCCAAAAGCTGCAACACTGACGATTACTGCATCTGCATAATCTGCAGTTGCAAATGAATCGATGACCTTGCGAATTCCTAAACCAACACCACCGCCAATAACAACCCACACTGACCCACCAGTCACTGCATAAGCATTAGCTGCAATGAGTTTTTCACGAGAGACCATCAAAGGAAGTCCTGCCGATAATCCTGCAAGAATTAATCGATTAACACCAAATGCGATGAGAACAAAGATAGTCAACTCAACACCTGTGTACCCCTGAAAGATGAGTAGTGCGATGCATGAAAGAGTGAGAGTTCGAATCAGATTTGAGAAAAGTAGCGCTCGTTGCCGCGAGAAGCGATCAAGAACAGTTCCAACAAAAGGTCCAACAATTGAATATGGAACTAATACAAGTGCAAAAGCCAGCGCTGCACCCATGGGATCAGCTTGACGTTCTGGCGAAAAGAGCAGGAAGGATGCAAGAGCGCTTTGAAAAATCCCGTCAGCCATTCCTCCGGTCCATCTCACGCGCAATAAGCGAGCAAGTTTTCGATCAAGGAATATCTCTTTAGCGCTCACTGGGTAAGCGTAGTAAGGCGGGAGCGATTATTCTGTGCACGTGGCAAAGACTCTCGCCCTGAGATCTCTACGCGCTTACATCGATTACACCCTCGACAAGCGCGCGACCCTCACTGCACTTTTTCGTGGAGTCGTGGATGCCTGCGACGCAGATCCATATTTATTGAGAGCAGCTAAGTATCATGGCGAAAAAGTGGAGCGAAAGTGTCCAGTCTGCAAAAAACTAGAGTTAGTGGAACTTCGTTACACCTTTGGCGACCAACTCGGACAATTCTCAGGTCGCATTAAATCCCCTAAGGAATTGGCAGATATGGAGAGCGAATTTGGGGAGTTTTCGGTCTATGTGGTGGAAGTCTGTAGGGGTTGTTCATGGAATCACCTCTGCTCCACCTTCATATTGGGCGATGGCACGATGCGTAAACCGCCACGAAAAGTGCGAACGCTCGAGGACGAGTAGAAAACGGGTAACCTTTAATAATGGATAAAGCAACGATACGTCGGCGCTTATTTCGCACGACCATTTTCCTTGGCGGATTTGGTTTTATCACCGGCTCTACCCTGTTCGCAATTGCTTGGTTTACTGTGTCGATTCCAGATCCCAACGCCTACGTCAATAGTCAGTCGACGATTATTCAATATTCAAACGGTGAAGAGATTGGTCGTATCGGAACACAGAATCGACAGATCTTGCCAATCGCACAAATTCCAATCAATATGCGTAACGCGGTATTGGCAGCTGAAGATAGAAATTTCTACTCAAATCAAGCTTTTAGCGCCACCGGAATAGCTAGAGCATTAATAAATAATTTGAGGTCGGGAGACCTCAATGCCCAAGGTGGGTCAACCATTACTCAGCAATATGCAAAGACTGCATTTCTCACATCTAGTCGAACAATAGAGAGAAAGATCAGAGAGCTTGTCATTGCGATGAAGTTGGAGAATGCACTTTCAAAAGATCAGATTTTTGAAAACTATCTCAATACCATTTACTTTGGTCGTGGCTCCTACGGCGTGCAAACCGCTTCACAACAATATTTCAATAGAAATGTAGATCAACTTAATCTTTCACAGACTGCAGTTATTGCAAGTATTTTGCGCGCACCCGGTTATTACGATCCATCACTATCTGAAAACAACCTGGTACGACTTCAGAATAGATTTCAATATGTAATCGATGGAATGTTAGAACAGGGCTGGATCACCCAGGAGCAAGCAGACAATGCAAAGTTCCCAACCATCGCTCCTCGAGTTACATCCGGTTCACTCAGTGGACCTAAAGGACACATCATTTCGCAAGTTCAGAGAGATCTTGATCGGCTCGGGTTTACCGAGGAACAACTTCTCGAGGGCGGATTAGTTATCCGCACGACCCTGGTCCAAAAAGCTCAACAGTCAGCTGTTGATGCCGTCACTAAGCTGTATCCAAAACAAGCACCAGAAAATTTACGCATTGGACTTATCGCGATTAGACCAGGTACGGGCGAAATTGTCGCCATGTACGGAGGTCGCGACTATCTAGAACGCCAACTCAACGATGCAACACAATCAATTGCCCTTGCAGGTTCAACATTCAAACCCTTTGCACTTATTGCAGGTCTTGAAGCAGGAATCCCTTTGACATCTATGTGGAATGGTGACTCCCCACAAACCTTCGATGATCTTGGAAAACCTTACGTTGTCAGCAATTATGGAAATAATGGTTGGGGTCAGATAGATCTTCTGACTGCAACACAACGTTCCATCAACACTGTATTCGTTCCCCTTGGTATGAAGGCGGGCATGGACAAAGTTGTAGATGCTGCACGACGTGCGGGAATTCCTGAAAGTGTTGAAATGATTGCAACACCTTCTGTTGTTCTTGGGGTTGCCTCACCTCGCGTTATCGATGTAACTAACGCATACGCAACCTTTGCAGCACAAGGTGTTTATGCCAAACCTTTCCTAGTCACTTCGGTAACAGGTCCAAATAAAGGTGTCCTTTATGAAGCAACACCTCAAACACAACAAGTATTTTCACAAGATGTGATGGCAGATCTGACATATGCGCTTAAAAGTGTTGTTAACGGCGGAACTGGCTCGGCAGCTCTTGCACTAGGCCGACCAGCTGCAGGTAAGACAGGAACATCACAATCAAATGCCTCTGCTTGGTTTAGTGGCTACACACCGCAATTGGCTGCATCGGTGGCATTCTTTAGAGAGTCAGCATCAGAATCTCTCAACGGAATCGGTGGCCTCACATCAGTAACTGGTGGAACATTTCCAGCGCGAATCTGGACGCAGTTTATGAAAGGTGCTCTCAAGGGAGAGCCGGTAATGACTTTCCCTGCACCAGCAAATGTTGGTGGGCTTGAACCAATTGTGATGACATCAGGCGGCGTTCAAACCCCGAAGGATTAGCAGAGGGATTTTGTGAAGACCCGCCTAAGCAAACCCTTAGCAACGGTAATCTTTCTAGCGCTCCTTGCAACACTTCTAGGATTTTTTAAATTTAGCTCATGTGAAAACAATGGTTGGTCAACGCCAGCTCAATACATTCACGCATGCTATTCAGATATTCCAGCCCTATACGGTGAACGAGAATTAGATAAAGACCAGTGGTCTTATTCATCATCAACAGATGCCGTTGAATACCCAGTTATCACAGGCACGGTGATGTGGATCTTTGCACTGGCAACACCAAGTGGTGACAATGAAATTCTCACCTACTACAGATTGAACACACTCTTTCTCGCAGCACTCTTTATCTTTGTGGCATTTATTGTCTATCGAATGCGCCCTGAATTTGCATATCTTGCTGCGATCGCACCAGCGGCCGTGGCATCGCTCTATATCAATTGGGATCTCTGGGCAATTGCCTCCATGATGCTCTCGATTTATTGGTTTGATCGAAAGAAATATAAGCATTCTGCAGTAGCCATAGGAATCTCTATCTCTACTAAATTTTTACCCGTTTTCTTACTTCTCCCTATTGTTTTAATTTTGTGGCGACGCAATGAAATAAAGGAATTGGTTCGCTATTGTGTACTTGCTATTGCAACCTTTACCGTTATCAATCTTCCAGTGTTTCTCACAACCCCTGATGGCTGGCTACGTTTTTACGAACTGAATTTTGATCGAGGCCAGGATTGGGGTTCTCTCTGGTACTCCCTATCTTCACTCGGTGTAAATCTAGGGAATACAAACTTTTTTGCGATCCTTACACTCTTTGTCGCCGTACTACTTATCTCACTACTTATCTTTTCAACTAAAGAAACGCTCACACTCGCAGATGTCAGCTTTATTGTTTTGGCGCTAGTAATGATTGCTAGCAAGGTGTATTCACCTCAATATATTCTCTGGTTGGTTCCACTAGCAGTAATCGCAATGAGTACTCGCAAAGATCTTCACGCATTTTGGATCTGGCAGATCGCGGAAGTGATTTATCACGTTGCAATCTGGCAACACTTAGCAACTGTGACCGGAGCAAAGTTTGGACTACCTCTGGGCGGTTACGCCCTGATTACCCTGATACGGATCCTGGCCTGCCTCTACTTTGTCGGGGTATTGGTGAAGAAGCAGGCAAAGGGCGGCCAATTCCCGCATGAATTTCTCTTTAAATCCGCTGACAGTTACCCTTAACCCTCCATATCAAGCTCCCACACGGGTAGGCAAAGGTATGGAGAGCAATAACCCTCCTGTCACGGAAATACC
>JBILRA010000019.1:0-19585 GCA_044372915.1 Candidatus Planktophila sp.
CGAACCGTGCTCACGCTAAATCCAAGTTCATTTGCTAGTTCGTGATTTGTCTTTCCCTCAACCATTCCGCGCAAAATGGAAATCTGTCGCTGTGAAAGTTGATCAGAACCAGTATCACCGCGTTCGACAAGCGAGTGAGCTGCTGCACCTTTCTGATGTAATAGCGAGAGATAAAGGCTCAGTGCTACTGCATAGCTACGCGCAATCTCTTCAACAGCATCTTGTGATGCAACAGGTTCAGAGAATCGTAGAACGAGATATCCATGAACTGCACCGCGTTCACGCAGTTGAATCATCAGTAAATTGCCTTTTGCATTCCAAGCTCCTGCACTTTTGCCCAATGCAATCAGCGCTTCATCGTCATCCCATGATCGCCATACCTCGCTCGGAAAAATCTGCTTCGCTTTGCCAGCATCAAAACCGTATTCACCTAAGAACTCGAGTGAATCGTTGGGGTGCAATCGCCCGATGCGAGCACAGCATGCGCCAAAGGAAGCCATATGTTCCATGACGAAGGATCGTGCGATTTCATCACTTGTTGGGTGGTAACTAAGCCACTCAATAAAGGTGCGAATGTCGTGCATGAAAGCTACTCCGATGGGACAAATAGGCCGATCCGATTAGACCGGTATTTCAATAACCGGCTAATGGTCACCTATTTATGCGGAGAATAGTCAGGATGACCAGTCAAATCTAGACCAGTCTAAGTCTGGTCAGGTCTGGACTAGGGGTGATCTTTTAGAGCCCGACCCAGCCAAAGACAGTACCGATGAAGGGAATGACAAAGATCATCTTTCCTTTGATATCTGCTGCAACGACCTGCTCCGTAAATTGGCCGTTCGCAACATCGTAGCGATCACCTGTGGCTCCGGCGATTTGCCCTAAAAATGGTGAACGCGAGGTGTCACCTGATTGGGCAATAACTCGCTGGCCTGAAGAATATGCATCAGCCTTTTGATACACCACAAGACTTGATTGAGCAGAACCAAGCGCGTTAGTTAATCCGGCTTGCGGGTGCCCTATGCGAAAGCCGAGCACAAAGAGGAGAGCTATAACGAGTACAGCGACTCCAACACCTTTTTTGTTGATACTCATCGGGCTCTCCTTGCCGTTGATTTCTTCACAGATTTCTTAGCAGCAGCTTTCTTCACTGGAGCCTTTTCTACCAACTTTTTTGCTGGAATAACTTCTTTATCTTTAGCTGATTTTTCCGCCGCTACCTTTGCTGAAGCCTGCTTCTTAGCGCTCTTTTCAAGAATTGAATTAAGCCAGTCATCGACGTCACCGGCTTCAGATGTGCGCGCAACAGGAGTAACGGTTTCAATAAGAGGGGCAGAGCTCTTCTTCTCGCTGCGATTCTTCTTTGACGACGCAAGACCTGAACCAACTTTGCCAGCAACTGCGCGAAGAGCACCGAGAACCGTTGCAACAAATGATAAATCTTTCTTTGCCTCACGGGGAGCCGATTCCGCCGGCTTATCTTGAGCTGATGACATACCCAGCATCAAGCGCGATGTACGCGAATCTGGACGACCAGTTCCACGCCAGGTTGCAACTTCGATAACACTTCCTGTAGCTAAGTTGCCTACAACGAGTTTTTGGCCGTCTGGAAGATCAATTACTAGTGGTGAATCTCCGCCAGTCATCGGCAGAGCAGTCATCTCTGGCGCTGGAGGAACTTGTGACTTCTTGGCCATGGCTATCCGATCTCAAATCCGACATAGTCGGCAAGATCGCGCGCACTAATGCTATTGAGGGTTGGTGCTACGCCACGATTTGCAGTCATATTGATGCATGAATGAGCGGCGTCAATGGAGACGTTGCGTGCGTTACTTGAACCTGTCCACGATGCGCTTGCAATGACTTTTTCGCAGCGAATTTCATCGCCGCCGATAAATGCTGTACTTGCGCCGCTTCCAAATAGTGCACCGGTTGCACGAATTGTTAGCCACACCTTGAGTGTGTATGTATCGCAGGCGTTTGCTAGCCCTGAGATTAGAACTTGATTCATTGTGAATTGTCCGCCAGCAAATAGGTGCTTGAGTTCAACGTCAACGTTGTCATCACACGCACCGATTCCAAGTGAACCAACACCAAATCGCGTTCCGTTTCCAGATCCACCAGTTCCTGGTGCGCCAGTTGCACCGGTTGCACCTGTCGCACCGGTTGCACCGGTTGCACCTGCTGTTCCAGGTTGTCCGGGACGACCGTTACAGATAAATGTTTCAGCACCACTTGCATCAACCAGCTTTGAGCCACCTACTGGGCAATTCACATCACCAACTTGTAGTGCAACTATCGCAACTGAAGATCCCGCAGGACCCGCAGGACCTTGCGCACCGGCAGCACCAGGTGCTCCATCAATTCCGTCTCGACCATCTTGACCATTAAGGCCAACAAATCCATCTTTACCAGCAACACCAGCTGGCCCCGGTGGACCCTCTGGACCCACAAGAAGTGCGAGAACTTGGTTGAGATCACCAGAAGTTGCAGGAGCATTACCAAGGAAGAAGTTTTGAATATTGTCATTGGTCTCACCAGCAGCAAAAGTCACACCAACTCCAGAGAGTGCAAAGAGCATCACAAAGATAAATCCGCGCTTAAGTAACTTCATGCGACTGCTCCCTCCTTTGCCTTACTGGCAACGTGTTCTGACGATGCTACGAATACCGAATAAACGCCGTGAAGGAGTCCAGGTATCAACCCGAGAAGTATAAACGCTTGGGACTTGGCAATAACAGTGGTCGGTATCAACTGAATCAACGTATAGACACCATAAGTCAGGGCTCCGATGACCACTGACTCAATAAGAAGGCTTCGCTTGCTGTTCTCTAAGCGAGTCAGGGCTAAACGTGGAAAGACCAAGAAGAGCAAGAAGAATGGGGTCGCAATAACGGCTGCGCCAATAAACGCTGCAAAGTATGACTGGGTCCAGATAAAGATAATTGCAAAAAGGCCAGCAGATAACGTCATTGCCATTCCAGGTGAGACAACGCGAGCAAGGTAAAGGCGCTCTTCTTTCATTTCAGATTCTGTACGTGATTTGGCCAGAACACCTTCGACCATGTACTTCAGCGTAATGACTGCACCAACAGTTATTGCCAATGGCCAACGCAAGAGCGAATCTGATACACGGTTGATCACCAGTGAATCTGTAAGAATTACAGAGACCACAACTGCCAAGGAACCAAAGACTCCAGCTGCAATGGCAGAGATCAGGTTACTGACAGAGTTTGAAACACCGGAAGAACCTGCCAGATCACGCGGCACAGTCAGATGCACCATCGATCCGATTAACGCGGGCAGATACCAGGCAAGGGTAAATGTTGCTGCAATCAATAAGGTGCGAAGGCTTGTCACGTTACCAAGGGCAACATGAGTTAGTCCTAATCCAAAGGCTAAAGAAATTCCACTTGTGGAATCAAGGGCTCCGATGATGGCGCAGATAAAGAACAGGTAGATCGGACCATTAGGAATGGCTGCATCGAATTGAATTGCCAGTGCGGTGTACACACCTAAAGGAAATGACAGCCACGGTAAGGCCGACCACAAATGCTTACTCAGTTTATGTAGCGGCTCTCCATCGCGAAGAGCGAGATAACGCAAGAACGAATCACCAAAGGAGGCAAGGCGTGCATCTCTGAATCGGTAGAGTAGATGCGCACCTTCACTCTTGTGATCCCGAGCAAATGCAAGTCGTGAATACTTACGACTGCGCACCACTGTGTAGAGCGCGGCGATGATTGCAAAGAGAATTGCTAAAAGTCGCAGATCTGTTGGTATTTCAGTGATCGTGTAAATCTCGCGTTGCTTCACCTGCACACCAGCAACAACAGAGACTTTTCCATCTGTGCCTGTGGTCTCGATTCGATAAGCACCCGGGGTTAAATCAAGTGGTAGATCGATAGAGAAGACATAGAACCCTTGATCATTTCTTGTACTTGCTTTAAAGATCAGTGGCTTCGTATTCTCGCCAACTAGGGCCATCTGCCATTCGGTAGAGCTACTTGGCCCACCCAGAACAATCGCCTGCTGCTTACCGTTCTCCCACGTCAAGAATGGAACATCAGCCGCAGATGCCGATGGCGCTACAAAAAGAAGTGCGAGAAGAATTGAGAAGGTTTTCATTACTTTAATCATTAGGCACCCGACGCAATGTATCGAGTAAGAACCACAATCCTGCGATCAAAGGAATAACAGTAAAGAGAACTTGCCTAGAGAGAAGATTTCCAAGCCATGGGATTACAAAGATGACTACGCCCAAGATGTCGTTGTTCTTTGGTTTTTGAATATCTGGGGTCGGATTGTTATCTCCCTTTAATATCCATCCACTTTTTCCATCACCATCGATGATGCGGTGAGTAAAGACCCCTACGGGCGCCCCATCGAATCTACGCGCCTGATATGCAGCGACATCATCAATCTTTGGCTCTACCCGTGTTACGGGGGCGGTGATAACAATGTCACCAGGGCTAATTGTTGGTTGCATCGAACCAGTAAGTACAACACGGGCTTTTACATATCCTGTTGACGAGAGCAGTGAAAATGTCACAAGGACTGCAGCAAGAATATATCCAGCGACGGTGCCGACAGATGCCAACTTCTTCATCGCCTTTTGGCCACCAGTAATCACACGCTCTGGCGGTGTCTCTACAAAATGTTTAGGTGTCGTCTCAACGACATCATCTGGAGTAATCAAGACAGTCTTGGATCCAGATGGATTTGAAATTGTCAGTAGGACATTTGAAGTTACTTCATTTGTTCCGCGATCAAGAAATACCTCACCAAATGAAGAACCACCGAAGGGCTCAATTAATTGGCCCTTCGGTGGTAACTGCTTCATTGTTTCCTTCTTTTCTATCTTTAGGACTAGAACTGACGGGCTAGCCCTTCATCTAGATAAGTTAAATTAGAAGGATTCGAGAGTGAACTTAAAGACATCGCCCGCCAAGACATTTGGTGCCGAGACAGGGTTGCTGAATGCGAGCTGAAGACCCTTATCAGATCCACTTGTGAACGATGTGATAACCGCACCTGCTGGGCAGTTCGCAACGGTTGCACTTACGTTAGGAGACGAGTAAGCGATGTTTGAGAAGGTGCAAGAGAAGAGCGCTGCAGAGCCAGCAACGTTGTTGTAAGCAGAGAGCTTGATTGACTTACCAACGCAATTACCAAGACCTGTTGACGAACTAACGGTACGAGTATCCGTTACGGTGATTGTGTCCACGTAGAAGGATCCGCCAGAACCAGCAGAGTTAACGTAGTGGTTGGTAGGTGTGATCTTGATTGAATCAGAGCACGCAGTCGCTTGAGTTAGCCCTTGAGCGTATTCAATGGATGATCCACTGTTAATTGTGATGTTAGCTGCAAATGTTGAGCCAACTGCGGCAAAGAGGAATGCTCCGCCGATGATGGTGACGAGGCGTGCACGCTTCTTTGGCGAACGGTTTGAGCCGTTTCCTTCAAAGTTTAATATTTCCATTTTCGTTCCTTTTTAGTGTCAGTTCCCTCAAGCGGGCGCTTAAGAGCCATTCTTTACTGCTTCCTGTCTTTAACCCATCGCCGATGGGTTATTGACAGATTCCACCGTCGTACGCCCAACGCTGGCACCATCAATGTTGATGAGTGTTGCTGCTGGGTCGAGGTAGAAAGTTACGTCCGCGGAATTTGCGCTAAGTACGCTTCCGTCGTAGATAGATGTTCCACTAGTTGATAGTGAAATCGCCGCGCTCATCACGCCCGAGATTAAATCTCCAGGGCCTGTGAGGTATGAAAGTCCAAGTGCTGCGGCATCAGATGATGATGTTGGTGCAGTTGATGTTGGGATAGCCATCTGCAATACCTTGGCATTCGATGGTCCGAGATTGATTTCTTTTCCAACGTTATCGATCAAGCGGATACGAAGCTTTGTCTTCTGACAAGCAACAAGATCTACACCTGAGACAGTGACTGACTTAACTCGGAAATATCCATTGGTTGCATCCGTAGGTGTTGGCGCTGAATACCATTCTTGAGCGAGCGCGACATACACCTGTGAATCACATGCAACTGCTTGTTGTGAACCTTGGCCGAATGTGAGTGCGCCGGTACCAACAGTCACACTTGCTGCAAATGTTGAGAGAATGAATGGAACCGCTGACATCACAGCAACTGCTGCAACAATCTTTGAACGGGTACGACCATTGCCACCGAAGCGTGATTTCACGCCGGCGCTCAATGGAGAATTCAAAGACATATCGGGGCTACTCCCTAGTACTTGCTTTCTAAACTCAGAGAATAGTATCGAAAATGAGACTCAGAGTCTAAAAAGAGGTCACCCCTAGGGTGGGAAATTGGTCCATTTATCCGATCGGAACAGGGTTTTTCACTGTGTTCATTCCAAGGCCCATCGCCGAGATTGAACTCCTGAAAACCTTTTCAGCCCCTGAACAAAGCTCAGAATCCACGCTAGCCGCCGTCATTGAGGCCGCCCTGGTGGTGACAGCAGCCCCATTGATCTTGGCGGTAGCCACCAGGCGAAGTCCGCGACCTGCATTGAGAAGCGCGTTTACCGCTGCCCCATCACCTGAGATGCGAAGGTTTTTTGTGCCATTTCCTTCGACCAGCAATTGATTATCACCGCCAGCTAATTGCAAGATCGCATTATCAACGCTCATACAGACTAGGAGAATCTCTGCTCCGCTAATTGCAATCGGTGAAATATGCACCGACGTTGCACGAGGATCAACTGGAAATTTCGATGGAATACGAATCTTCACATCTTGTGTTGGCGCATATGTTGGCGCAGGTGTTGCAGTTTCTGAATCCGAGTAGATGATTGTTGCAGTTGGCGTTGGTGATGGCGATGCAGATGGTGCAACCGCATCAGGAGAAGTAGTTGGCGCTGGCGCATCCGCACTCACACTCGCCATTGGTGTCGGTTGGCTCTGACTCACTTCTTGCGACCCACCCGTGATCACATCTGCCAGCGATGGCAACACTTGCACGGCAAAGAGGGTCAACAAGGCAGCTGCTGCTACCCGCTTCACCAGAATCGAACGCCGTGAACTCATGGGCTAAGCATAAGCGAATAGACCCGAAGACTATTAATTGGAAGAAAATCGGGTACTTTGAGCCCCATGGCCACGCGTAAAAAATCCCAAGCCCCGCAAGAACTCATCACCGAAATCAAAGCGTGGGCAATCTCCAACCATTGTGAAGACGATGCTCTTGTGACCGCCCTGACCGCAGATCTGGAAAGTGGTCAGGATCTAGAAGCATGGGCTTCACTTGATTCACTCGAAATTCTGCCCGCCGTTGAATACAAGTCCGGCGACAAGCTACTTCGCATCACCAATCTCATTGCAATCGCGCGCAACATTCTCGTTTTTGTCCCTGTCGCACTCACATGGATTGCAGTCAGCAAAGCGACAACCGCATTTGAGCAATACACCGCAGCTAATCCAACCGCCGTTGTTAACTTCCTCGAGTTCTGGCAGAACGGATATGGACTCCTCTCCAAGGATTGGGTAATCGGCCACGTCGCATTACTTGCCGGCCTCATCATCGCGGGAGTAATTGCCCTTTCAATGACAGTCTCATTCCTTGAATTACGCCATAAAAAATCTATGCGCACAACTGTGACTGTTCTAGAAAAACAACGACTTGTTCTTGCCCTGAAGATTTTTAAATTTCTACATGCACATAAGACCGCAACGCCCACTGTGGTCAATGCAGGAATTGCTGGTTCTGTCCGCAATCTACTTTCAACATCAAAAGAGATGGCTAAGGCTTCCAAAGAACTTAGCAAAGATCTCAAAAAGTCTGCCAAAGATAAGTAACTGGTCGAAACTATATGAGAAGAGCAAGCGCATCCACATCTGAGCTGGGTGAAGATGTCACAGAGAAAGCCGGCTGGATGTATGCCGATCTTTTTCTTGCTCTCATGGTGATCTTCCTTGCAACTATTTCATTCGTACCAAATACACGGACAGCACCACCATCTGGAAATACTCAGACAACTCCACAAGTTTCACTTAATTCAATCAACATGACATCGGGCATGGCAGATTTGTATACCAAGTTTGATCCTGTGCAAATGAAGGCTGATATCGAAAAGTTTAAGAAAGCTGAAGGAATGTCAGCTGATTCTGAAGCTATCTATGTTCAGATCATCGGCGGATATGACGGAGCTACTGAAAAGATTAATAGTGCAACTGTGACGGCGATTAACTTCAGTGTTGATATGAAGGCCCAACTACCCGACATTTTCCAACAAGCCGCCTTTAAAATCGATGTGAGTGACACTATTCCTAGCAAATCTGTTGCTGTGCGAATTACCTTTGCACCCAAGGTTGGTAAGTAAAGATCTAAGGCAGAATGATAAAGTCGAAGAGCCTGTTCGACGTTCCACCGGGTGAAACCACCTCGATAGTCGCATCACCTTGCGGTAGATCAGCTGGCACTCGAACAGAGAGCTGGGTATCAGAATCCACATTGAAGAAGGGTGCCTCTGAATAGATATTGAAATACACTTTTGTAACACCAATGAAGTTGATACCGGTTAAGACAATCAAATCACCCTCGGCAACATCGTAAACATCTGCACTTGTGATTTTTGGAACACATCCTGAAGTACAAACATCTGGACCCTTGGTCAGGGGAACAGTCGGTGTGATCGTGATTCCAGTATTCGGGTTAGATGGAACAAAGATCTCTACCATGACGAAGTTTCTAACCCTGACTGTCACACTCTCTGAGGTGAAATCAAGATAGTTGCGGTTACCTGCCCGCGTGACTGCGACCATGCAGCTTCCAGCTTGGGTAGCAGTCAAAGTTGTTCCAGTAACACTGCAATTTGCACCAGAGACCTTCGTAAATGTAACTGCCCCGCCTGTTGAACCACCTGTTGCAATCAAGGTGAACGGCACTTCAACCTCACTGTTGACGCTCAGAATAGTGACTGTCTCTTGTGCAATTCTGTTGATCACCACATTAATGGCGCTGGATGAATAAGTTGGCGTTTCGTAATTACTCAACAAACCTGAACTCAACGTCAACGCTGACGGTGTTATCCGGTAAGTACCAGCATCAGTTGGTGCGAGCGTATTTGAATATGCAAAAGTCTCAAATGGGTTTGAGACAAAGGAATAGGTATATGTCAGTGAATTTGCTGTATCTGTGTTCTTAAGACCAGTGATGGTAAAGGTCGGTGTGATCAGCGCTCTAACACCAGGTGTGTGGTTGAGAGCCGTGATGGTGTCGATAGAAATAACAGGTGCGTTTGCTCGCGCAATTGTCAGCGAGATTGCCGTCGTTGTCTCAGCCAGATAATTCACACCTTCTGAAATTGTGGCTGATAACGGACATTGAACCGTTCCAGAGGTTGCCAAGAGTTCAGATGACAATGGATCGAAGGTACATCCAGCAGGAGAGCCGAGTGTGTAAGAAATTGTGCCATCTGCTGCGCCTCCAGAAAGGGTTGCGGTGACGGTGGTTGTATCGGCAAACTTCAGAGTGTTAACACCCGGGGTAAGGACCAGGGTTCGAGATGCCTTATTAATCGTCACCGTTGCAGTTGCCGTATCGGCTAAATAGTTAAATGTCTGCGCCACAGCCATAGAGACCTGACATGAGCCTGCTTCAACAATTGAAATGACTGCAGTTGATGAATCGATTGTGCACTTAGAAAGTGTTGAAGATGAGTATGTGCGTACGGCGCTATCTAGGCGAGTGGTTGCGCTGGCTGTAATTGTGCCCGTCGGTGAATAGGTCGCTGTGTTTGAGTTTGGATAAGTAAAGGAAAGGACCTGTGGGGCGCGTGCAATGGTTAAAGTTCCAGCAACAACAGTAACGCTCTCGTAATTTGAAACAGCAGATGTAGTTCCAAGGGAACCTGCAGCAAATGTGTAGGCGTTAGCATTTGCTGGGAAGTTAGGTGCGATTGTGTAAGTACCAGCATCTGTAGGAGCAGTGGTAGAGCTGCGAGAAGTACCGGTATTGGCTGTTCCGGCATAGAGCATAGAGATTGCTGTCAGTGAATCGATGGCAACAAGACCTGTCGTTGTAAATGCACCAGTGACTGATACAGCACTTCCTGTGAATTGACGGGTCAGAGATGTCACCGTAACGGTGAGAGTGTCAGCTTTGGCAACGGTGATTGGAAGGCTTTCCTGAGCACTTGAATTAAAGTTTGCCGTATCTGTTGGAGTCAACGTTGCACGAAGGGTTGTTGCACCGACTGCTGTTGGTGTCCATGAGCAGGTTGCAAGGCCGGCCGTTGTTGCAACTGCTGTACATGCAGTGATGTTGGTAGAACCATTAACGAACGCAACGGTTCCAGGGGTTGTTGCAACTGCCGAAATCGTTACTGGGTTTCCGTACTTTGCTGTTGCTACTGATCCTGGAAGTGAAAGACTTAATGTTGGTGTTGCTTTTACAACGGTAAGATTCACTGTCGCCGTTGTTTCAACAGGCGTTGCCGCAGAGTCGCGGACCCTGATGGTTTGCGTATAAGTGTTTACAGGAAGAAGTCGCGGAGCGTTGAGGCGTATCACTCCTGGGGATAGCAAAAGCGTATCCATAGTAATTCGTGCAGATTGTGTATCAACTGCAGGAGTTACATATCGAACGATTACGGTTCCTGAACCACCATTACCGCCGCGTGCATTTTGATTGCTGCCACCGTAATAGGCATAACCTCCACCACCGCCACCGCCACCGAGACCATCGGTACCGTTAGCTGCGGCGAGAAGACATTTACTTCCATTTCCACCACCACCCGCGCCACCATAACCTTCACGTGGCGCATCTGAGAAACAGGCAGCAGCATTTGCATACGGACTTGTATCTGAACCTGCACCACCGCCGCCGCCACCGGCGTAGGTTGCAGAACTTCCAGTGAAATCTAGAGCGACACCATTGCCGCCATTTCCAGCGCGATACTGATTTCCACTAACGACTGCAGGGGTATTTCCAGCTGAAGACGCACCGCCACCGCCACCGCCGCACCAACCATTTGAGTTTGAAACAGTCTTGCAAGTACTTCCTAAACCAACAGCACCAGATTGACCGTATGCAACAACTGTGGCAACAACTCCGTCGATTGTCATAGTGGTCGAACCGGCAGAACGCGAAGTACCTGCAGTGGAACCAGGTGCGGCCGTTCCTGCGGCTGTGGGATGGTAGTTACTTCCACCACCGCTTCCACCATTAGCGTTGCTTCCACCACCACCGTTTGCGACAATTGAAGTTGGACCACTTGCGCCGCCAAAATATGAATTCGAGCCTGTGTTTCCATTGCCACTTGATGTTCCACCGACAAAACCTTCCCCGCCAGTTCCAACCGATAGTGCGTAGGAACTCCCTGGTGTCAGGCTGTAGTTGGTTGCATACATAACACCACCACCACCGCCGCCGCCAGAGTGACGTGAACCACCACCGCCGCCACCGGCTACAACAAGGACAGAGGCATTCGAAACGTTCGCGGGAACAACCCAATTACAGTCACCCGTACCATTAAATTTCTCTACCGTGTAAGTCACTCCATTAGTACCATTTGTACCGTTTCCAACAAATGTAGATTTTTCTGAAGTACAAATAGTTGATGCAAAAATGTTAAATGGTGCAGTTCCACCACTAGTTGCGAAAACTTGTGAGAGATCTTCTCCATAAACTTTTGTCAAGGTACGCGTACCTGTAATTGTTGCTGTTTCATTTATTCTTAAAGTGATTGCAAGCGTGCCAAAGGCGGTGAGTGAATCGGTCGCACGTAATGTAACGGTGTAGGTATCTGGCAAAACTGCGGTGGACACATTAATCGTTGGGGTACCAGTAGTAGCACTCAACGTTATGCCCGAGGTACTTCTCCCAACTGTGGCAGGTACTGTTGTGATGCTATAGGTCAAAGTGCCAGTTCCATTTGCTGCACTGTAATTTTGAGATGAGAATGCGTAGCCCGTTGTCCCTGCGATGTTTGTATTTCCAGTTATCGTTGGTCGTGCATTGACCACAACAGTTTTAATGATGCTTGTTGTTGCTCCGAGGCTATCTCGAGCGAGAATTGTTAAGGTATAGGTGCCAGGATTAACTGTCGTTTCAACCTTTAAAACAGCCTGGCTATTAGCTTGAGTGAGCGTAAATCCGGCCGTCGAAGGTGTTCCAGTGAGAGTCAATGTCTTTAACCCTGTGCCCTGGGTTGCTGTAAAGGTGTCCCAGGCAAGGATTCCGGAGGTGGTTGTGATTGTCGATGTTGTACTTTCTACACGGATCGGTGGATTTACAACAACCGCGTAAACACGAGCCGTCGTCGCACCAGCGGCATCTGTTGCAGTCACCGTCTCAGTGATGGTTCGTGCGACTGTTGCGCTGGTCGAAGTCAGAGTATTAGCAAGGTTGAGAGTAAATGCGTTTGCAGTAGTTGTATCAATTGTTACGCCAGCATTTGCATTAGTGGTCGTGAAAGTCTTTGTGCCAGTTCCTTGAGTCGCAGGGACACTCGAGATTGTTCCTGCCACACCTTGGGTGACAGTGAGGGTTTCACTTCCTGAGCTCGTGGAAATAAATCGAGAACCTATTGCATTGTAGTTCTGCTGAATCTCTGTCGCAGAAAGTGCACGGTTGTAGATCGAGACGTTGCCGTAAGCACCATTAATGACCTGTGTTGTGTTGTCATCCCATCTTCTTCCGAGTGAGATGACACTCCCATTGGAACTAGGAGCAATCGTACCCGCGTCTACACTCGAACCTTGCTTAACACCATTGATGTAAAGATCTTGAAAATAGTTGTTTCCGGATTTAAATACTAGGTATGTCACTTGATACCAGGTGTTAACTAGAGGTGTGAATTGAGATGATGCTGACGTCCAATTGCTAGCGCCTCGATAATAGGCTCCAAAAATTGAGCTGCCAGAAAAAGCGAGCACATAGTTTATGGTGGGATTGCTGCCACCACTGCCCGGCCAATACTGCGTGATAATTGCAGTGTTATTGGTTGGGATGCTCTTTAGCCTAATCCACGCTGAGACTGTAAATGTTTCAAGCGTTCCGGGATTTGGAATCAACATGTGATTAGTTGTTGCAGTGCCCTCATTGAATGAGAAAATTCCACCTGACTCAGTTGAGTATTCAGGGGATGTGCCGTTAGGAGTTGTTGAGGCAGTTGCGCCAACCGCATGTCGCCCAAAGCCAGACGAGTCTAACCAGCTTCCACTTCCGGAATATGTGGATGCATCAAGGTTAACCACTAGACCGCTCTGTACAACTGATCCCGCTCCAATCACCGGCCAGCGGTTTACGATTACTGTAAATGTGTCTGCAACACGAGCGCTTGATGAATCAGTGGCTGCAATCGAGAATGAATACGTACGAACGGGGACCGCAGAAGAAGCGGTCAAAGTGATGAAGTTTTGTGCAGCGAGTGTCGTACTGTCAATAGTTATTCCTGCCTGAGGGCTAGTCCACGCAATAGTTCGAGTACCGGTACCACCAACAATATTCACTCGTAACGATGCCGGCCGGCCGAGCGTTGTGGTTAAGGTATTTCCTGTTGCGCCCGCAATCGTTGGGACTGGATTAACTACAACAGTGAGTGCAAAGTTAGTAGTAGCTCCAACTGCATCCGTTGCTGTAATCGTGAGAGTGTAAGTACCAACAGGAAGATTGTTAGCCACTGTCAAGAGTCCGACATTTGCGCTTGGATTAGTCATTGCAAATGCGGATGGGAATGATGAACTGACGACAGTGAAAGTCTTAAGCCCTGTGCCTTGCGTTGCGGTAAAGGTGTCGTAAGCGATTCGACCGAAGGTTGTTGTGAGATTCCCAGGAGTTGCATCGGTGATGATAATTCGAGGATTAATTACCGTGGTGACATAAACAGGTGTTGCAGCTGTAATTCCACTTGTATCTGTTGCAGTGATTACTTGGCTAATGGAACGCAGCGCTGTTGTGCTGGTCGCAGACAGTGTATTCGCCAGATTTACTCGAACGGTATTAGCTGTTGCTGTATCAATCGATATTCCCGCGGTGGCATTTGATAATGCGAAAGTCTTGTTTCCTGTACCAAGCCCTGCGTAGAAAATACTGGAGGAAGCGGTAATGCTCTCAGTCGTAGTTATCGTTATCTGGTTTGTAGGGTTGTTTGTGAAGCGTGGAAGAACAGCATTGTAGTTCTGTGAGACCTCAGTGGTCGATAGTGCTCGGTTATACACACGAACAATTGGAATTGAGCCCCTAATGTATTCTGGGAAATCTGCAACCGTGCCCCAGCGTTTTCCTATAAACGTCACGCTTCCAGAGTTTCCAGGAATCATTGTGTCTGTCGTCGAACCAACTACATTCCCATTTTGATAAAGTGTCGAAGTGTAAATGGAACCACTCTTGCTCACTGTATAAACAAAGTGGTACCAAGTATTGGGCAAAGGTGTGAATCCCGGCGTATATGCCCATTTATTTGCAGAAGATCGCCAATACCCACCTTTTATCTCATTACTCCCGGTAAAACAGATTGAATAATTGATCACTCCGCCTGTCCCGCCAAGAAAATTATCTGAGACCAAACATGGGTAATTAGTAGAGTTATTTAATGAATCAAACTTCACCCATGTCTCAACTGAAAAGACATCAACTGCTCCTAGGTTTGAAGTTGTTGCATGCTGCGAAGATCCATTTAGGTTAAAAATTCCGCCTGTTGCCGAATCCCATGTTGGACTCTTTCCATTACTGCTTAAATCAGTCCACGTCGTTCCGGCTCCAGAATAACTCGCTCGATCACCTGCGTCGAGATTAAGTCTGAGACTATCCAGGACGGGCGATGTCACTATCGCCGATACGGATGAGAGCGTAGGTGGTGCGTTAACCACTATCGTTACGGAAAACGTTGACCTGATTCTCGTATTATCGGTTACGGTCATTACCTGCGTGAATGTTCCGTTTGCAGTGAATGTATCAACCCTCAGTGTCGCAAATCCACTCGAGGCCGTACTTGTATCCAAACTGATTCCAGCCGCTGCTGGCGTCATTGTGAATACCTTGGTCCCAACGCCATTTACTGTGTTCAGCCGAAGTGATGCACCTTTGCGATGAGTTGTAATGATCGTTGTCGCTGTTGAAGTATCAAAGCGCACAGATGATGCTACGGTGACCGTTACAACGTGGTTGACAGAGAATCCAGCAGCATCGGTAACAGTGATTGTCTCTAGGTAAGTTCCATTGGCAACTAATGGAGAAACCACGAGCGCTACGCCATTTGCAGTAGAAGTATCAATCGAAAATCCAGATCGGACTGGAGAGACGGAAAAAGTTCGCGCTCCAAATCCGCCGGTGGCAGTAAAGGTCTCACTTCGCCCGCCAGCTCCCGCACCAATTGCTAACGTTGTTGGGTTATAGGCAACTGTCGGAAAGTTTATGACCGGTACATATTGGGCATGCAAAGTGGTATTTCCTGTGGGCGTGTACGCGCTACCCAATGGATACCTAATTCCTAGTCCATTGCTTTGGGTATTCCAACCAATTAGATTGTTTCCAGAAAGTACTAAGTTCCCGGTGTTGAGTGCAAGATTTCCGCCCCTTGGAGGGATTACTGAATTTGCAGGAACGGTTCCACTCGTTTGTCCCGTACTCTGATAAGTAATTGTGGAGTTCCACTGTGCGAAAAGCGTGGTTCCTGTCGAAGTTTCAAAAGTTGTAAATGCCACCGGCGCGGCAACAGCACTGGCTGCACCGGTCAAGCCGTAGCGGTGCTTAAGGTAGCCCTCAATTTGTAGAACTTGAGAGTCCGACAGTGTCGTGTTGTAGATCAAAACTTCAGCCACTTCCCAATCTGAGGCTTCGGATGCTGCTGCGCCACCTGGTGATGTGTAATTTCCATTGTTAATGGTTAGCTGAGGTAAATCTGTCGTGCTTCCGCCTGACGTACCTGAAAGTGAACCATCCCATCGCACCGAATTCTTTCGATCACAAATCAAATGGAAGTTTCCATCATTTGCTGTGTTTGGTGAACTGAACCAGCCCTCTTTCCAGAATCGATTCATATAGCCAGCCCAATACCCACTTAACCAATTTCCAGCACCAATTGCGGCATCGAAGAGTCTTCCACCCGCAGTAGTAGAACCAACAGTGGTTGGTGTTGGAATTCTTGCCACAGAACAAAATGTGTAATCGGGAAGGCGCACATCTGTAAGCGTGATTCCGGCAGTGGTCCCACCTTTCACCACCGGAAAAGTGGCCGTTGTCCCCGCTGCAGAAGTGCTCGTTACTTTAGAAACTGTTCCTCTTATGCTGCCACCAGATCTTGTCGTACCGTTTGTTGCTACCCATTGATTTGTTGAAGTGTTGAAATTTTCAGCTTCTAGGCGCAGAAATGGTGTTGGTAAACCAGCGAGTGATGTATTTGTTGAAGGATAAGAAACACCACTGCCATTAGCAGAAGTATTCCAACCGCCAAACGTGTAACCATCTCTTCCAAGACCGACTGCAGTGGTAAGTGTGTTTTGCGAGGGCGATGGAAGAATCGTTTGTGAGGTTGGAACTAAAGCTGAACTCGTAGTGTTTCCATTCCTATCGTAAACAATTAGGGGTAGCCAGCGCGCAAAGAGTGTGATGTTGCTATTTAAACTAAAATTTGAACCAACTGCGTAATTTGTGCCACTGCCGTTGGCTAGCGTATTCCAACCACTGAAAGAAAACCCTGTTCGAGTCAATGATCCAGTATTTGCTGGAATAGTGACATTTCCCGACCCAGAGATTGTTGATGGGACAGTTCCGCTTGTTGGACTGTTTGCATTAAAGGATAACTGTGCCGCAGTTAATGTGATGGGTTTGTTAATGAAAATTTGTAATTGAAAATTAGTAGTGCTGCCATCACAAAAAGTCCAATCAGTGTGTCCGTTGCCGCAACTGCTCGGACCAACGCCAATATCGGGTGCGGAAGCACTGCTGTGATCATTCCAGATGAGAACTGGTCTAGAATTTGTTAAGTCGTGTACTTGAAAGGATCCATAAATGCTGCCTGAACCAGATTTGGCGGGGCGGTCATTTGTGTCATAAATACTTCCGTTTCCTCCCGAAAGTGTGGAGTTGAGAGAGGCTTCGTAATTTGTTGGCCAAATCTCAAGTCGACCTGATAGCCCATTGTCATTGAGAGTGGAAAGGCTTGATTCTACTGTCAGGTCAGATACATTTGTTTGGATGAAAAATACGTTATCCAGTGAAGGAACACTCAAATTAGCAATGCTTGCAGCCGGTGTTGTGTAAGTAGTTCCGTCAGTGTACTGATTAAGTGTCTTTTCACTCCATCGCGCAAAGTCCACATTTACGTACCGCAAGGTGCCACTCACAGTGTGTTGCAATCTGTAACGAACACGCGTGAATGCGGCACTCGCATTAGTGTTGGCCGACTGCGACCCAGCTGCGGCTAGTCCCAATCCAGAAGAATAAACAATGCTATTTCCGCTTCGATTGGGTGTGGTTGTCGCGTACAACGTTGTCCAGGGATAGCCGTATGGGGCTGTGCCGCCCGAAAACAATGCAGCGACGCGTGTGTAGTAAGCGGTTCCAACTGTCAATCCAGATATGGAATACGTTGTTGTTGCCGAGGAGAGGCTTGACGTTGCAACGGTCCACGATGAACCATCTGTGGAGTATTCGACTCTGTAACCCGTCACTAAACCAGATCCGGTTGCAGGTGCTGACCAGCTTAAGTCAATCACCCCTGGGTTCGCAGATGCAGTTATGTTTTGTGGAGCCGTAATTGTTGTAACACCTGCCTGGGCACTGGGTGCAACCGGAAGAATTGAAAGTAGCGGTAGTACAAGCGAGGAGACAAGAACCTTGCGAACCCGCTTTCCCCAGAGCTCGAGATCAAACTTAGCCATTTGCCGCGGACTCAAGTGTTGTCTTTGCAACATCTCTCATGATTGCAAGTGGGCTGGCAAATGTAATTGAAAAGATTGCGGTGGTTGATTCATAGCGGATGCTCTGGTGACGATCTCCGTAACTAATGTTTCTGCCCGATGGGCTAATCAGCGTCACACTTTGTGCAGCAGTTGCCTGGGTTGCATTTGCTGCAATTACCATGATGACTGATGTTCCGGTCTCGGTACAACAAGGGTAAGAAGTTCCTCTACTTGAGTAGGCAATGTTATTGAAAATGTTCATGGGTGTCGGAGTTGATGTTTCATACAGACGCAAGCGAATCGATGTGTTGGCACAGCGCCCAACATCTAGACCTGAGAGTTCGATACTTTCGACACGAGAGAGACCGTCAGCGAAAGCACTTCCGGATTTAAGATTGACATTCATGAATTGATCGCATGAAGTAATCCGATAGAGGCCTTGCCCGAATTCGACTCGGTTGTTTCCATTAATGGTTACATTGATCGCGAAAGTGGTTCCAAGCAGTGAAACAATCACAGCAAGCAGAGTGAGGCGAAAGCCACGAGACGAAAAACGCCCTGACTTCTCTGCCGTATCTGGCATACCCAATTCCACGTTTGCTCCCCGAAAAAATACGCCTAAATTAGGCTGTCAGTCTACCTTTTTAGGCTAGACCCGTTAACCCCGCCTATTGGATCTCGAGGTCAAAATTGCGCGCCGAAGTCCCGCCTGGGGCAACTACTTCTATCCCCGTCTCCCCTGCCGGGAGTCCCGTAGGGACCTGCACCGTTATTTGAGTATCTGAGTCCACATTGAAATTAGTAGCCGGGGTAAAGACATTGAAGATCACCTGGGTGGTTCCGGTGAAGTTGGTTCCGGTGATTACCAACATCTCACCGACAAAACGGGTGTAAACGTTAAACGAAAGTATTCGTGGGACACAACCAGTTGTGCAAACATCTGGACCTTTTGTCAACGGAACTGTCGGCGTGATTGTAATTCCAGTTGTTGGATTTGTGACTTCAGGAACTACATAAACCCTAAACTCAAGAACTGTAACAGTTGAGGTATCAGATATTGCAATACGATAATTTCGATCAGCAGGTTTAGTGGCAATAACAGAACAGCTTCCTGCTGAATCCGCCTGTAGATACCAGACACTTTGGCCTCCGGAATTCGAGAGAACACCATACGCAATCCGGCAATTTGTAGCCGTTCCATTAATGGCCGTGTATGTAACAGCTGGGGTTGATGGATGTCCACCTGTTGTTCGCAAGGTAACAGGGAAGGCTAGGTCACCGGTCAAATTTGTCAAAATCAAATCAGGTTGGTCAATTGGCTCGATCACAAATTCTGCGAACACGTATATCGGGGAGTTGTAGTTAGCTAGCGATCCTGATGTAAGTGATAAGGCGGATGGATTAATTCGATAAGTGCCTCCTAGCGTTGGCGCAGTTGTACTTGAGTAAGAAGTATCACCAACATTTGTGAATGTGAGGGTCAAGGATGTGCTGGCAACATCAGTGAGCTTCAATCCACTGACAGTAAATGTCGGTGTAATCACCGCAGTAGAGCCTGTATATGCAACCGGAATAGTTTCTCCCACTCGCACTTCAGGTCCGTCAGCCTTTGCGGTAGTGATCGATAGAGCAGTTGAGGTGTCTCCGAGATAGTTAATTCCCTCAGCGATTCGTGCGGTTAGACCACAGCTCCCCGATCCTGCGGTAGCAGTGAT
>JBILRA010000072.1:0-5366 GCA_044372915.1 Candidatus Planktophila sp.
GAAGAAATACCCTGGAGTTATTGCAAACCAAGGTGTCTCACTTCATGTTCGTGAAGGTTCAATTCATGCAATTATTGGTGAAAATGGAGCAGGAAAATCCACGTTGATGAAAATCCTTTATGGCCTTGTTCGTCCCGATGCGGGATCGATTAAAGTCCTTGATAAAGAAGTCACCCTAAAGTCGCCGCAAGATGCGATCGCACTTGGTATTGGAATGGTCCACCAACATTTTAAGTTGGCCGATAACGCCACCGTGCTTGAAAATGTTATCTTAGGTAGTGAACCTTCACGTTTTGGTTTCGTCATTAAATTTGATGAAGCGCGAAGGAAGTTGCTAGAAATTGCCGAGACATATCAGTTAGATATCGATCCTGATGAGTCCATGGCTAATCTTGGTGTCGGAGAACGACAAAGAGTTGAAATTGCTAAGGTGCTATTCCGCGGCGCAAAGATTTTGATCCTTGATGAGCCAACAGCAGTATTGGTTCCTCAAGAAGTTTCAGAGCTATTCACTAACTTACGTGAGCTTGTAAATAAGGGGCTTACTGTGCTCTTCATCTCTCATAAACTAGATGAAGTGCTATCAATCGCAGATGACATAACAATTATGCGCCAAGGCACCACCGTTGCTTCTCGTAGACCTCAAGAGACGAATAAGAAAGAGCTCGCAGAGTTGATGGTTGGCGGTGAACTACCGAAGCCGAAAGCTGGCGCACAGAACATTAGCGCCACGAGCATTTTGACTATAAAGAGCGCCTCTTATTCACGCGCCGATGGAAGAGAGATTCTTCGGGGACTCAATCTTGATCTTCATGGGGGAGAGATCCTTGGTTTGGCCGGGGTTGAGGGAAATGGCCAAAGCGAACTTATTGAACTAATCATGGGATTGATGAAGCCTTCATCTGGAAGTGTCGAAGTACTCGGACTTGATGCAGCGACAACACCAACGAGAGAGATTAGAAATGCAGGCGTGGGCTACATTCCACAAGATCGCCAACGCGATGGCCTCCTTATGTCTGCACCCTTATGGGAGAACCGCATTCTTGGTCACCAGTTCTCAGCGCCGATGGCAAAGGGAATTTGGGTGAATAAAGGTTCTGCCGCAGAAGACTCTAAGCGAGTTGTCAAAGAATTCGATGTGCGTACCCCAGGGGTGAATGTCTTGGCGAGTGCACTATCAGGTGGAAACCAGCAGAAGTTTATTGTCGGCCGCGAGCTCAGTGGTGATCCAGATTTGATTATCGCTGCCCAACCTACTCGTGGCGTTGACGTCGGAGCACAAGCAATTATTTGGGAGCAACTAATGAAGGCTCGCACGCGAGGTGCTGGAATCTTGCTCATCTCAGCTGACCTTGAAGAGCTGTTCTCCCTCTCTGATCGAATCGCTGTTATCTACAGTGGGAGCATCGTTTCAGTTCTCAATCCTGCAACCACAACGGCTGAAGATCTTGGCCTAGCAATGACTGGAGCAATCAGCGCATGACAAAGAGCAGAATTTTTTGGGGAACGCTCGCACCCGTTGCAGCGATCTTAAGTTCTCTAGTTTTTGTCTACATTATTTTGACCATACGTGGCGTCAACCCCTTTGACATCTTTGCTGAAATGATTTCTTACGGTTTCCAGCCACGAAATCTTGTCTCTGAACTCAATCAGACAATCGCCTATTACATGGCTGGAGTTGCCGCGGCAATTGGTTTCAAAATGTTGCTCTTTAATATCGGTATCGATGGCCAGTATCGAATGGGTGCATTCTTCGGTGCAGTCGTTGGAGCGGCGGTAAACCTTCCTCCGATTCTCCATGTGACCTTGATTATTATTACTGCAATGCTTGCGGGTGGATTATGGGCAGCGATTGCCGGATACCTCAAAGTTCGCCGCGGGGTATCTGAAGTTATCAGCAACATTATGCTCAATTTTATTGCAGCAGCGATTATCGCATTCCTACTCAGTGAAGATTTGCTTGGCACATTGCCTGAAGGATCCCAGAATCTTCAAACAAGGCAGATTCCTCTCAGCGGCCAAATGCCAACAATCAAAGCTTTTGATGGAGAGATTTACTCATTCCTCTTTGTCGCAATCGCTGTCGGTATCGCTTATTGGGTGATGCTCAATAAAACTGTCTTTGGATTTAATCTTCGTGCAACCGGATTATCTTTTAGAGCGGCACGATCAAGTGGTGTAAATGCTCCAGGAATGATCTTCATTACAACTGTTCTCTCTGGTGCAATCGCTGGTCTTGTAGGAATCGGAACTCTGCTCTCTGATACCCATTCCTACAGTATGGCATTTCCTGCTGGCTATGCCTTCACCGGTTTAGCGCTGGCTCTTTTGGGTAGAAACCATCCTGTAGGGATTTTCTTCGCCGCATTTCTATGGTCATTCTTGGAGCGCACCGCACCTGTTCTTGAATTTGAAGGTGTTCCGCCAGAAATTGTCATCGTGATGCAAGGAACAATCGTTCTTTCGATTGTTATTGCCTATGAAGTTGTTGCTCGAGTCAATCTACGTCAACAGCAGCGGGCTGTAGGAAAAGTAAATGTGGAAGCCTCTAGCCTAAAGGAATCACAGTAATGACAACTAAAACTCCTGAGAAGAAAGTAAGCAAGGCTAAGAAGTTCTTTACATCGCCAGCTCGTATCACTTTAGCCATTGCCGGCCTCTTCTTCATCATCTCACTCGTTGAATGGATAACGGGCGCGACAGATATCACTTCACCAGGAACATCCGGTGCGACTTTACGCTTTGCAATTCCACTCTTGATGGCTGGGCTTGGTGGCTTGTGGGCTGAACGAGCGGGTGTCATTAATATTGGCCTTGAAGGAATGATGATCGTTGGTACATGGACAGCGGCATGGTTTGGCTATTTACACGGCCCACTTGTTGGATTTGCAGCAGCTGCAATCTTCGGACTCGCTTCAGGCTTCTTCCACGCAATTTTGACTGTAAAAATTGGAATCGATCAAGCAGTATCGGGCTTGGCAATTAACCTCATCGCTGCAGGTGGAGCTCGCTATCTCTCTGGAATCTTCTTCCCGCCAGTAGGTGGAGACCGCACAGTATCTCCACCCGTTGACTCTTTCCCAACCTTTACCATCCCAATCATTGCCCCCCTTCTTGAAAAAATTGATGCACAGAACATCTTCTTTATTTCAAATCTTGCCGGGGTGCTACATGGCTTCACAAAAGATCTCTCACTTGTGACAGTTGCGTTATTGCTTCTTGTGCCTCTCACATCATGGATACTCTGGCGCAGCAAGTTTGGGCTTCGCATGAGATTCTCAGGTGAGAATCCAATGGCAGCAGAATCATTGGGAATTAACGTCTACCGAATTCGCTACATTGCGATTTCGGTCTCGGGAATGTTGGCTTCTCTTGGAGGTGCATATCTAGCTCTTGTCGCATCCTCTGTGTATCGCGAGGGACAGACGGCGGGTCGAGGATTTATCGGACTTGCAACTGTGATCTTCGGCAATTGGAAACCAGGAGGAGTTTTTGCAGGTTCCATGCTCTTCGGCTTCACCGATGCGCTACGAGTACGCCAAAGTGAATCGGTGATGTCCCTAGTGATGGTTGCAGGAATTGTTGCGGCGATACTAGGTATCTACTACTCAATTTCACGTCGCTGGAAGTTTGCAGCGATTTCAATTGGTATCGCTGCCTTTGGACTGTGGGTTAATCAGCGCGTAGATATCATTCCTCAAGAATTTGTCACTGTTTTTCCAAACTTTGCAACACTGATAGTTCTCACCTTCTTGGCGCAAAGACTTACGCCACCCGCAATGGCCGGCATGCCATACCGTCGCGGTTCTGAGTAAGGGGAGATAATGTCAACTGTTCATTGGGATACCCCTGTGCTTTCAACCGTCAGCCAGGTAGTACGTGAAGCATCACTTGTACAGATAAACTCGGAAAAAATTTCGACAGTGGCTGATTGGATGGCCTACGAAGAGTTTGCAAAGCCTGATGGCTCCATGCTCTTTGATTTCGGTAATGATCCTGATGTCCTTATGGATTTCACTTTAGTTGTGAACACGATGAATTTCGCCTTCACAGATTTTTCAACAGGAATCAAGTTTGAAACTGATTACATGGGCAAGCGGTGGTGTGATTCAGAAGCCATGCTCGCTTGCCTACACCGGGCGATAAACTCGGGAATCCCATTTTTTAGTGGCGAGTATTTGGCCAAGGTCACGCGCAAGGACCTTGAATCGGTGTTTTCCGGAACAATTGAGATGCCGATGTTAGATGAGCGAGTAACACTTTTTAATGAGGTCGGACGAGTTCTCGTTGAGAAGTATCAAGGCCGTTATTCGCGTTTTGTTCGCTCATGTGCACCCAAGCTTTATGCCGATGGCGATGGGCTACTTGAGCGGTTGACGACGGAATTCCCCCGTTTTCGCGATGTCAGCAACTTCCACGGAACCGATATACACATTTATAAGTTGGCCCAACTCGGAATCTGGGGAATGCACTTAGCCCTCTCTCCACGAGGTGCTTGGAAGTTAGAGGATGCCGAAAAACTTAGCGCCTTTGCTGATTACATTGTTCCCGTTGGCTTGCGCGTGATGGGAATTTTTGAATACGCACCCGAACTAGAGAAACAGATTAATTCACTTACGGAAGTTAAGCGTGATAGCGATGCAGAGATCGAATTGCGTGCCAGTTCGATCTTTGTGATTGCAAAACTCACCGAAGAGATCAATAAACGACGTCCAGGAATGGATCCCTTACTTCAACCTCAGGTTGATTTCCGGTTCTGGAAGACTTACCACGCAACACATTGGCCCCACCACCTAACTAAGACTGTGATGTACTAAAAATGAAAATTTATTTTGCCGGTCCACTCTTTACCCCATATGAGCGTTCTTATATCGATCAATGCGCAAAGCGAATGCGCGATGCCGGCATGGAGGTCTTCGTGCCCCATGAGATAGCCCTTCCAGATCCCATCACAACAAAGTTCATCTTCGACACTGATGCTAAAGAGGTTCTCGGTGCAAATGTTGTTTTGGCTCTTCTGGATGGCCCAATGGTCGATGATGGAACAGCAACTGAGATCGGCATTTTCTGGTCTGAGATGCGCCATGACAAGAGTAAAAAGGGGATTATCGGCCTCGTTACCGACACTCGCGTCATCAGAGATCGCAACATGATCGATGGTAAAGGCATCAACCTTTTTGTCCGTGGATGCGTTGAAGATGTAGGATACGTTGTCGATAGTTTCGATAAAGCGTTTGAAATTCTGCTCAAGTGGCAGCAAGAAATAGATTCCTAATTTTCTAATCTATTTTTAAATCGTAGAAAAAGAGAGAAACTGAGGCAGTCTTGGCTGGGTCTTACGCATCAATAATGCGCAAACCTCACGC
>JBILRA010000020.1:0-19232 GCA_044372915.1 Candidatus Planktophila sp.
CCTTGAAATAATCACCGAACGAGAAATTTCCACACATTTGAAAAAACGATGCATGTCGAGTTGTCTTACCTACTTCATCGATATCTAACGTTCGTACACACTTCTGCACTGATGTTGCTCGCGCATACGGCGGGGTCACTTCTCCAAGAAAAAATGGTTTGAAGGGAACCATTCCGGCATTGACCAGCAACAGGTTTGGATCGTCAGCGATGAGCGATGCTGATGGGACAAGTGTGTGATCTAACCCGAGAGAGTTACCTGACTCAAAAAAGCGCAACCAACGTGCGCGGATCTCCGCTGATTCCACGAACTACACTCACTCAGCCTTCTTCTTCTTCTTCTTGCTGCGAGTCTTACCAGCCTGTGCTGCAGTCAAAAGAGCGCTAGCAACTTTCACCGCAGGTCCGCTGTGATCGATAAAGTCAGTAGTGGCCTCAGAAACTTTTGTAGTCACGTTTTCGACGTTCTTAGTAATTTTTGCGAAAGATTCGAGAGGGCTATTGATGAGTTCAAGGGTTCGAGTAGATTCTTGAATCAATGGTGTTGTCTCAGTAGTCATGGTCGCTAGAGAGAGGCTCGCCTCGTCGATGAAACGACCAAGACGAACCACTGCATAGGCGACCGCGCAGGCGATAACAAAGAGCGCCGCAGCAGCAATAATTGTTGCAATTCCACCTGGACCCATGAGGAGTCCCCCGTTCATCAATGAAGTATGAAGCTAAGCCTACCCGATCGGCTTATTTCGCGGGCACCTCTGGCTTGAAATCAATGCCACTCTCTCGTCGCTGAGCAGTTGTGATCGGAGTCGGTGCTCCAGTGAGTGGATCTCCACCACTTGCAGTTTTCGGAAAGGCGATTACTTCACGAATTGAATCACTGCCTGTGAGCAATGCGCAGACGCGATCTAGACCAAGAGCGATTCCGCCATGGGGTGGAGGTCCGTAATTAAATGCCTCCAGAAGAAATCCAAACTTACTATCGGCTTCTTCATCACTCAGTCCAATGACTCGGAAAACTTCGCGTTGAATCTCTTTATCGTGGATACGAATCGAACCACCGCCGAGCTCGGTGCCATTGAGAACAATGTCATAAGCGTAGGCAAGAGCATTCGCAGGATCTTGCGAAAATGTGGAAGCAAATTCTGGTTTAGGTCCAGTAAATGGGTGGTGCACTGCAGTCCATCCCCCACCATCGGTCGGTTCAAACATTGGTGCATCAACTACCCAGACAAACTTCCATGCACCCTCTTCGATGAGATTGCATCGCTTTCCAATTTCAATTCGAACTGCACCTAATAGTGCTTGAGAGGATGCCTTATCTCCTGCGGCGAAAAAGATCGCATCGCCCTTCTTGGCTCCGACTTTGTCGGCGATACCTGCCTGTTCAGAGTCAGAGATATTTTTTGAGACGGGACCACCGAGAGTTCCATCATCATTGAGAAGAATGTATGCCAATCCTTTAGCCCCGCGCGCCTTCGCCCAATCCTGCCACGCATCGAGTTCTCGTCGCGGAGAATTGGCCCCACCTGGCATGACTACTGCACCCACGTACTCTGATTGGAAAACTCTAAACGGAGTCTCCTTAAAGAAATCTGTTACATCTACCAACTCATTACCGAAGCGAAGATCTGGCTTATCTGAACCGTAAAGATTCATCGCATCTCTGTAAGTCATATGAGGAATCGGAGTCGCAATCGTGTAGCCCAAGCTGTCTTTCCAAATGTCGACCAAAATCTTCTCAGCAACGGCGATGATGTCGGCCTGATCGATAAATGACATTTCAATATCTAGTTGCGTAAATTCAGGTTGGCGGTCTGCACGGAAGTCTTCATCGCGGAAGCAGCGAGCTATCTGGTAGTAGCGCTCCATCCCTGCAACCATCAACAACTGCTTAAATAGTTGCGGTGATTGTGGAAGGGCATACCAACTGCCTGGTTGGAGACGAACGGGAACAAGGAAGTCACGTGCACCTTCAGGCGTTGAGCGAGTGAGGTACGGGGTTTCAATCTCAAGAAAATCAAGCTCATCCATTGCTCGTCTAATTGCCGATGTAACGCGAGATCTCAATCGTAAATTCGCAGCAGGACCTTCGCGTCGCAGGTCAAGATATCTGTAGCGCAGGCGTACCTCTTCAGAAATTTCAGATTCAACACCGGTATCGACAGGAAAGGGCAGTGGCGCTGACTCGCTCAACACCGTTACTGAATCTCCCATTACTTCAATAGCACCAGTTGGTAGGCCGTCATTCTCATTTCCTGCAGGACGGGCCACTACTTCGCCAGTAATTGCTAAGCACCACTCAGCACGTAAAGATCCCGCTATCACTTCATCGCGGATGACAACCTGAACTGAACCTGTCGCATCGCGAAGATCAATAAATGCCACTCCACCATGATCTCGACGTCGAGATACCCAACCGGCGAGTGTGACTGTCTGACCCTCGTGACTGTCACGAAGGGATCCCGCATCATGGGTACGAATCATTACTTTCAACTACTTTCTATCAAATGACTATGCGTGCGCGGAAAGGGCTTTTCCTAGATCGCTAATCTTAACCGAGGAAAGTTCGCCATCTTTCATTCGCTTAAGCTCCACAGCGCCAGAAGTTAACTCGCTCTCCCCCAGAACTATCGCGAACGCACTCCCTGACTTATCGGCAGCCTTCATTGCACCCTTGAGAGCTCGATCACCGAAGGCAATTTCGACCTTAAACCCACTCTGCCTGAGATTTTGGGCCACTGATAGAGCCATCTCCTTTGCAGGATGACCTAAAGGAATAATGAAGAGATCACTTGCAAATTGATTCTCAACTAACACACCTTCTGCCTCTGCCGCCAAAAGAATTCGATCTACTCCAAGGCCGAAACCAATTCCTGATAGATCAGCGCCACCTAGCGTCTCCATCAAACCGTCGTATCGTCCGCCGCCACCGATGCCAGATTGCGCACCCAGATCTTCGTGAATAAATTCAAAGGTGGTGCCGGTGTAGTAATCCAACCCACGAACCATTCGAGGATTAACTGTGTAGGTGATTCCAAGTGCATCCAAATAGCTACATACCTGGGAGAAATTCTCGCGCGAAGTTTCGGAGAGGTAATCCATCAACAAGGGAGCCTTCAACATTTTCTTTCGTACTTCTTCGCGCTTATCGTCAAAGAGTCGTAAAGGGTTTATTTCAGCGCGAGCTTGGGTAGCCTCATCAAGATCAAGAGTCTTTAAGAATGCCACGAGATCAACTTTATGTGCTGCTCTAGATTGCACATCACCAAGGGAAGTGATCTCAAGACGGTACTTCCTCAAGCCAATGTTCTTAAAGGCGGTATCTGCAAGGGCGATGATTTCAGCATCGATAGCAGGATCATCAAGGCCGATGGATTCAACTCCTACTTGATAGAACTGTCGATAGCGACCTGCTTGAGGACGTTCTGCGCGAAAGTATGCACCGGAGTAAAAAACTTTTACCGGCAACTGTCCGCGGTCAAGTGAATGTTCGATCACAGCGCGCATCACACCTGCAGTTCCTTCAGGGCGTAAGGTGATTGATCTTCCACCTCGATCCTCGAAGGTGTACATCTCTTTGCTGACTACATCGGTAGATTCACCGACGCCACGGGAGAAGAGATTTGTATCTTCAAAGACTGGCAACTCCATGAGTTGATACCCAGCAGCTTTCGCTGGGGCGATTAGTTGGTCGCGGATCCATTCAAAACTGGCAGATCGCGGCGGAACATATTCACTGACACCTTTAGGTGCTTGTATTTGTTCGCGCTTCATGAGCGTAATTGTTTCAGATATGGATTAGTTCTGCGCTCATATTCAATTGTTGTGTCCGGTCCATGTCCCGGAAGAACGCGTAAATGATCTCCTAGAGGCAGAATCTTCGTCATCAGCGTTCGTTGCATCGCCTCGTGAGATCCAGAAGGTAGATCAGTTCGCCCAATTGAGCCTGCAAATAGAACATCGCCACTTATCAAGCATTCATCATTGACGGTAAACATCAGCGATCCCGCTGTGTGTCCTGGAGCGTGGATCGCAGTGATATTCAATCCAACGGCTTCGAACTTCTGATTGTTCTTTAGCTCAAGTACTTGATTAGGTTCACTCAAGGTGCTGCCACTTAAAAAAGAGGCAATGAATTCTTCTCCATGGACAATTTCTGGATGTAGTAGCGCTCTGCGATCTTCGCTATGGATGTAGGCAGGAATTCCATAGCCATCAGCCAAAGGAATTACAGAGAATGTATGGTCGAGATGACCGTGGGTAAGGAGAACTGCAACTGGCTTAAGTCCCTCTTCTTCGACAATCATCTCAATCTCAGCGCTGATATCTGGCATACCAGGATCAACAATGATGCACTCAGAACCTTTTTCAGCGGCCAAAATCCAACAATTCGTGGCGTACATAGGGGCGGGATGGACTCGAATCAACATATGAGGCCTCCGTGCACGCCATAATCACGCTCAATTTTTGAGGCGTTAGTAAGACAGGGTACCTTTGTCCTCCCATCATTGGTTGCATTAACGAAGGCCACACAGGCCAACGCGCTGAAAGGAATGACTATGACCACGGAGAATCCAAACCCATCACAGATCGCACCTCAAATGAGTGCCGCTTCTGCATTGATCGGTGATCCATCACAATTTGGTCGAGTCGGCGATGATGGCAATGTTTACGTACGCACCCCAGAGGGTGAAAAGATTGTTGGTTCATACCCAGGCAAGAGCCCTGAAGAAGCGCTGGCATACTTTGTCAGAAAATTTGAATCACTCGCATCTGATGTTGCTCTCACTGCTGCACGTATTACTTCCGGTGCCATGGTTCCAGATGATGCGTATGAAGCGGTAAAGAAATTGCGTCAGCAAGTTCGTGAACTCAACGGTGTTGGAGATCTCGCAGCGCTCGCAGCATCAGTAGAACAGATTGAACCGCTGATTGAGGGGCATCGCGAAAAGTTTGAAGCCAAGAAAGAGGCTGAGGCAGCGCAGAAGGCTGCTCGTCGCGAACAAGTTCTTATCGAGAAAGAGAAGATCGTCGCTGAGGCAGAATCTCTCGCTCTCTCAGAGAGTTGGAAGGCAACCGGAGAGCGTCTGAAGACTCTTCTAGATGAATGGAAGAGTGCGCCACGCCTAGATAAGAAGGCAGATGCCGATCTATGGAAGCGCTTTTCTGCTTCCCGAAATAAGTTTGATAAGCGCAGACGTACACACTTTGCCGCTCTCGAAGCAACATCAAGCGTTGTCTCCACAGCGAAGATTGCGATAGTTGAAGAGGCTGAGAAGTTAGCGACATCAACAGATTGGGTTGCTACTGCTCGACGCTTTAAAACTCTGATGGATTCATGGAAGGCGGCCGGTCGCGGTAAGCCACGTGATGATGCGGCGATGTGGGCTCGATTTAAGAAATCTCAGGATGCATTCTTCGCAGCGAAGAACGCGGATCTGGAAAAGCGTGAAGTTTCAATGGTTGCAAACCTTGAAAAGCGTGAAGCCCTCATTCTTACAATTGAAGGTCTGCTTCCATTCACCGACGTTAAGGTCGCGAAGAATGAATTCCGCGAATTGATGCGCGAATGGGAGAAGATCGGAATCACTCAACGTGAAAAGCGTGCCGCATTTGATGCACGTGTGCATGCAGTTGAAGCAGCAATAAAATCCGCTGAGGCTGAGGTGTGGCGTAAGAGCGATCCTGCAGCCAAGGCTCGCGCTGCAGATGTTGTCGCACAACTCGCGGCTGCGATTGAAAATTACGAGAAGGTCGCAGAGAAATCTGCTCAAGCTGGCAACGAAAAGAAGGCCAAGGAAGCTCGTGAATCAGCCGAGGCACGTAAGGTGTGGTTGGCAGAGGCGCAGAAGAACTTAAGCGAATTTAGCTAACCACTAGCTTCTATACACGTCGTAGACGCCTTCAACACTACGCACGGCAGCTAAGACCGAATCAAGATGTGTTGCATCTGCCATTTCGAAGGTGAACTTCGAAATGGCTACACGGTCTTTTGACGTACTCACAGATGCACTCAAGATATTGACGTGCTGCTCTGACAACGTGCGTGTGACATCTGCCAAAAGACGTGCGCGATCGAGGGCTTCAACTTGGATGTTAACAAGAAAGAGTGAGCCAGCTCCGGCTAACCATCGCACTTTTACAATTCGCTCCGCTTGATTAAGTCTTAGATCATCACTATTGATGCAGTCGCTGCGGTGAACTGAGACACCACTTCCCTTTGTGATAAATCCGAGAATCGCATCACCTGGAACGGGCGTACAACAACGTGCTAGCTTGACGAGAACATCACCAACGCCCTCAACTTCGATTGCACTGCTTGATCGTCTCGTGGCTTGGACACCGGTGGGGATATATTCAATGGTTGGCTCAGGATGTGAATCCTCGACTCCTAGTGCAGCGACCAACTTCTCAATGATCGATGCAGCCGATACATGACCATCTCCGACAGCGATATATAAAGCATCGATATCTGGATAGCGAAGTTCGTGAGCAAGTTCGAGAAGTGAGTGGCCCGCAAAAATTTTCTGTAGCGGAAGCCCTGCCTTGCGCATCTGTCTTGCTATTGACTCTCGACCAGCATCGACCGCCTCTTCGCGTCGTTCCTTTGAAAACCACGCCTTTATCTTTGAGCGTGCACGTGGGCTCTTTACAAAGTTGAGCCAGTCACGCGATGGGCTGGCGGTAGGAGATTTATTTGTGACCACTTCAACAACGTCTCCATTTGAAAGTTTTGTTTCAAGCGGAACTAAACGTCCATTAACCTTTGCTCCTGCGCAACGGTTTCCGACATCGGTATGAACGGAGTATGCAAAATCGACCGGAGTCGACCCACCCGGCAGTGCGATTACGCTGCCTTTTGGTGTGAAGACAAAGACTTCAGGAGTTCCAAGGTCAAAGCGAAGGGCCTCCAGAAACTCTGATGGATCTTCTGTCTCCTTCTGCCATTCGTGGAGTTGCTTGAGCCAAATCATCTCTGGAGTATTTTCCGGTCCACCCGACGAGTCTTTATATTTCCAATGCGCAGCGATTCCGAACTCTGCCCGTGAATGCATTTCATACGTTCTGATCTGAATCTCAACTGCCTTACCACCTGGCCCAATTACCGTAGTGTGCAGTGATTGATAAAGATTGAACTTTGGCATTGCGATGTAATCTTTAAAGCGACCTGGAACAGGGCTCCAACGCGCGTGGATCGAGCCCAGAACCGCGTAGCAATCTCGAACATCATTAACGAGAACTCGGATTCCGACAAGATCATAGATATCGTTGAATTCGCGTCCACGAACTACCATCTTTTGATAGACGCTAAAGAAGTGCTTCTGTCGACCTGTCACGGTTGAATTAATTGAATCAGCGGCTAGATCTGCATTGACGGCATCGATCACCTCTTTTGTCAGCGCGTCTCGCTTTGGACTGCGCTCTGCAACTAGGCGTGAGATTTCTTCAAATTTCTTTGGCTCAAGAACTTCAAAACTGAGATCTTCTAGCTCCCACTTAAGAGCATTCATTCCAAGCCGATGAGCAAGAGGGGCGTAAATGTCGAGAGTTTCTCTCGCCTTACGTAGCGCGCTTTCCCCCGATACAAATTTCCACGTGCGCGCATTATGTAAACGATCGGCTAACTTAATGACCAAGACGCGAATATCGCGTGACATTGCGATCACCATTTTGCGCACAGTTTCGGCTTCGGCGGTTGGTCCGTATGCGAGTTTGTCCAGCTTGGTCACACCATCGACCAAAGCAGCGATTTGATCGCCGAAATCACTACGTAGTTGCTCAAGAGAGTAGGGAGTATCTTCAACAGTGTCATGGAGAAGAGAGGCGATGATCGTCTCTTGATCTAAGCCAAGATCAACAAGGATTTGTGTCACAGCGACCGGGTGAGTGATGTAATCCTCGCCAGATTTACGAAGCTGTCCACTGTGTGCAGTGAAGGCTGTTTCAAAGGCCCGTTCGACCTCTGTGAAATCAGATTGAGGATGATGCTCTCGCAACCCATTGACTATGGGTGCAAGAAGATCATTCACTGTAAAACTTCTTACTTACGATTTTTGCGCTTCGGTTGATTACGTGGCCCACGGTTAGCCGAACTGACGACCACAGTTGCAGAGCTTGCTGCGACCGCAGAATCTACTGTTGCAGAAGCGCCACCGCGTGCATTAACACGCTTTGCAAGAGCCATCATCGCAGGCTCTTTCTCGCGCGATTGAGCGAGGATTGCAGGTGCGATAAAGACAGATGAGTAGGCGCCTACGATCATTCCGATAAAGAGCGCTAGCGCAATGTCCTTGAGAGTCCCCGCACCAAGGAGTGCTCCTCCAATAACCAGAATTGATGCAACAGGAAGTAGTGATGTCACAGTGGTGTTGATCGAACGAACGATCGTTTGATTAACCGCAAGATTAACTGCCTGTGAATACGTCTGCTTACTTGTAGAGGTGATCGACCGGGTATTTTCATTTACCTTATCGAAGACGACAACTGTGTCATAGAGCGAATAGCCAAGGATTGTGAGGAAACCGATCACTGAAGCTGGCGTCACATCGAAGCCAACAAGTGCGTAAATTCCAACCGTGATGAGAACATCATGAACAACAGCCACGATTGCCGCAATAGCCATCTTTGAGTTAAAGGTCATCGATAAGAAGACCATAATGACAATCAGGAATGCGATAAGACCGTAGAGCGCCTTCTTGGTGATTTCTTCGCCCCATGACGGACCGATTATCTGAGTGTCGATATCGGCTGCCTGCACATTAAAATTCGATGTGATCGCTGACTGAATTCCATCTGATTGAACGGTATCAAGGGCACCAGTCTGAAGACGAATCTTGTCATCGCCAATCTTTTGAACAATGAGTTCTCCGGTGAAGCCAGAGCTCTCAATGGCTGAGCGCGCCTGTTCTACTGTGGCTGTGGTCGAAGTGAAGGTGTAAGCAGATCCTCCCTTAAATTCGATTCCTAAGTGAAGGCCCTGTGTTGCAAGTGTTCCAATAGAAACCAGCACAAAGAGAGCTGAGACGATATACCAACGTTTTGCTCGACCAACAATATTGAAAGATGTCTCGCCTGAGTAAAGTCGAGCGCCTAATCCCTTAATTGATGACATGTTAAGCCTCCACACTTGTTGTTGGACGAGTGACGCCAGAACTCTTATCGGAAAGACCTGAGAAGCGATGTCCAGAACTGAAGAACTTAGATCTGGCCAAGATTGTCATCATAGGCTTCGTGAAGATAAATACTGCAATTAAATCGACCAAAGTGGTTAGACCAAGTGTGAATGCGAAGCCGCGTACACCGCCGACTGCAAAGAAGTAGAGCAGTACCGCGGCAATTATGGTCACAGCATCAGCAACAATAATTGTGTGGCGCGCTTTTTGCCACCCACTTTCTACTGCAGATCGAAGCGATCGACCCTCTCGAATTTCATCTCGAATTCGTTCGAAGTAGACGACGAAGGAGTCTGCGGTAATACCGACTGCAACAATGATTCCAGCAATACCTGCCAGGGTAATTGTGAATCCGATCGTCTCACCGAGAACCAATATGAGCAGATAGATCAATAACGCGGCTACCGCGAGTGAGCCAGTCACGACAAGTCCAAGTGCCCGGTAGTACAAAAGGCAGTACAAGATAACCAGGCCTAAACCAATCGCACCAGCAAGCAAACCTGCATAGAGTTGATCTGAGCCCAGGGTTGGCGAAATCTGTTGCACTTCACCGCGATCGAAAGCAAGTGGTAGTGCGCCATATTTAAGAACGTTTGCGAGATCTCGAGCTTCGAGTTGGGTAAAGTCGCCGGTGATCTCGGCGGTGCCAGAAGGTATAGCCTCATTAATGGTGGGCGACGATTGGACGATTCCATCAAGGACGATCGCCACTTGATTATTTGGTTCTCCCTCATTAACGACTCGAGCGGTTAAAGCACCAAAAGCTCGCGTGCCTTCGCCATCGAATGTTAATGAAACAGTCCAAGCGCTTCCAGCTTGCGTATTCAGACCAGCACTTGCCTCCGAAATTTGACGTCCTAGAACTTCTGCGCGATCAAGAATAAACTTTGTTCCCCCATCTTTGTGGCAGGCTGTAATAACCGCATCAGCATCATCTGTGCCTGTCCCCTGCAAACTGGCAGGATCTGAACAATCTAGATTTGCAAACTGTTGGTTAATTTCATCAGAAACTCCCGGGAACGGAGTTGCTGCAGTACTGGTATCACCGTCAGTCGGAATTCCAAAACCTGACGCGAGAACTTGACGGAATCGCAACTCGGCGGTTTGTCCTACGAGTTCGACGACTCGACCACCATTTTCACCAGGAACCGAGATAACGATCTGACGATTTCCACCGCTACCTTGGGCAGTTACTTCTGATTCAGCGACACCGAGAGAATTGACTCGTTGTCTAATAATTTCAACAGCTTGATTGATTGCCTCGGGCGTCACATCATTACCAGCGCTCGATGCACGTGGCTGGAGAGTTACGCTTGTGCCACCTCGAAGATCAAGTCCAAGTCGGACTTCTGTGGCGCCAGTAATTGCAACCGTGCCACCAAGTGAGATGAAGATCAACGCGAGTATGAGCAGGGCGCGCCCTGGTCTGGTCGATCCTTTGACTGATTTAGTTGAGGTAGACATAAGAGCAGAGTCTAGGCCACATTAGCTAGTGCTCTGGCTCACTCCGCCTCGGGGTCAAACAAGGATGCAATTGCAGCTGGAGCCTTACGACCGAGATGGCCATAGCCCTTCTCTGTGGCTATTCGCCCTCGAGGAGTTCTGGCCATAAATCCATTTCGAACAAGGAAGGGTTCCGCGACAGATTCAACGGTTTCACTCTCTTCACCGACTGCAATCGCCAATGTTGAAAGTCCTACCGGACCGCCATTGAAACGATCGATCAGAGCGGTCAGTACCGCTCTGTCGAGGCGGTCGAGCCCCTGCTCATCAACTTCATACATTTCAAGAGCTGCCTTGGCGTGATCATGGGAAAGAGATGGTGAACCCTGAACTTGAGCATAATCACGTACTCGCCTGAGAAGGCGATTAGCAATGCGCGGAGTTCCGCGCGATCGCCCTGCAATCTCAACTATCGCACGGCCATCGATATCTAAGCCCAAAAGTTTTGCACTGCGCACAAGAACGATTTCAATCTCTTCTGGATCATAAAAATCAAGATGCGCAGTAAAACCAAATCGATCACGTAGCGGACTTGGAAGAAGACCTGCACGCGTTGTCGCACCGACGAGTGTGAAGTGCGGAAGTTGAAGTGGGATCGCTGTAGCACCTGGTCCCTTACCTACAACAACATCAACACGAAAATCTTCCATCGCTAGATAGAGAAGCTCTTCGGCGGGACGTGGCAGGCGATGGATTTCATCAAGAAATAAAATCTCTCCATCAACAAGGGATGAAAGAATTGCGGCGAGATCACCTGCGTGAGTAATCGCAGGACCGCTGGTGATACGAATCGGTGTTGACATTTCAGATGCCAAAATCATCGCAAGTGTGGTTTTTCCTAAACCAGGCGGACCGGAGAGAAGGATGTGATCGGCGGCTGCTCCTCGGTTGCGTGCTGCCGTCAGCAGAACATCAATCTGTTCGCGCACACGATGTTGACCCACAAATTCTTTGAGCGTTTTTGGACGCAAGGCATTCTCTGAAAGAGATTCCTCCCCTAGCGCGGCCGGATCAACTATTCGATCATCTGCAACGCTCATGACCTACCTCCGGCTAGTGCGGCCTTAAGCAGATCAGATAAATCAGCGGTTGCAGGATCTACTCCGCGATTAGCATAATCAATGGCAACAATAGAAATAACTGCATCAGCATCGCGCGGTGAATATCCCAGTGATGCAAGTGCTCCCGATAGTTGCTCGCGCCAGAGTGAAGCGCTGGCATTGGCTGGTGCATACGAACCACTTGAAACCATCTTGCCTTTGAGTTCCAAGAGAATTCGTTGCGCACCTTTTTTGCCGATTCCAGGAACTGCTGAGAGCGTATCGATGGACTCAGTGGAAATTGCATGCGCAAGAGAATCCGGTGTGAGGTGTGCCAGCATTGAAAGCGCCACGCGCGGACCGATACCACTGACAGTCTGCACCAATTCGAAAGTTTCTCGAGACTTTGGATCAAGAAATCCGAAGAGTGTCATTGAATCTTCACGAACGATCATCGAGGTGTGAAGTGTGAGAGCGCTACCTAATGAGAGAGTGGCTGATGTTGCAGGGGTGACAGAGACCAGATAACCGACTCCGCTTACTTCCAGAACCACTCGATCGCTGGAGATAGAGCGGACTTCACCCGTGAGTTGTGCGATCACTTCTTTACCAACTTCGCGATACGACTTTTCTCGCGAGCAAGAGCGTCTTCAATTTTGCTCGTTGCACCAGCACGCCAAATATTGCAGATGGCCAGTGCAAGAGCGTCGGTACTATCGACTGGTTTTGGAGCTTCTTTGAGCGAAAGTATTCGCACCACCATATCGGCAACTTGAGATTTATTGGCCCGACCGTTTCCAGTTACTGCCGCCTTGACCTCACTGGGTGTATGCATCATGACAGGTATGCCACGTTTACCCGCTAAAAGAAGTGCGATGCCTGCTGCCTGTCCAGTCCCCATGACAGTGCGCACATTGTGTTGAGAGAAAACACGTTCTACAGCAATTACATCGGGTTCAAATTTATCAAACCAGAGGATCAGCTCTGATTCCAAAGTGAGAAGTCGCTCTTCAAGTGCTGCAGTTGGCGATGTTTGAATCACGCCGACACCTACGAGTGAAAGTGGAACTCCTGGTGCGCCTTCAACGACGCCGATGCCGCAACGAGTAAGGCCAGGGTCAACGCCGAGCACCTTTATTCTTGCGGAGTTCATGAGCGTAAGCCTAGAACCTGGAGCGTGAGAGTCAGGAAAGGCTCGCCATTACTTCATCAGAGACATCGAAATTACCAAAGACATTTTGAACGTCATCAAGTTCTTCAATTGCGTCAATGAGTTCAAAAACCTTCTGCGCACCTTCTGCATCAAGGGGAATAACCATAGAAGGAAGAAAAGATGAGTCAGCAGATTCGTAATCAATGGCAGCGTTTTGAAGGGCAGTACGCGTTGCTACGAGATCTGCAGCTTCACAAACAACTTCAAAGGATTCGCCAAGATCATTTACTTCTTCGGCACCGGCATCTAGAACCGCCTCAAGGATTGATTCTTCGGTGACGCCATCTCTCTTTGCAACAATGATGACGCCTTTTCGATTAAAGAGGTAAGCAACCGATCCAGGATCAGCCATGGTTCCGCCATTGCGAGTGACAGCTACGCGCACTTCTGAAGCAGCGCGATTTCTATTATCTGAAAGACATTCAATCATCAGTGCCACACCATTTGGACCATAGCCTTCATACATAATCGTCTGATAGTCGGCTCCGCCAGATTCTAATCCCGCACCACGTTTGACTGCTCGCTCGATGTTATCTGCCGGCATCGAATTCTTCTTCGCCTTTGCGATCGCATCAAAGAGAGTTGGATTTCCCTCGAGATCTGGTCCTCCGTTACGTGAAGCCACTTCAATTGCCTTAATCAGTTTTGCAAAATTTTTGGCACGACGACCGTCAATCACAGCCTTCTTATGCTTGGTAGTTGCCCATTTGGAATGGCCTGACATGAAACATACCCCTTTGATTTAAATCCTAAGAACCTACTTTATCGCTACTTGCAGACCTCATCAATAAAGTACCTATGAACTGCAAGGTCGTGAGTGAGTTCTGGGTGAAAGGAGGTTGCAAGAAGATGTTTTTGACGGACAGCCACGGGATGAGTAGCACCGGAGGCTGAGGTGACAGAACTAATCACCTCAACCCCTTGACCTATCTCTTCGACCCATGGGGCACGGATAAAAACGGCGTTGAGTGTGTGGGAGGCGAATGAAAGAGTTGCTTCAAATGAATCTACCTGCCGTCCAAATGCATTGCGACGAACAGTCATATCCATGCCACCGAAAGTTTCTTGACCAGGCGCGCCATCGATCACGCGATCAGCGAGAAGAATCATCCCAGCGCACGATCCGTATGTTGGCATTCCATCTGAAATTCTCTTCTGAATCGGTACAAAAAGATCATAAGTACGAGCCAACAACGCAATAGCGGTGGATTCACCACCAGGAATAATCAGCGCATCACAATCATCGAGCTCGGTGGTGCGTCGAATCTCAATTCCTTTTTCGCCACAATCATGAACCGCTTTAAGGTGTTCACGAAAATCCCCTTGGAGGGCTAGTACACCGATCTTCATTGAAGGCACTCAAAGAGAATGAGTGTTTACCAACCGCGCTCGGCCAGGCGATGTGGAACTGGAATGTCTGCAACGTTGATTCCAACCATTGCATCCCCTAGTCCACGTGAGACTTCAGCCAAGACCTTTGCATCTTGATAGAAAGTCGTTGCTTTGACGCATGCGGCAGCACGTTGGGCCGGATTTCCAGATTTGAAAATTCCGGATCCAATAAAGACTCCATCTGCGCCCATCTGCATCATCAAGGCAGCATCAGCAGGTGTTGCAATTCCACCAGCGGTAAAGAGGACAACTGGAAGTTTTCCGGTTTCGGCAACTTCCTTCACGAGTGCGTACGGCGCTTGCATCTCTTTCGCTGCAACATAAAGTTCGTCTTCGCGCATAGAAGTTAAGCGTCGGATTTCACCGCCGATTGTTCTCATATGTGAGACAGCATTTGAAACATCTCCCGTGCCGGCCTCGCCCTTTGAGCGGATCATGGCTGCACCTTCGTTAATGCGACGTAGCGCCTCGCCAAGATTTGTTGCGCCGCAGACGAAAGGGATTTTGAACTTCCACTTATCCACGTGATTGATGTAGTCAGCAGGAGTGAGAACTTCCGACTCGTCGATGTAATCAACGTTAAGACTTTCCAGAATCTGTGCCTCCACAAAATGACCGATACGCACCTTTGCCATCACGGGAATCGAGACTGTCGCCTGGATCTTTTCGATCATGTCAGGATCTGACATACGAGCCACTCCACCTTGAGCGCGAATATCTGCTGGAACGCGTTCGAGAGCCATCACAGCAACAGCGCCAGCTTCTTCTGCGATTTTGGCCTGCTCTGCATTGACGACATCCATGATGACGCCGCCCTTAAGCATCTCTGCCATGCCTCGCTTGACGCGCGCTGTTCCAGTTTCCTGTGACATCTACAAACTCCTCGGATCTACTCGTTCTGGGGGTTGAGTCTAGCCGTGAAGATCGGATCTTTCTCAACCAGAGCGACCCACACTTGACCCCGCGCAAAACTCAACTCAGATCCATCCATGCCTCTCCATGTCGTGCCAGATTGAGCATCGGTACGTGACCAGGTTGCAGGGAAATACTCACCATCGCGCAGGATATGACCCGTGCCAGATCCGATAGTCAATGAATGAGGAGTTACTCCACCGAATTTGTCACCATAGATGGAGGGAACAATCTGCACCTTCTGAATGACTATTGTGGTTGGACTATGTGGTGCACCCGAAGCAGAAAGATTTGGAACACCATTGTTAAAAACGGTCCAACGGTTTTCTTCTACACCCCAACGGAACTCATAGGTTGCCGCTGGCCATGAAACTTTGACTTCACTGATGGGTGAACCACCAAGAGGCTTGTCACCAAAAGTCCATGCATTGGGCGCCGAACGTGAAACAACCTTTTCATCCTCTGCAACTTTTTCCATGAGCAGATCTGCACGTAAGACCATATTCGTCGGAGAACTCCGCAATGGATCTCGAGTGTAAATAGTTGGTGACTGACGTTGAGCACCGTAGTCATGAAGATTGGCAGTTCTGATTACTGGCAAGAATTTAGATTGTGCACCGCTATAAGCAAAGACGACCGTTCCATACTGGGCAAGAACTTCAATATCTGTAATGCGCGCACTTCGAACAGGACCAATCAATTGTGGAATTTGCGAAGAATAGATCGCGGCAAGACGAGTGAGCCCACCTTCGACCTGTTCAATGTAGACAATGTCAGCTTTATCTAGACCGATCTGTGGTCGGGCGGCGACAGTATCGTCAATCTTTACCGCCAAAATCTGGCCATCAAGACCTTCCCGACCCGAGAGTGAGTTGTAGGTTGGCTCAACAAAGAGTTCATCAATGAAAGAGCGTCCTGAAGTAGGAATGAATGCAAGAGCAATCACTGCAATAGCGCAGAGACCAAGTGCAACCGAGAAGACTTTTTTCATTAATCATTCTCACGAATCAAAAGCCAGTCCCATGCGCGAGACTCTGATGTGACATGAAGTTTCTCGCCTTTGCTCAACACTCGTTCATAGATCTCGTAGATCTGCTGAGCTACCTGACTCCAGTCAAACCTCTGGGCATAGACCCTTCCTGATTCTGCAAGTTCGCGTCGTTTGGCATCATCACGCAGAAGATCGATGACAACTTTTGCAAGAGACTGTGGATCTTCAGATTCAAAGAGTGCGCCATATTTGCCAGACCCTAAGAGATCAGTAAATGCTGGAATATCGCTGGCAACGACGGCAGCGCCACCGGCCAACGCCTCTGCGATGATAATTCCAAAGGACTCTCCCCCAGTGTTTGGCGCAATATAGAGGGAGATTGAATTGAGAAAGTTCGCCTTCTCGCTCTCAGAGATTTTTCCTAGAAATTGAAAACGTGTGCGCAGTTCAGAGTTAATATCCTCTGATATTTCTTCGGGATCGCCCGGACCTGCGATGAGCACGCGCACATCTGGAGCGAAGCGCGAAATAATTGGGAGTGCGTCAATAAGTACTTCGAGACCTTTGCGAGGCTCTTCAAATCGACCGATGAATCCAAGCGTTGCACCGGTCCATTTTTCCTCCACGACACCATCACGATATCTATCAGCGAAGATTCCATTTGGAATTACATGAGCCGTTGTATCCATATGTTCTTGCAAAGTGTCATAAGCGGCTTGGCTAACGGCAATCTTCTCGCTAAGTCGCTCGATGGCTGGTTCGACTATCGAGGCAATTACGCGAGTAGTAGCTCCTTTCTTTGTCTGAGCATGGAAGGTGCCCACAATCGGGCCTTCACTGGCCCACAGAGCAAGCAATGAAATTGATGGAACCGCTGGTTCGTGCAGATGGAGAATGTCGAATTCGTTCTCCAAGAGCCAATTTCTTACACGAGCAAAGGCTGCTGGATTAAAGAGAAGACGAGCAACTGCGCCATTAAAAGGAATACCTGTGGGCTTACCTGCGTTAACTAGGTAATGCGGCAGATCAAACTCGTCAGTGACGGGAGCGAGAACCGAAACAAAGTGACCTTCTGCAATAAAGAATTCAGCAAGATCTCGGACGTGATTTTGCACGCCACCGGGAGTATCCCAACCGTAGGGACAGACTAAACCAATCCTGAGCTTCTTCATTTCTTCTCCACGAAATCATCATCGACCCAGATTCGTTGCATCATGTGCCAATCAACAGAATGGTGAGTGATCCCATTCGCAAAGTTATCGGCACATCGCTGAACTATTACCTTTACCTTGCTCTCTTCATCCCCATCGACAGGGATCTCAACTTTTTCAAGTTGAATATGAATTCCTGTTGCAGTGTATGAAACAAATGCTGTGACTAAAGGTGAGTCAGTGCGAAGTGCCACGAGCGCTGGCCCCGCTGGCATCCGAGCGGTACCGCCAAAGAATGAAACATTGATTCCACTGCGGGAAAGGTCTCTATCGGCCACTAGAGCAATCAGCATTCCATCGCGCGCTTTCTTAATGAGTGCTGGAAAAGCGTCGCTATCGAGTGGAAGTACTTCCATCCCTATATCTTGACGGAACTCCAAAAATTTTTCAAAGAGCGTGCGAGGTTTGAGGATCTCAGCGACAGTAACCAGACGGGCACCTTTCAGACAGAAATACGACCCTGCATGATCCCAATTTCCCGCATGTGGAAGAGCCACAACAACAGATGTTCCAGATTGAATTGGGTCCATCAGTAGATGTTCATTACCTACAGTTACCGTTGAAAGAATTCGCTCACGGCTCCAATCTGGTGAACGGAAAGTTTCAACCCAATAGCGCATGTAAGAAAGCACCCCGTTGCGCGTCAGCTCGTCAAGATCATCAGAGGCCATAAGCGGATGGACTCGAGACAAATTTGATCTCAGCCTTCGTACGCTCTTGCCATTCTTGCCAAACATGCGCTTTCCCAGCCAGACAAAGAGATCGTTGGCAATCTTTTCCGGTACAACTCGGATGATTGACCATCCGAGGAAGTACGCGCGGGCTATGAAAAAATCTTTCATTGATTAAACCTTGCGCAGCGCGCGATAGACAATAACGATTCTTTGGGCAACGGTTATCAACCCTAGGAAGGCTAAGAGTGAGAACCCAACCAGTGCGGCGATCTCTATCCCTAATCCATAGAAACCGATCGCGGTTAAAGCAATGACAATTCTTTCAGTACGCTCAGCAATACCGCCGCTGCAATCTATCTTCATGCTTTCAGCCTTTGCGCGGATGTAAGGAATCAATCCACCTGTGACCAATGAAATGAGAATCAAGAGAGCTACGAGACCGTCAACATCAATAAAGTAGAGAAGAACCCCAATCAAAATCGCTGAATCGGTGACGCGATCGATTGTTGAATCAAGGAATCCGCCCCACGCAGTTCCACCGCCGCCACGTATGCGAGCAATTGCTCCATCGAAGAGATCGCTCAGTGCGAAAAATGCGATAAACAGGGTTCCAACAAAAAGGTCGCCTCGTGGATAGAAATAGAGGGCCGAAGCAACAGTTCCGAGACCGCCTGTAATTGTGACCGCATTTGCGGTAATCCCAATGCGCACAGCAGATTTGACCACTGGATTAATTAATCGGGTGATCAGAGGTTTCACATGCGCGCTAATCATCGACACCATCGTAGGCTTTAACCCATGACAACTTCCACATCTGGGCCTGTGAGAATTGCCCTCTTTGGACATGTGAGCGCTACTCCCGCCGCCCTGAGGCTAGAACTTGAGAGTCGGGGGTTGGTCGTGGCCTCGAATGAGGGCGATCTAGCAGATATTGATTGTGCGATCTTTGCAGTCAATCCTTCGGCAGGTATTGATGAGCCGACAATTAAAAAATGGGAAGAGTTCAACGAATATCTCACACCACGCATCATGGTCGCACTTGCACTGCCTGGCGCAGAGTTAGATTTCGATGACGCAGTCCTTTTAGCCAATCGTGTCTTTGACCAGATGGTGACACCATTTCT
>JBILRA010000074.1:0-5216 GCA_044372915.1 Candidatus Planktophila sp.
ACCGACTGTTTTGGTAATTGTGCTTTTCCCCGTCAACCTAAGTGGCTGATTTATGGTTGCGAAAACTGCGGTCGAAGTCTCTTGGATAAACAAACCGGCCGTATCCGAGTCAGTAACAATTACTCTAAAGAGAAAGTTATTTCCCGATGTAGCTGTATCAGGTGGAACCCAGGCAAAGAAAGCATTTGCTGCACCCGTGCCCTGCTTGATAGTTGTGAATGTTCCGCCAATTCCAGTAGTTGAGGATTCCCATCTAAATGTTCGAGTGAGTACAGCTGTCGCACTATCTTGCGCAACATTCGTGGTGAAAGTTTCTGTCATCCCAACATTGAGAAACGCGTTCGTCGGTTGAGTAAATGCTGGCTTCAACGCGGTGATGTAGCGAATAACAATCAGACCGCTACCACCTTGGGCGCCACCGATATTCCAGTTATAGGGAGCGTCACCACCGTTACCGAATGAAGTGAGCGGAGTGAAGCTCCAGCTAGTTACGCCGTTGCTTGCTCCACCAACTCCATAGGACACGGATGTACCAGTGATTGATGATGCAACGCCCGCACCTCGTGCAGTTGCGCTACCTGATCCACCCGCACCGCCTCCAGCATGACCAGCAGTTCCGTTCCAGGTTGCACCCGAACCAGCAGTTGCACTTGCGGGAAAAACACGTCCGTCGATATTTGCGCTACTACTCAAACCAGGACTTCCAGCTCTATTTGCCTCCCAGAAGTTGCTGGCACCACCACCTGCACCGCCAGCAGTACCTGGCAGACCATTTTGATTAGTCGAATCAAAATAACCGCCTGCGCCACCGCCACCCGCGGAGAGCGCTAAGAATGATGTAGTTGCGCCACTATATCCACGAACACTCGCGCGATCATCTGTCGGAGTTCCACCTGCACCACCAGCACCAACTCTGAGGGATACAAGACTTCTTGGAACGACAGGAACCGAGCCAGCAAAGTAAACACCGCCGCCGCCACCAGCTCCAGCTGCATCAGTTAGTCGGGTTGTGAAAGCTCCCGAACCACCACCACCCCCGCCTACGAGTAAGACAGAAACCGCGCTTACCGAATCGGGAACACGCCAACCGCCCTCTTTAGAAATGAGCGTACGTGGAATACTCACTACTGTATACGGCCCTGAAGTCGTTGTAGTTGCAACCCCAACCCATTGATTACTCAGTGGCGCGAAGTTATATCGAGAATCAGAGATTTGGCTTCGCGAAATTGCTGAAGTTCCCGACGCTTCATTGAAATCCCAATATCCAAACAAATTAGCACTTCCAAGATTCGGGGCGGCATACATCCCGTCAGTTATTTGTGTGAGAGTTCTTGCCTCTGTCCAGATAGTTAATTCATCAATATCTCCACTAAAGAGTTGCCCTCCTGCATATCCCCCAACATAAATTGGCGATGCAGTCGCCCATAGGTTTGGCACTTGCCATGTTAAGTCCCAGACAGAACCGCCCCAGACACGTATCTGAGCATTATTGATATACATTGATGCTGTCGTTCCAGATCTCACGACTGCTAGATGCGTCCAAGCCCCGTAATTAATCTGCTGTGAACCCTGAAAAGATGCCCACCCACCCGTAGAATTGCGAAAACTTGCGTACCAATAACCGCTAATGCAGAGCAAAACAAAGTTTTCTGAACCAAATACCGTTTTCTGAGCACCGGAGCAATCCGAGGTCGGCCTAACCCAAGCTTCCCAAGTTTGATTTCCCGTGAGTGAAAAAGTTCCCGAGGTTGCCAGCGACGCTGCACCAGTAAAGGTCAGAGCAGTATCAGTCTCGGTTGAATCGGCAACAACTTGAATCGTTACGGCACGAACTCCCGAAACCCCACTTGTATCTGTGACAGTAACTGTCTCGTTATACGTTCCGACTGCAACACCCTCAGAAACGGTGATTCGCCCAGTTGAAGAATCTATGGAGAAGCCTTCACTTATTCGGCTAAGCCGAAATGTGTTAAAGCCATCTGTTCCTGTGGCTGTAAATTCGTTACCTGCTGATGTGCTTGAGGTGCGACCGGCTGAGACACGGAGGTTATTGCCAGAAATTGTTGCAGTACTTGAATTGCGGATATACATTTCGAAAGGGATGTTTCGAGAAGAAGGACTTGCACCTGAGATACCTGCTTGCGTTGCGCAACAATTGTTGATCGAGCCGGTTGTGATCGAGCTATAACCCTGGCGATCGATTCCGATACCAGAAGTTCCATCATTACTGTTTTCATTACCCGCTTCATTCTCATTCCAACCGAATCCAAATCGGGCACGGTCACGGTTTGTGGTATTTGCTGATCCGTAATTGATTCCGAAGAAGCGAATCTGCGTTTGTGAATAAAAAAGATTATTTCCAATTGCCGAATAAGGAGCCTCTGAGGCGTTATAAGTAGATTGGACCTGCCTGAAGGCACACCGGCTAGCAGTACTGAAAAGATTAGCCAGCGTTGTAGCTACATTGACACATGTTGGAGTAGCTGTTGGCCCACCTGTATGTGCGATCGCCGCTGAGTTTCCGCCCCAGCCTGCAGGGTTGCCATTTACAGCGCCCGCGTTATAACTCGTCCAAGGGCGCATTGAAGTTGTCGTTTCAATCCAGTTAAATCCATATGCGGTGCCATTTATTGGCGAAGTTGTTGAGGCTGCCACTGCGCCGCCCGCGTAGCTAGTCTGTTCGGGAAACATTGCCAGTATTTGATTCGCTCTATTGAAGGCAAAAACTCCATATTTTGCGTCAACGTCGCGGGTCGTATCACTTACTTTCCATCGCTCTGGATAGTTTGCATTAAGCAACTCGTTATTAGTCCATCTAGCATCGCCGTAATCAAAATCGGAACCCGTCTGCTTGCCTTTCATAGCAAGCATCCAACCCCCACCGTGAAAAGCTGAATTCATGATGCTATAGGTCAAGGTCGGAACCCCATTTACAACAATCCAATACATACCATCCATATTGGTAGCTGTAGCTAGCTTTATTTCATATGCAGATCCGGCTGGACATCTCTCAGCGAGGCCTATTGGGCAAGTGCCGAAGAAGACGGAGGGATCTGTCGCTAGAAATTCAGTAGGTATGGCAATCTGAGTTCTGCCCGAGTATTCCCAATCAAGAATTGCGGTGGCACCACTTACATTTTCGTGGTGCCAGAATTCGATGCGATAAATCTCACCTGCGACCATTGAGACCGTACCACTAGCATTGAAGCTATTAACAGCTGCTGGGCCATGATCTGCATTATCAAAGAGAACGTTATTTCCCTGAATATTTAGGATTGCACCATCATCGGTGCGACTCTTAAATGTAACAACACCGGTTATAGGAGCCCGTATATAACCCACGTAATAACTCGTGAAACCATCAGTGTTGCAACCTGTTGGACCAGCTAAGACGTACTCACGAGAGATATTAGCAACTACTTCTGTACCACAAGTACCCGTGGTGAAAGGTATTCGTGTCATCGTAGTCGAAGCACCCGATTCGTTGCGATGATAGGCAAGCAATCCGTTTGTGTATCCACCTACTAGTTTGGAAGATTCGGCGTATTCACCAATCACGCCATTAAAACCCGCAACCCTGACTGAATACACGCATCCTGCTGTTAAACCGGTGATAGATATTGTCGATGTAAGCGAACCTGTTGATTGAACGATTCCGTCGCCTAGAGAGTTTGCGCATCCACTGGTGACTCGACGAGTAATCGACCAGCGCCACTGAGTTGCGTTGATACCTGTTGTCACCATATTTACGGTGAGGGATGTTGCTCCAGATGTAATGCTCGAAATTGTTGGCTCAATAGGGGTATTTGCGGATGCAACTTGCGTCGACGAGGCAGTTTGTATAAAGCCCAGCATAAGAATCGCCACCAACGATCTGGCGATTCGAGCGTGTATTCGGGCGGTCTTCATTAGACGCACATTCTAAGTTATAGGGGCAAACCCCTCAAAGTAAGACCCGTTACGGTGCAATTACCAGTGGAAATTCAGAGACAGCAAGCCCCTTTGATGTGGTGACCGTTACTTTTCCGGTTCTGGTGCCGGCAGGAACAGTGATGGATATTCGAGTCTTTTCAGGGTTAATCGTGAAACCAGTGGCTGCTACGCGTGCGAACTTGAGTTCAAATTGCGGGTCATTTCCGTTAAAGCCGACACCGTTAATATCAAGTGCAGTTACTCCTGCAGTTGCAGCATAGGTAGAAAGAGAGGTGATCATAGGAGCTAAGTCAATATCAACTGTCACATCATTCTCACCAGAGAGGGCGATATTCGGACCACTTCCTACTGCTGGCGCTGGTTGATTGATAACCCAAAGCAAGAAGAAAACAGTTGCCGTTGTCGACTCAGTTAAGTAATTGCGTGAATACGCTTTCTTAATCTGCAAATTACATGCACCGGCAGAAGTCGAAGTCATCGTGTCACCACTAATTGCACATCCCGTTGCAGTGCTGCCCGCCACTAAGGATTGCGTGCGAGCACCTGAGCCAGAACCACCAAGAATTGTGACGGTGAATGGAAGTCCCAAAGTCGCTCCATATGTGTTTACTCGCAAAGAATCCTGTCGTGCCTGAGATATATCAAGTCCTGATCGTTGAAACACAACAGCTTGATAATTAGAGAGAAGGCCGCTGGTCATCGTGATTGTGTCAACGCTTACGGTGTATGAATCAACAAAAGTTGGAACTGTTGTCACAGTAATTGTGTCAGGTGAATATGCGCGGATAGGGCGCAAGGTGATCGCAGCTCCCAACTTATCGGTGGGAGAGACCAATCCCCCACTGCCAAACCAATAGGTATCGGCACGACTATTCAATGTCGGATCTTGTGTAGATGACCAGTAATTTCTGATTGAAAGATTGCCCGCCAAACTGGGCGCATAGAGAGCGTCATACATCTCTTTGAGCTCGAGAGTAGATGGCAAGAACCAGTCGGATTTTGTGCCGAATGTCAGATCTGCAGCAACCTTCGCCGCAACCGAATTTGTGGTCAGCGCGTTATTGATCAAGCGGGTATTTTCAGCGCCCGCACCTATTGCGCTGAGTGTTCCTGTCACAGAAGTTGCCGCCCTAGCCCACGCAGTAGTTGACTCAACTGATAGCCCAGACCAATTGATAGGTGCAACTTCTAAATATCTTCCGCCAGTACTTATGCCTGATGCCGAATTGATTGCTGTTGGTGAGATGTAGAAGATCGTGCCGCCACCAGGACCCGTATCTCCG
>JBILRA010000076.1:0-5176 GCA_044372915.1 Candidatus Planktophila sp.
GGGCGCCAGTTATGCGTCTGCTCTTTATCCTTAAGCCGCCATCGAAGAAATTCGGCTTCAGGAACTCCATTTCCTTCCTAATTGGCAGATAAATTTTTATATTTTATTCTGCAGAAACCTATTGATTTATAATGGTTTTGTTAATCATCAGTAATTTCCCTACAGAAGCCAGAAGATTTTTCATTTTTTCGGTAAAAAAGCGATGGGGTGAACTTGGGGGTGATTTGCCCCAAAGTTCACCCTTTCCTATAGCGCGCATCTCACCCCATTCCTACAATTTGACACTGGAAACCGGTGCAAATTAAGAGGTAAAAGAATTTGATTTCTGCGGGGTTCAAACGGGTGCTGCCGACGCGCGCACAAATTTCCCGTTGGATGGTTTATGCGCTCTTTGCTGGGCTTTTTGTCACTCTTCCAAGTTCTGTCGTCATTACCCCTACGGCAAACGCTGCAGGATCTACCTATTTCACTAACCAAGTAGATGGTTCTTTCTATGGCGGTGGTGGTGGTGGTGATACCTACCGCGGCTCCAACTGCCCGGCTAACTCTGTTGTAGTTGGTTTCTCAATCGCGGGCACCAGCGGTGTGGGAATTCTCTGTCGCGCCCTTAATGCTGATGGAACCATGGATGTTACGCCGCATACGACTTCAAATTCAACTAAATATAATCTCTATGGAGCTCCGGGAACGAATGTCTTTTGTCCAAATGGAAAAATTGCTACAGGTTTTCGTATCCAAGCTAACGGTTACGCAAATGGCGGCGGATTAATTTGTCAGACGTTGCCATCGCTTCAGGATGAAAACGAAATCAGTCCCCTGATTGCTGGCGCAGGCGAACTCGGAAATGCGCAATGTGAAACCGGAAGAGCAGTCACTGGTGCATGGGCAGTCACTGGTGCATGGCTAGATCGAGTTGCCCCACGTTGCTCTATCTACAACTTATTCACAGTTAAGTTCGACGCAAATGGAGCTGGTGGAAGTCCTTCTGTCAACTATGCAACTCAAGTAACCGTGGGGTCAACTATTGACTTAGCAACAATTGGGACTTTAGTAAATCCAGGCCTTCCATTTGCAGGATGGACAACTGCCGCTGACGGAAGTGGCACTTCCTACTCACCAGGGCAGACAATTACTCCTACATCCCACATGACGTTGTATGCGAAGTGGGGTCCTGTATGTACTCCAACGCTGACCAACAACAATGGCGACGCAATTTGGAAATTTACCAGCACAACCCCGTGCGTCTTTAATGCCCCGGATGTCTATACACGTTTGGATGTTTTGATAGTCGGCGGCGGTGGTGGTGCTGCCAATAGTCACAGCGGCGCCGGTGGCGGTGGCCAAGTGGAGACTCGAACAGGTGTCACACTAACTGGTCAGATTTTAGTTACGACAGGTGCTGGGGGAGCTGCCCGCTCACAAACTGAAGGTGGCGTGCAAGGCGGCACCAGTTCACTCAAAGCTATTGATAACTCCTTCTCACTATCAGCGTTGGGTGGAAGTGGTGGACGCGGTCGCAGTGGAAGCAACCTCAATCCTGATGGAACTCCCAATAGTGGCGGTTTCACAGGTGGCGGCGGCGCCTATGCAGATAATGCGACAGTAGGTACTGGCACAACAGGAGTGGGTGGAGCTTTACGCAAGGGTGGCAACGGTTCAACCTTCGGTTCAGGCGGCGGCGGCGGAGCGGGCGGAGCAGGATTTTCTCGTGCGACCGGGGCGACCGGTGGCATAGGCCTTCAAAGTAACTTCAACGAGACCGGATTGATGACCTATTACGGCGGCGGCGGTGGTGGTGCTCGTTGGAACGGCGCTGCATCTGCAGTCGGTGGCCTTGGTGGGGGTGGCAATGGAAATACAACAGATGCAAACGCTGGCTCTTCTGGCGTTAATGGTCTTGGGGGCGGCGGCGGTGCTGGATCCAGCGCTGGTGGAAATGGTGGCTCTGGCGTTGTTTACATAATTGCTCGTGGCTACCAAGCAACCGTTGCCTTCGACGTGAATGGTGGAACAGGAGCAACACCAGCATCGCAGATTCAAAGTTCAGAGGGCCAATCAGTGACACTCAGTTCTGGAAGCGGCCTAATAAGAAGTGGGTACACCTTCTCTGGGTGGAATACCAAGATTGATGGCACTGGCACAACCTATGCTGCATCTTCTACGTTGATCCCATCTGGTGATGTCACTCTCTATGCTCTTTGGAGCTACACGATTACCTATGACGGTAATGGGAATACTAGTGAAACAATTACAGTGCCAAACGCTGTAATTAGATCTACCTGGAAGACATCACTGGAAACAGGTACTGGACTTTTGCGCACTGGATATACTTTCGCTGGCTGGAATACAGCAGCTGATGGTTCTGGAACAAATTTCGCAGCAGGTCTTAACCCTTACACTGCCACAGGTGATATCACTTTATATGCGCAGTGGAACTCAACGATTACTTACAACGGCAACAATTTTACAAGCGCTGATGGAACTGTACCCGCAGCTGTAACAAAGACCGGTACTGCAAGCAATACCTTTAATTTACCAACTGCAGCAACACTACTCCGAAATAACTATGAATTAAGTGGTTGGAATACAAGCGCTGATGGAACTGGAATAACTTACAGACTTAACGAAACATTTACGGCGGCAGGTAACCAAACTCTTTATGCTGTTTGGCGCGGGACTCTTAAATTTAATGCAAACACGAGCACTAGTGGGTCTGTACCAACAACAATGAATATTGATATGGGTTCGGTTGTAACACTTCCTGCGAATCCTAATAATCTTGCGAAGACTGGCAACACTTTGGTTGGTTGGAATACTTCTGCTTCTGGTGGATTTGCTACTCGATATCAATTAAGTGACACTTTGACCACACAGGTAAGTACCACTCTCTATGCCGAGTGGATAGCGACATGTGCGCCAGTTACAAATTACGCAAACGGCGATCAGATCTTGACAGTTACTCGCACAACACCTTGTGCCTACACACTCCCAGAATCTGCAACCGCAATCGACATTCTCGTTGTAGGCGGCGGTGGAGGTGGTGGTGCCAACGTTGGTTCTGGTGGTGGCGGTGGTGGAGTCACATACCAAACGGCTGTTTCTGTAATTCCTGGTCAGATTGTTGTTGTTTCAAATGGCGCAGGTGGAATTGCAGGTGCCGCCGGAGGTTCATCAACACTGACAGTCGGAGATATCCAATTCACTGCAACGGGTGGCGCCCTCGGTCCAACATTTGTTTCCAATAGAACTTGTTCTTCGACGAGACCTGCAGGCGGAAGTGGAACTCTTTCTGCAGGCGGTCGCGGAGGAAATGGTGCAGGAACAACGCCACAGGAGGGATGTGTTGGTGAGTCTGGAACGGCACTTTCCATATCAGGCACCTCAACAATTTATGGAGCTGGCGGTGGCGGCGGCGGTTATACAGCTGCTGGTGGTTTAGCTGGTGGCAGTGTTGCAAATTCTGGTGCTGGTAATGGTGGCGCAAATGGCGTTGCCGGCGGTGCAGGCATTGCAAATCGTGGCGGGGGCGGCGGTGGTGGTGGGTCAGGAAATGCTGCCGGCGGTGCAGGCGGAGATGGTGTCACCATCATCGCGCTCGACTTTCTTGCGACAGTGTCATTTGATACCAATACCGCTGCAAGTGGTGCACCTAGTGCTTCATCACTTGCTCAAAGCACAACAGGTGATTCCTTAACGGCACCAACTCAGGGAACTCTGGTTAAACCAGGTTTCCGATTTGATGGCTGGAATACAGCAGCTGATGGTTCAGGTACAGATATTGAACCAGGAGAGATTTTTACCCCACAGGGAAATGTTCGCCTTTACGCAGAATGGAACTATGACGTCATTTATGACGGTAATGGATTTACATCAAGCGCCAACACTTTGGCTGACTCTGTAACCGTTAGATCATCGATTTCAACAATCACACTTGACTCAGGGACTGCGCTCGCTCGCAGTGGATATCGATTAACTGGATGGAACACGCTCGCCAATGGATCTGGAATTAATTACGCACTTGGTGCAACGAATTGGAAATCTGCAACTGGCGACATAACGCTCTACGCACAGTGGAGTGCAACTATTTCATTTAGCCTAAATGGTGCCGATACCGGAACTGCACCTTCGGCAGTCAATACAACCGGAACCGGCAATGGAACATTTAATTTACCTAGCCCCACCAATGTGAAGAAAGCGGGGCTAACTTTCTATGGCTGGAACACCGCATCAAATGGCAGTGGAACTTCATATGCGGCGGGCGCTTCATATACAACCACAGGTACAGCCACTCTATTTGCCCAATTCAATGCAGTTCTGACCTACATTGCTAATGGGGCCACTTCTGGCTCTGCGCCCTCTCAAGTTGTTAGTCCCGCAGGTGCCAATGGAAATGGCTGCAAGGTTGAAACCGGATACACGCACTGTCGCACATATAAATTCCCAACTCCGAAGTTGCCACTGAGGGCCGATGCGTTAAATCTTGAGGCTATTCCAAATTACATTAATGGAACATCTTGGTATGACAACTCAATCAGCGGGATTGTCGCAACCGCAGTTAATTCACCCACTTTTGACTCGGTTGAAAAAGCATGGACTTTAAATGGAACAAATCAGTATTTCAATCTTGGAAATGTACTGAACTACACATCTGGAGCATTTACTTTAGAAGTCACCTTCAAGCCTAATTCTGTGACGGGAACACAAGCGCTTGTTTCTCGCTATAACTCTGGCGTTGCAGGAAACTATTTTACCTTGCTAAACGGAACAAAGGTTAGGTACTCATTTGAAGCTAACCCAAATACTGTCGACGGACCATCTTCAATTTCCACGGGAAATAAATATGTAGCCACTCAGGTATTCTCAGGTTCAGCGCTTTCAACTTACCTTAATGGTGTTTCTAACGGCGGAACCACAACTTTTGGAACATCTTATGCGAGCACTGTAAACCTCCTCATTGGAGCGGTGTATAACAACAGCTCTCCAACGAACTTCTTCAACGGAAAGATTTACTCAGTCCGCATTTACAACCGAGCACTGACAGCAGCAGAAATTGCATCAAACTACGATGCAATAGCAAATCCTTCTCCCGCAAACTTTGATCAAACATTTGTAGTTCCTGACAACATTCCGGCTGGTGACAAGATTCTTGTCGAGGCTTGGGGCGCAGGTGGTGGCG
>JBILRA010000077.1:0-5157 GCA_044372915.1 Candidatus Planktophila sp.
GATCTCATTGCAGAGATTGAGCGGTATCTCAACCTTGAAGTTGAAGTTCTCTTACGTGATGGCACTCGATCAGGTCGCAGACACATTGATCGCTTTATGGATGAGGCATCTAAGTTTGCCCGTAACGGCGCATCACTGAACGCTTTCTTGCAGTGGTTAGCAATTGCCAGCCGCGAAGAAGGTGGCCTTAAGGCAGGCGCTGCTGAAGTGAATTTTGATGCTGTACAGATACTTACAATTCATAGCGCAAAGGGCGCTGAATGGGACCTTGTCGCAGTGCCAGGGTTAGCTCATGGCACATTCCCGAGTGATCACAAGGGAGATCCCGATAACTGGATCACTAATGAAAGACATATTCCCTTTGCTCTGCGCGGTGATGGAGGACAACTTCCGGTCTTCTCATGGAGCGGTGCGACATCAAATGCTGATGCTGGAAAAGCGGTAAAGAAATTTAAAGAACAATGCAACACATTTAAAGAGCAGGAAGAGATTCGCCTTGGCTATGTCGCCATGACTCGTGCGAAGACACATCTGATCTGTACATCATCGTGGTGGCGCGATGGTCAGAAGAAAGTTCCGCCTTCATCAATTTTCGAGCAAGCGCAATCTGTCGCTGCTCGAGTCGGTCGCATCATCAACCTTGAGGATGCACCGATTGATGGTGAGAAGAATCCACTTCGCGAGAACCCTGCCAGTGCTACCTGGCCTCTTGATGCACTCGGTGATCGCAGGCAACGCTTTGATGCTGAGGTCGCACTCGTTACATCAAAAGCGCCTATCTCTCTCGATACAGCGCTCTCTGATTCCAACGATGAAGAGATCAGTTCATGGATTCGTGATACCCAAGCAATAATTAATGAATTTGAGAATTACAAGAACGCTCTAGCAAGTGTGGCTCTACCTCCTCGTATGGCGACATCAACATTGATTGCCCTCTATGAAGACCCACAAGCACTTGCACTCTCGATTCGACGTCCGATGCCACGAGCAAGTGATGAATTCTCTCGTCGCGGAACTGCCTTCCACTTATGGATCGAGAAGCATTTCAATATGCTCACCTTCTTTGATGATGAAGATTTCGATCTCCTTGAGCCGCTCGAAGCAGATCAGACCTTGGAAGAGTTAAAGAGAGCGTGGCTGGCTAGCCCATGGGCCCAGCGCACTCCATATGCCGTTGAAGTTCCCTTTGAAACTGTTATTGCTGGCGTTCTTATTCGTGGCCGCATTGATGCTGTCTATAAAGAGGGCGATAGTTACGAAGTCATCGATTGGAAAACAGGGTCTAAAAAGCTAGGTAAATCAGCGGCAATTCAATTGGCTGTCTATCGCCTAGCGTGGGCGACCTTGAAGAATGTTGAGCTCGAAAAAGTCAGCGCTGCATTCCACTATGTCCCAACTTTGATTACTGATCGCCCTGCAGATCTGATGGGACGCGATGAACTCATTGCATTGCTAGAGCAGTTCAATTCTTAATTCCACCGCTTACTTCAACTTCACATCAACAGATAGCGGCAAGTGATCACTTACTCCAGTTGCAACGGTAGGAAGTTGTGTGGATTCCATGGCTGATCGAGTAAGAATGTAATCAAATTGGATTTTTGCTCCCCAACTTGGATATGTTGCTTGGGTTGCCAGTGATCTCCACTTCGAGGCAACGACCGGTAAATTCTTCGGCAAGTTCAAATCCCCGACAATAATTGCCGTTGTATTCATTTCTCTCTCTAGTTCAATGGCCCAACCCTTGATGGCGCGAAGTTGTTTGAGGTTATATCCAGGGACAAATGACAGGTGTGTATTGATCACGGTAATTCCATTTACCAAAGTTGCCGCAAGTGCTACACGAGGTTCATCTCGAATATAGATTGGCCTGAGTTTTCCTGGATTTGCTTCATCACCTGGAACCAGAAGTGGCATACCAATGGGTGCGTTACCAAGATCTAGCCGATGCCACTTAGCCACTTCAATCTTTGAGGCGATGCCAATTCCATAAGCACCTAGATATGCACCTTCATCCGTGCCTGCGCTATCGCTCTCAGTGATGATTCTTTGATCGCTTGCATTAACTTTTCGCCACTTTTCACCTGGTGTTCCAATAATGCACGGAGCAAATGCAAAGTGCGGTGCACCAATACTCTGAGCAATCTCTGAAATTTGATTGGCATCTGCAGTGCGTGCAAGTCGGTAATCACATTCTTGTACGGCAACGAGTTCAGGTGCCAGATCCTTCGCAATTTTCTCGGCTGCCTGGGCTAGGGCTGCGATATCGGCTACGGGGGTCGGCGGGATCGCCATTCCATGCAGGATATTCCACGAGGTAATGCGCATAGCGAGCAGGCTAGTACCGTTGCCCCTTATGAGCGCGATCAATAGCCAACCATCACGGATCGATCGCGCCGGCCACCTGCGCGAAAACCCGGCAACTCTTGATCAGCTCTGGTTACGAGCCAAAATCCTTCAGATCGCACGGGGTCGACTACGAGCAGATGGTTATCTAGGTGCAGATCAGGTCGCATCTCTGATTGCTGATGGAGAATTTAAGGAAGGCTCACGTTACTTTCTCGGTTTGGATGCAGTCTCCGGCGACCCTTACTTCGCATGGGATACCAGTTGGACTACTGCACGGACAGATGAAGAGATGAAAGTTGGATTTACCACTCTTCGCGAAGTTGGGGCCGCCCTTTCAGATATAGATGTCGAACTTGCACTGCACGCTGTTGCTTTAAGTAACTGGCACCAATCGCATCCTTGTTGTGCCAGGTGCGGAGCGCAGACTCGCGTTGATTTAGGTGGAGCAGTTCGAGTCTGTGATGCTGACAAGAGCCAACATCATCCACGTACAGATAGCGCTGTCATCGTATTGGTGCGAGATAAAGATGATCGTATTCTTCTTGGACATCAACCAGTCTGGCCAGAGGGACGATTCTCATGCTTTGCAGGATTTCTAGAACCTGGTGAAACATTTGAACAATGTGTTGCTCGTGAAGTCTTTGAAGAAGCCGGCGTTGCAGTTCGTGAGATTTCATATCTTGGTTCACAACCATGGCCTTTCCCAGCATCGATCATGATTTCATTTGATGCAGTGACAGATTTTCCTGAAACTGCCCGCCCTGATGGCGCTGAGATCACTGACGTTAAATGGTTTACTCGCGATCAACTTCGCGCTGAGGCAAAAGCTGGCACGCTCTTACTTCCTCCATCAATTTCGGTTGCACGAAAAATGATTGAACGTTGGTTGGGTGAAATGGCCGTTGGTGGCGAAACATGGAGATAATTCCAAATCTTCGCGCTGAAGAAATCCTTGCAGCCCTCGATGATGATCAAAGAGAAGTAGCACTGGCCACTCGTGGCCCAGTCTGCGTTATTGCAGGTGCTGGTACTGGAAAAACTCGCGCAATCACACATCGCATTGCCTATGCCGCAGCGATAGGAACAATGGATCCCAGCAAAGTTTTAGCACTTACCTTTACCGCACGCGCTGCAGGGGAAATGCGTACGCGACTTCGCTCATTGGGTGTTCCCACAGTTGCTGCGCGCACAGTGCACTCGGCAGCGCTCAAGCAGTTGATCTATTTCTGGCCCACCGTCTTTGGCGGACGTACCCCTGATTTAATGAATAGCAAGACGCCATTTCTCACTGAAGCGATCAACCGTGCCAATTTGTCGGGGGAGGTTCGTAGTACCTCTCGAGAAACAATGAGAGATATTGCAACTGAGATTGAGTGGGCAAAGGTTTCGCAGGTTGCACCCGTTGATTATCTTGATCAGGTAACGGCACGCTCTACAAAACCACGTATAAAGCCTGAACACATTGCTCAGATCTATGTGGCATATGAGAGTCTCAAGAAGCAAGAAGTTGCGATTGATTTCGAAGATGTCTTGCTTCTCACCTCGGCGATGCTTGAAGAAGAGCGAGCGGTGCGCGAACGCGTACAGGATCAATACCGATACTTCACAGTCGATGAATATCAGGACATTTCACCAATTCAGCAGCGATTGATCAATGCTTGGCTTGGTGGGAGAAAAGATATCTGCGTTGTAGGAGATCCGGCGCAGACGATTTATTCATTTGCTGGAGCGACTCCAGTTTTCTTAAATACCTTCACCCAACGTTTCCCAGAGGCGCAGGTAATCCGCCTCAGCACTGGATACAGATCAACACCAGAGATTACATTTGCTGCAAATGCGCTGCTGCGCACATCGTCAATGGGGCAAGAGCTCACCGCAAGCAATGACCATGGACATCGTCCCAGCGTTGATGGATTTAAAGATGAGACAGCAGAGATCACAGGAATTATTTCATCGATCACCGCACTGCTCAGTGATGGAACTGCGCCACAAGAGATTGCAATCCTGGCTCGCACCAATAGCCAACTCAAAGGTATGGAGCGTGCAATGAATAGCAAAGGCCTTCCTTATCAAGTGCGCAGTACCGAAAGATTCTTTGAGCGCCAAGATGTGAGAGATTTCCTCAAGCAAGTACGTCAAGCATCTGTTATTCCAACAGAAGGTGCCATATGGCTCGATGAATTACGCACCATTGCTCAGCCGTATTTAACAGGCGAAAGCATTGATGGAATTGCGGCGCTCCTTCACCTTGGACGTGAACTCGATGACGATGAAGGATTTTCGCCAAAGACTCTACGCGGATTTTTACGTGAAGTTGAAGATCGTGTCACTCAGAACAATCCACCGACCATGCCCGTTGTCACTCTTGCAACTCTTCATGCTGCAAAAGGTCTTGAGTGGGAGCGAGTATTTCTCATTGGCGCATCAGAGGGAATCTTGCCTTTAGAAACTGGTTCAACCGGAACAACGGATGCGGTTATTTCAGAAGAGCGACGTTTGTTCTACGTTGGCATGACCCGCGCAAAGGTTGATCTTCACATCTCATATCGCGGCCAACCATCTCGCTTCTTACGTGAATCTGGGTTACTCGCCAGTTCATAGACGTATGCGAGGGTTAATTCGTGGCCGCTTGCGTAGGAATTAATTCACTTGCACCAAGTGATATCGGTGCCCTACCCTTAGCCCTATGTCCGTACAGGGAGTATCAACACAGGTAGCAGTAGCTGCCGCGATCTCCCATGCCCATTCACATCTAGCCACAGCTGCCGCTGCAAAGCGAACATCTTGGCGACGTGCATCAAAGCCAGCGTT
>JBILRA010000021.1:0-18776 GCA_044372915.1 Candidatus Planktophila sp.
TCCTTGATCTCTATGGACGCGGTGAACCTGCAGATGCAATCACTGTCTCTGCAGAGCTCACAAAGCGTGGAGATATTGCGCGCGCCGGTGGTGCGCCATATCTACATACCTTGATCTCATCTGTACCGACTGCAGCAAATGGCGGTTACTACGCAAAAATTATTTTGGAACATGCAATTATGCGTCGCCTTATCGAGGCAGGTACCAAAATTGTTCAGCTTGGCTACAACGCAGAAGGCGAAGTAGATGATGCAGTTGATCAAGCACAAGCCGAGGTCTACGCGGTAACTGAGCGCCGTTCATCAGAGGATTATGTTCAACTCTCTACAATTTTGCCACAAGCTCTCGATGAGATCGAAGCAATTTCAAAGGGCGGCGGTGTTGAAGGTGTAAAGACAGGTTTCCGCGATCTTGATCTACTCACACACGGATTGCATCCTGGAAACATGATTGTTCTTGCAGCACGCCCTGCAGTTGGAAAGTCAACACTTGGCCTTGATATTGCGCGCCATGCATCAATTCATGAAAATAAAACATCTGTGATCTTCTCTCTTGAAATGTCGAAATCTGAAATCACCATGCGTATGTTGTCGGCAGAGGCGCGCGTTGGGCTTAATAGCATTCGCTCTGGACAACTCAGCGATGATGATTGGGCGAAGTTAGCTCGACGTATGGGTGAAATTTCAGATGCCCCCCTCTTTATCGATGACTCACCTAACCTTTCAATGATGGAGATTCGCGCCAAAGCCCGTCGCCTTAAGCAGCGCCATAACCTGCAACTTATCGTTATTGATTACTTGCAGTTGATGACTTCAGGTAAGCGCGTAGAAAACCGTCAGCAAGAGGTCTCTGAATTCTCTCGCCAACTCAAATTGATGGCTAAGGAATTAGATGTTCCCGTCATTGCAATTTCACAGCTCAACCGTGGCCCTGAGCAGCGAACCAATAAAACCCCGATGCTCTCTGATCTCCGTGAATCTGGTTCGATCGAACAAGATGCCGACGTAGTTATCTTGTTGCACCGCGAAGATATGTATGACTCACAGATTCGACAAGGCGAGGCAGATCTCATCGTCGCAAAGCACCGTAATGGACCTACTCGAACAATTACTGTTACTGCTCAACTTCACTTTGCTCGCTTTACCGATATGGCTTCTAACCCTGGCTCAGGGCGTGACTTCACCTCTTCACAACCATCAGATTTTGAACAACCCGCATCACCTGGTGATGGTGGCTGGAACGAGTAGTTATTTGGTGCTTGTTGCTGCAATCTTTGCTTTATCGGCAATGTAAATTCCAACAAGAACAATTGCAGCTCCACTTAATTGAATTGGCGCCCAACTCTGCGCGAGCCAAATCCATGCAAAAGCTCCGGCTAAAACTGGCTCAATCATTCCCATCACGCTCGCATTTGACGGTGATAAACGGCGCAGGCCACCTACAACAAAGAGATAGGGAAGGATTGTTCCCATCACAATAATCCAGGCGATTAACACCCACCCTGGAAGATAAGAACCATCAAAGATGCCTTGCAGATTCATCTCTAATGAAAAAACTTCAAATGGAAATTGCCAGACGGGCAAGACAAGAGCCCAGGTCAGTCCTGCTAAACCAAGACCCCAGACCGTCATTGACTGTGCAGAACGGGTCTGACCAACTTTCGAGCCGACGAGAAAGTAGACGGCGAGTGCAAAGGCGGAGAAGAGCGCACCGAGTATTCCGATGAGATCAAAGATAAGACCATCCCAGACCTTTGCAATAAGAATTAATCCGAGGAACGAGAGTGCGACCCCAACCCACATTGCTTGTGGGACATCTCGCTTCTGAATAAATTTAATCCAGAGAACTATCCAGATCGGCGCTGTAAATTCAATAATTAGGACAAGACTTAGCGGCACTCCTCGCTGGATTCCAAGGAAATAGCCCGCCTGAACAGCTGCGAAACCAATAATTCCCAGAACAATTAATGTGGGGAGTTCTTTTCGTGTAGCGCGCAGTGATCGCCTATCTCGCGCTAGAACGACAAGAAAAATAATTACAAATGCGCCAATGCAGCGCACCTGAGTAAGTCGAAAAGGCGACATATGATCTAAGACCAGAGTCGAAATCACTCCATTAAAAGAGAAGAAGAGCGCACCTAAAACTAGGTAGATCTCACCCCGGAAGCGATTAAGCATCCGGTAAGGGTATCTGATTAGAAAGCGTTCTCTGAGATCTCCATGATCGCACTATCTGTGGCTTCAACGATCTTTCGATCTGCCGTGATGTGTGGAAGGTAGTTAGCTACAAAGAAGTGTGCAGATGCGATCTTTCCTTCATAGAAGGCTGCATCTTTTCCTGCACCCTCTGCAATCTTTGTAGTTGCGATATCCGCCTGGCGTAGCAAGAGCCATGCGGTGATGATGTCACCGACTGCCATGAGTACGCGAGAAGTATTTAAGCCCACCTTGTAAATTTCATCAGCTTTTTCCTGAGATGCCATTGCGTGGCCCACAAGAACACCAACCATTGCCTGTAGATCACCAAGTGCCTTGAGTAGGGCTTGCTTCTGTACATCATGTGCTCCACCAGTTGCAGCAAATGCACCAATTTCTTTTCCAAGAAGCCCAAGTGCTTTTCCGCCATCTTTAACAACTTTGCGGAAGAAGAAATCAAGTCCCTGAATTGCAGTTGTACCTTCATACAAGGTATCAATCTTGGCATCGCGAACATACTGTTCAAGTGGCCAGTCACGAGTAAACCCAGCACCACCAAATGTCTGTAATGATTCAGTTCCGAGCAAGGTCCATGATTTTTCTGAACCAAAACCCTTAACAACTGGAAGCAAGAGATCGTTGAGAGCCTCCATCTTTACTAGAAGATCTTCATCTCCAGCTTGGCGAGCAAGCTCAATCTCATCTTGAATTGATGCTGTATAGAGAACGAGCGCGCGCATTCCTTCTGAGTACGACTTCTGTACCATCAAAGAACGGCGCACATCTGGATGATGAATAATACTTACACGAGGTGAAGCCTTATCGTTCATCACCTTCATATCTCCACCCTGAATACGTTGCTTTGAGTAGAGCAAAGCCTGTTGGTAACCAGCAGAGAGAGTTGCAATCGCCTTTGTTCCCACCATCATGCGAGCAAATTCGATTACCTTAAACATCTGAGCAATACCTTCGTGGACTTCGCCTAAGAGGTATCCAACAGCAGGTTCTTTCTCGCCTAAATTAACTTCGCATGTTGCTGAAACGTTGAGTCCCATTTTATCTTCAAGGGCAGTTACATAGACTCCATTGCGCTTTCCTAGCTCACCTGTTTCAAAATCAAACATGAACTTAGGAATAAGAAAGAGTGAGAGACCCTTTGTTCCTGGTCCGCCACCTTCACGACGTGCGAGAACGAAGTGAATAACGTTGTCGTAGAAATCAGCATCACCTGAAGTGATGTACCGCTTGGTTCCAGTGATGTGCCAGGTTCCATCAGGTTGTTGCACAGCCTTGCTGCGCCCTGCGCCAACATCAGAACCTGCATCAGGTTCTGTTAGCTGCATTGTTGCACCCCAATGAAGATCAACCATGTGTTTTGCAATTTTCTTCTGTTCTTCGGTACCTAATACATATGCAACCTGTGCAAATGCATAACCAGATGCATAGATATGTATTGCGGGATTTGAACCCAAGACCATTTCTGCAATAGCCCAACGAACCGATGGTGGAATTTTCAAACCACCGAGCTCTGTTGGAGCATCAACGCGCCACCATTCACCATCAACATATGCCTTGTACGATTTTTTAAAACTCTCTGGCAAAGTGACATCGCCAGTTTCTTTATTGAGAACCGCACCGACGCGATCGCCTTCCACAAAAGAATCGGCAAGATCGTTTTCACACATACGTTTTACTTCTTCGAGCATTCCGGTCGCAGTTTCACGATCGATCTCTGAATATAAAGATGTTCCAAGAACCTTGTCTCGACCAAGAAGGTCGTAGAGGCAGAATTCGATATCGCGGAGGTTGGCTATGTAATGTCCCATGGCGATATGGTGCTACCCACCAGTAACTTATGCAAGTTGTGGCTTTAACTATTTTTCGCGCCGTGGGAGATAGGCTCTGGCCGTGTTACTTAGTGATCGCGATATTAGAAGCGAAATTTCCGCAGGACGCGTAGGCGTCGAACCCTTCCATGAGGCAATGATTCAGCCGTCATCAGTTGATGTCCGCCTCGATAAGTTCTTCCGAGTCTTTGAAAACCACAAGTATTCGGTGATCGACCCATCACTTGAGCAGCCCGAGCTGACCAGAGAAGTGATCGCAGATGGCGCTGAGCCATTCATCTTGCACCCCGGCGAATTTGTTCTAGCCAGCACCTATGAAGTGATCACCTTGCCCGATGACATCGCAGGTCGCCTCGAAGGAAAATCTTCCTTAGGTCGCCTCGGCCTGCTTACACATTCGACTGCCGGCTTTATCGACCCCGGTTTTTCAGGTCATATCACTTTAGAACTTTCTAATGTTGCAAATCTGCCAGTGAAGTTATTTGCAGGAATGAAGATCGGCCAACTCTGCCTGATCAAACTCTCATCACCGGCAGAGCACCCATATGGAAGCGAGAAGTACGGTTCGCGTTACCAGGGTCAGCGTGGCCCAACTCCGAGCCGCTCCTTCCTTAACTTCCATCGGAGTAAGATCGACTAACCGATTGGGAATAACTCTTTCGGTGAAGGGGTTAAATCAAGTATGGAAATCTTTCTTGTTCTCGGAGTCATCGCACTTCTTGCAATCTTCTTTGTTGCCCAATACAACCGACTCATTCGTCTGAACATTAGTGTCGATGAAGCATTTGCACAGATAGAAGTTCAGCTCACGCGACGATCTGATTTAATTCCTAATCTCGTGGAAACAGTAAAGGGATATGCAGCGCACGAGCAATCTACATTTGATGCCGTTGTATCTGCGCGAGCGAAGGCAACCTCAGCATCAGGAGTTGCAGATGTCGCAGCTGCCGATGGAATGCTGACACAAGCATTGCGTGGCCTGCTTGCAGTTGCCGAGGCTTACCCTGATCTGAAAGCGTCAGCGAATTTCTTGTCATTACAGGAAGAACTTTCAACAACTGAGAACAAAGTCGCATTTGCCCGACAGTTCTATAACGATAATGTGCGGGCTCTCAACGAAGCGGTTGCAACAATTCCAACAAGCTTCTTCGCTGGATTTGCAAAGGTAAGCGCTCGCGACTTCTATGAAGTGGAAGATCCAGAGGCACGTAAAGTACCAAAGGTTGATTTCTAAATACATGTCATCAAATTTTCGCAACGCAGAGGGAGCAAATAAGCGTAAAACTTATTTTCTCCTTGCTGCAATGGGTGGATTAACCTGGTTAGTCGCTTACGCCGCCCTGACTTACTTTGGCGCTGGGACAACATCATTTATCGTTCCGATTGCAGTGGGTATCTCACTTATTGGCGTCTGGGGCTCCTATTACGGTTCAGATAAATTAGTCTTAAAAATGACTGGCGCACAGCTGATTTCTCGCGAAGATAACCCCGAACTCTTTAACCTTATTGAAGAAGTTGTTATTGCAAGCGGTCTTCCAATGCCTCAAGTAGCTATTGTCAACGACACAGCTCCAAATGCATTTGCAACTGGACGAGACCCAGACCATGCACTCATTGCATTTACTACTCGAATTCTAGAAGTGATGGACCGTGACGAATTGCAAGGCGTCATCGCACACGAGATGGCTCACGTTGCTAACCGTGACACCTTAGTTTCAGCAGTAGCTGCGACAACAGCAGGCGCGATTGCAATCCTGAGTGATTTTATGGCTCGAATGATGATCTTCGGTGGCGGACGAGATCGCCGCGACGGTAATGCAAATCCAATTCTTCTTGTCGTTTCACTAGTGATTATGATCTTGGCACCATTGGCTGCAATGCTTTTACGGAGCGCTATTTCCCGCAGACGTGAATCTTTAGCAGATGCAACGGCAGTCTCATTTACTCGTAATCCTGCAGGACTTCGTCGCGCACTTGAAACCCTAGCTATTGATTCCACCGTTGTACGTCAGCGATCAAATGCGGTTGCACATATTTGGATTGAATCACCCCTTGATGGCAAGGCTGTATCTAAACTTTTTTCTACTCACCCACCCATTGAAGAGCGAATCGAAACACTGCGAGCAATGGAGTCACTAGGGCCACAGCAGTAACGTTGAATTAGTTATCTGCTTGTGGAAAAAATAAAGTAAATGTTGCCCCTTCACCCAAGGAGGATGTGACCGAAACGCTACCGCCGTGCGCCTTCATCACAGCATCAACAATGGAAAGACCGAGACCACTTCCCTCGCCATCGATGCGAACACGTGAAGAGTCGGCGCGATAGAAACGCTCGAAGATTTTATCCTGGTCTTCTCTACTTAAACCAGGTCCTTTATCTGCAACAGATACTCGAACACCATCTGAGTGTTGAGAAATCGAGACCGTGATTGGGGTCCCTGCAGGTGTGTGCGTTCTTGCATTGGTAAGAAGATTGGCAATTACTTGATGTATGCGATGCTCATCGCCCAAGGTATATAACTCGGTCTCCTCTGTTACGACTATAATTGGATGATCAGGCCCAATAACTTGGGCAGATGCGACAACATCTTCCACGGTTGCAATCATCTCAACGGGCAGGTGTTTCATCTCTCGCCCTTGATCAATGCGAGCCAACAGTAATAAGTCCTCTACGAGTGAACCCATACGAATTGATTCACCTTCAATACGGCCAAGAAGCTCTTTTGTCTCCGATTCGCCAGAGATCGCGCCTTGACGGTGAAGTTCAGCAAAACCTCTAATTGCAGTCAACGGTGTTCGGAGCTCATGCGAAGCATCGGCTACAAAGCGACGCAATTTATCTTCACTTGTCTGTCGAGCTAAGAATGATTCTTCAATGCGTGACAACATCGTATTCAGTGATGTCGTCAGCCGGCCAACTTCAGTTGAAGGTCTGGCATCTGGAAGACGTGCCGATAGATCTCCAGCTGCAATCTTTTCAGCTGTCTCTTCAACTCGGGAGAGTGGCTTAAGGCTTACCCTAATTACTAAACGAGAAGCAAAAGCGATAAACGAAATGACTATGCCACCTATAAGGAGTAAGAGCCATTGCAATCTATTCAACGTACGTTCAACATCTTCAAGTGATTGTGCAATTGCGACCGAGCCAACATTTGCGGGAAGGGGAAGGGCTAAAACTCTGAAATTTTCTTCAGCTGATTTAACTGTAAAGGGTGCGCCTTCATATCCGAGAGTCTCGGCAAGTGAAATGCCTTCAAGGTAATCCGAGGCGGAGACGCGATTGAGGCCGCCACCAAGTCGACCAATGACATTTCCTTCTGCGTTGAGCAGGGTAAGTGAAGTTGCTGTCGGAACGCTCGTCAGCGGAGTAGGCGGAACGTCATCGTCGTCATCATCGTCATCGTCGCCACTCTCACGTGCAGAGAAGGATCGAGCTTGTCGGTCTTGGTCATCATCGATGATTCCTGCTTGGCTAATGCGGGGCAGAGCACCATTTGCAACACTCAGTAATTGGTCATCAATTTGGTGAACAAGGAAAGTCTCAAGAGATTTCTGCGCTACAACGCCAGAGGCGATAAAACCCAACGCTGATAGAAGAGCGACCCCAAGAACAAGTCGATTGCGCAGACTCCATTGCGAGAGAGGACTCTTCATTCTTTTTCGCTAGGCACTCTTAGTCGGTAACCAACCCCACGCACTGTATGGATGAGCGGTGGATCAAAGATATCTATCTTCTTACGCAGGTAAGAGATATACGTTTCGACAATACCCGCATCTCCACGGAAGTCGTACTCCCACACATGATCAAGAATTTGTGATTTTGAGACAACACGATCGGAGTTAAGGAGTAAATAGCGAGTGAGAGTGAATTCAGTGGGCGAGAGATCGAGTAGTTGTCCAGCCCGACGCACTTCATGAGTGGCTTCGTCCAACTCTAAATCCGCAAAACGGATTTTCTCATCATCATGTTCTATCTCTACTACACCGATTCGACGCAAGAGCGCACGGATTCTTGCCACTAACTCTTCAAGACTAAATGGCTTAGTCATGTAGTCATCGCCACCGATCGTAAGGCCTGCGACCTTATCTTCCATTCCGTCTTTTGCAGTAAGGAATAGAACTCCAACGTTAATTCCTTCGTTGCGGATCTGGCGGCACACTTCAAAACCATCTTGATCAGGAAGCATCACATCAAGGACAATTGCGTGAGGTTTGAAATCTTCAGCCATAGTGAGCGCTTGCGAACCAGTGGCTGCGGTGCGTACTTCGAAACCAACAAAACGTAGACTCGTGGCAATAAGGTCGCTGATGTTTGCTTCATCGTCGACGACTAAAATACGCTGACCGTTTTTTTCGCTCTTCACGGTATCTATGCTCCTCTAAATAACTGAGAGAAGGCTGAGAAAGAGATCTAAATCGTTGGAGTTAGCGCCACTTTGTCGCTAATGAGAAGCCAATACCGATAAAGGTAAAGCCGACGACCATATTCCACGCGGCGATGCCGGGGATGGGAAAGCGAGTCTCAGAGACATAGAAGGTGACTATCCAAAAAAGACCGATAAGGAAATTGGCGATCATCACAGGAGCAAGCCATGCTGGGCTTTCCAACGGTGCATGTGGTTCATCCATATGCATCTGCTCTTCGTGAGCGTGTGATTCTTTGACCTTCTTGCGCAATTTCGATTTAGGCATGGCCACAGATTACACGGGCGGGGGGCGGTAGCGCCACATCGGGTAGAACGTGATCACCCAGTAAGTAATCGCCAGAAACGTGTGTAATAGGTAAGAATGAGGCCATGACCCGAATTCTTGTCATCGATAACTATGACTCTTTTGTCTTTAACTTGGTGCAATACCTGCAGCAACTCGGGGCTGAGTGCACAGTAGTGCGTAACGATGAGGTCCAAGCAGCTGATGCACAGAATTACGACGGAGTACTTATATCTCCCGGGCCGGGAACCCCTGAAGAGGCCGGAGTCAGCGTTGCGATGATCGCATACTGCGCCGAGAATTCCATCCCACTTTTTGGTGTCTGCCTAGGCCACCAAGCGATTGGGGTTGCCTTTGGTGCAACGGTATCTAGAGCGCCCGAACTTTTACATGGAAAGACTTCTCTTGTTCATCATAATGGAACGGGCGTCTTTAAAGATTTACCTACTCCGTTTACAGCAACTCGTTATCACTCACTTGCTGTCGAAGCTGGAACTATTAGTGGCGAATTAGAGATAACAGGAAAAACTGACACAGGAGTTGTAATGTCGATGCGACATAAAACTCTGCCAATTGAAGGTGTGCAGTTTCATCCAGAATCAGTACTTACAGAACACGGCCACCTCATGTTGGCGAATTGGCTTACGGAGTGTGGCGATAAGGATGCGCTCGCAAAATCTGTCGGTCTTGCTCCAGTGCTTGGAAAAGCTTAAGGTGCGCGATTTATTGTAATTGTCACCGAGTTACCAATTGTTTGGGTTGTTCCTGCCTCCGGTGCTTGTCGAATGACAACACCGACCGGTTGAGTTGGATCGTAATCGTAAAATTCTTTAATTAGAAAGTCGGAGTTAAAGAGAAGAGTCTTTGCTTGAATAGCTTCCACGCCCAAAAGATTAGGAACCTCAACTTCACCATTTGCAATTGTTAAAACAACCCCCGAACCCGCAGTAATTGTCGAACCTGGAGCCGGCATCACTTCAAGGACAGTTCCTTGGGCTTCATTTGATGCGGTAGCAATTGTCTGTGAGACAACTAAGCCCACGGCTGCTAGCGCTGCTCGTGCATCTATGAGGTCGAGGCCAATCAGCCCATCAGGAACTACAGCATCTCCTGGTCCATCAGAGATTGTAAGAACAACCCCCGAACCTGGCCGAACATCACTTGATGCAAGCGGAATTTGGCTAGCGATGCGTCCTGCAGGAATTCGTGGGTCGTGTGCCCTAGTAACTGTTACTACATACTCATTAAGCAATTCTCTCGCCTGGTCCTCGGTGAGGCCAATTACATTAGGAAGTTCGAAGCCAACACTAGGCTCGGATGCCCCATTAATTGAAAGCCCAACAATTGCTAAAACTGAGGCTAGCAGTACAGAAATACCGGCGATAAGGAAACTGCGACGCTTAAATGGGTGCACACGTGCGATCTTTGTTGTGACATGCACACCATTTCTCAATCGCTTAATATCTGCCAACATTGAAAGCGCATCTTGGTAGCGAGAATCGGGGCTCTTACTCAATGCAACAGCAAGAACAGTTTCAACATCAGCGGGAAGATCAGGTTGAATTGATCGTGCAGGAGGCAATTCTCCAGATACATGTTGCAAGGCAATTGACACGGGGGTCTCTCCAGTAAATGGAGGGCGGCCAGTAAGAAGTTCGTAGAGCAAGCATCCTGTTGAGTAAAGATCACTTCGCGCATCAGCAATTGCACCTTGTGCCTGTTCGGGCGAGAGGTATTGGGCTGTGCCGACAATATTCCAGGTACTTGTAAGCGTTGCGCCTAAATCATCGATAGCCCTAGCAATACCGAAATCCATAACTTTCACATCACCGTTGCCGGTGATCATAATGTTGGCTGGTTTTATATCTCGATGAACAATTCCGCGCATATGAGAGTAATCAAGAGCCTCAAGAACTCCAGTGACTATTTCCAGCGCGCGATCACATGCAATCCGTTCGCCTTCATGAATGAGTTCGCGCAACGTATGTCCTGTAACTAACTCCATCACAATATATGGAGCAGGGTCTTCGCCGGAGTCATACACAGCAACGATGCCTGGATGGTTTAATCCTGCGGCCGCCTTTGCCTCTTTCCGAAAGCGTGAGACAAATGATGGGTCTTGGGCTAAATCACTACGGAGAATTTTGACGGCAACTTCACGGGAAAGACGTTGATCTTGTGCGGTGTAGACATCTGCCATGCCACCAGTGCCGATCATTGCTCCAAGAAGATATCGGTCACCCAAGAGTTTTGCATTCATGATGTAGCCGTTCCGAAAAACTCAAGCATTTCTTCCTTAGGCTGACCAAGAGCAATATCAGCAACGATAACGGTCACATTATCTGGCGCACCCTGTACGTATGCGGCATCAACGAGTGCCGTCACTGCCTCTTCTGGCGAGAGCGACTGGGTAATTGAAAGAATCTTTTTATCATCAATAACGCCGGAAAGCCCATCACTACAGAGAATATATCGATCTGATTCCTTCGCATCAAAAATGTGAAGTCCAATGGAAAGGGTGCCAGTTCCCATAAGTGCTTGAGTCAACATAGACCTCTGCGGATGCTCAGCAATATCAGATTCCGTAATTGTTCCAGCAGCCAACAACTCTTGCATGACGGTGTGATCAATACTCAACTGTTCAATAGTTGCGCCTTGAATTCGATAGAGCCGCGAGTCACCAACATGCAAGAGAGCCAATTGATTGTTACGGATGAATAATGAAGTAAGCGTTGTTCCCAACCCGGCTAAATCTGGATCTTCATCACTTGCTTCTTTCAGCGCCTCATCAATATCTTCAATCGAGGAGTTAAAGAGATCATCTGATGAGTCCTGATCAACTTCGTGATCTAAAAATATTGCCGATCTACGAGCAAGAACTAAGAGTGCAACCGATGAAGCAACTTCTCCGCCAGCATGTCCGCCCATGCCATCAGCAACAGCAAGAAGCCGTGGATGAGTCAGTGCTCCATCTTCATTTCCATTGCGAACTAATCCAATAGCCGAGCGCGCTGCGCTGTGAAAGTAGAGGCTATTCATATCGCTAAGCCTAATGGCAGGTGAGATCGAAGTACGGTGCTCGGCTATCCTTAGGCAGTGAGTACATACGCCTATCTCGGTCCAGTAGGGACTTTTACCGAGGCTGCGCTCAAAAAGATAACCACCGCGCAGGATTTGCGTGTGCCGTATGCAAATGTCACCGCAGCCCTTGACGCGGTTCGAACAGGCGAAGCCGAGTACGCCCTCGTCCCAATCGAGAATTCTGTGGAGGGCGTTGTAGCTCGAACGCTCGATGAATTAGCAACAGGAACACCACTTGTTATTGCCGGAGAGGTGACGTTACCTGTCTCTTTCGCTCTGATGTCACTATCGACAACAACAAGTATTTCTACAATTGCAACGCATCCACATGCAGAGTCGCAGTGCCGGACATATATCGCCCAGCGCTATCCGCATGCCGAATTGGTTCCCACTTCTTCAACAGCTGCAGCGGCTCAAGCCTTATCACGCGGAGAATTTGATGCAGCTATTGCATCTAGTGCTGCCGCTGAACACTTTGGACTCACAATTATTGAAGAGAACATTGGCGATAATGACGGCGCTGTCACACGATTTGTGTTGGTTGGAAAACCTGGCCAGATTCCGCAGCCGACGGGAAATGATCGAACCTCTGTCGCGCTCTTCATCGATATTGATCATGCAGGTGCGCTCCTTGAAATTCTCACAGTTTTCGCCGATCACAACGTGAACCTGACATTCATTCAAAGTCGCCCCACAGGGCGCGAGCTCGGGCATTATCATTTCATCATCGATGTCGAAGGACATTCTCAGGACGAACCCGTTGCCCGTTCTCTCAGCGAGCTTGGCGACATTTGTGATGAGATTAGATTCTTGGGTTCATATCCACGAGAGGCGCGAAAATGATTGACATTAAATTTCTCCGCGAGAATCCTGATCTTGTACGCGCATCCCAGAAAGGTCGCGGCGAAGATGTTGCGATTGTAGATAAAGTTCTTGCAAGTGATGATGCAAAGCGTCTTGCAATCACTGAATTTGAACAATTACGTGCACAACAAAATGTTCTCTCGAAATCTGTTGGAGCTGCTAGTGGAGATGAAAAAGTAGCGCTATTGGCTAACTCAAAAGAGCTGGCAGATAAAGTAAAGGCTGCCGATGCTAAGCGAGCAGAACTAGAAGCGACAGCTAATTCTTTAGCGATGGTGATTTCAAATATTCTAGATCCAGAAGCACCGATCGGTGGAGAAGAAGATTTCGTCATTATTGAACACGTGGGAACACCGCGTGATTTCTCAACTGCTGGATTTGAACCAAAGGATCATGTCGAGCTAGGCAAACTTCTTGGCGCTATTGATACAGAACGCGGGGCAAAGGTTTCAGGTTCCCGTTCATATTACTTAACTGGGGTCGGAGCACTTCTAGAATTTGCTCTCGTTAACTATGCGATTTCTTCTGCCACCAAGGCAGGGTTTATTCCTGTTATTCCTCCGGTGTTAGTTAAACCTGCAGCGATGGAAGGTACTGGATTTTTAGGCCAGGCTGCCGAAAATGTTTATCACCTAGAAAAAGATGACTATTACCTAGTAGGAACAAGTGAAGTTCCTTTGGCTGCTTTTCATATGGATGAAGTTCTTGATGGAGCAAAACTTCCGTTGCGATATGCAGGGTACTCATCATGTTTCCGTCGTGAAGCAGGAAGCTATGGAAAAGATACACGTGGAATTATTCGTGTGCATCAATTTGATAAGGTCGAAATGTTCTCTTTCTGTAAACCTGAAGAGGCGAAGGAAGAGCATAAAAGATTGCTGCAATGGGAGAAGGATTTCCTCAATGCCATGGAGATTCCATATCGCGTGATCGATGTCGCCTCAGGGGATCTCGGTTCTAGCGCTAACCGTAAATTCGATATTGAAGCATGGATACCAACACAGGACGCTTATCGTGAAGTGACAAGCACATCCAACTGCACTGAATTTCAAGGCCGCCGCCTGAATATCCGATATAAAGATAGTGATGGAACAAAAGCCATTGCGACACTTAACGGCACGCTCGTAGCAATTCCCCGCATGATTGTTGCAATTCTAGAGAATCACCAAAATGCTGATGGAACAGTTAATGTGCCAGCGGCCTTGCAACCATTTCTTGGCATGACGCGATTTGAGCTTGTGTGAATCTAGGTACAACTCGCCCAAAGTTAATCGCAACTGATCTCGATGGAACAATCGTTCATCATGATGGAACAATCACGCCGCGAACTCTTGCCGCCTTTAAACGCGCACGCGATCTAGGTGTCGAGATTTGGTTTGTTACCGGACGCCCACCACGGTGGATGGGCGAAATTAAAGACGCTTTCGGATATGGCAATGCAATCTGTTGCAATGGTGCGATGCACTACGACCTACTTAAAGGTAATGTCATTGAAGAGTGGGCTATCCCAGATGACCTATTGCACGAGACTATCAAGCGTTTACGTAAATCAATTCCGAGAGTTTCATTTGCTGTTGAGTCGCACAATTACTTCAAACGCGAGAAATCATATGTAGCTATTTGGGATGCGGGTATTGATCATGAAGGTTGTAATCAGATTGAAGAAGTTCTCACGCTTCCAATTCTGAAAATGCTTGTTCGCTGCTCAGGTAATGAATTCACGTCGGATGAAATGTTGGAGACTGCAATTCGTGAAATTGGGGATCTCGTAACCGTGACACACTCAAGTCCAACAGCGTCACTACTTGAAATCTCAGCTAAAGGAATTTCAAAAGGAGAAACACTCGCTTTGATGGCCGGAAGACTTGGAATTTCGGCCGATGAATGTGTTTCATTCGGCGATAATCCAAATGACTTTTCAATGCTTGACTGGTGTGGACGCTCATATGCAATGGTTGATGGCCACCCCGATGCGCAGAATTTTGCAAAAGATGTGGCAGAACCATGTACGGAAGATGGCGTTGCCAAGATCATCGAAAAACTCCTCGACCTTCCTGCCTAAATACTCTCGATTTTTTAGATAACGGCTTCGTCCTGTAACCTCTCCCACGGAGGGCTCGCATAGCGGCCGAGTGCACCGGTCTTGAAAACCGGCAGGTGAAAGCCTCGTGGGTTCAAATCCCACGCCCTCCGCCAGTTTTCTTTTTATCTGCTTTTTTGTGGCTGACTTCATAGCCTCTAGACGGGCAACCACCTAGCGCCTTTGACTTAATCGGCGCACACTTGCCCTACTAAAGCCACCCAGTTGTGGCGAGAGCGGGCAAAAGGGGTATCAAGGTATGTCAGGAGTTTTCTCTCCATCGCGTGCGCAGATTAAAGAGCGCACACTTCGAACAGATAAGTGGTGGTTGCAACCTCTTGCCACGTTTGGTGTTCTCTTTAGCTTTGTTATCTATGCAACCTTCCGCGCCTTTGAAGGTAAGTATTACTACGCAGAACATCTCATCTCACCTTTCTATTCACCATGTCTTTCTGAAGCTTGTGTAGACGAAGCCGTTATTGGTGGCTTCAATCCAATAAGTGCGCAGATTTTTAATTTTCCACTTTCTCCTGCACTTATCATTTTGATCTTCCCGCTTGGTTTCCGTATGACCTGTTACTACTATCGCAAGGCGTATTACCGCGCATTCTGGATGTCACCACCTGCATGTGCGGTTGCTGAACCACATAAGAAGTACACAGGCGAAACTCGCCAACCGCTGATTTTGCAGAACGCCCACCGTTGGTTTTTCTATGCAGGTCTCATCTTTAACGTGATCCTCACCTATGACGCAATTATCTCTTTCAAAAATCCCGAGGGTGAATGGGGACATATGAGCGTTGGCTCACTTGTTCTAGTCTTTAGCACCGCGATGCTCTGGATGTATTCGCTGTCTTGCCACACATGTCGCCACACCATCGGCGGACGTTTGAAACATTTTTCCAAACACCCAATTCGATATAAGGCCTGGACAACAATTTCACGCCTGAATCATTCACATGCTCTCTTTGCATGGATCTCACTATTTGCTGTTGCATTTGCCGATATCTATGTCCGCCAAGTCGCCTCAGGTGCATGGACCAACTTTCCGATCTTCTAGGGGATAACACACATGACTGAACTAGAACGCTATAAATACGACGTCCTTGTTATTGGTGCGGGCGGCGCTGGTCTTCGCGCTGCAGTAGAAGCGCGTGAGGCGGGTCTACGCGTTGCCATCATCTGTAAATCACTATTTGGCAAGGCGCACACTGTTATGGCAGAGGGCGGCGCAGCCGCATCTATGGGTAATGTCAATGGTGGAGATAATTGGCAGGTTCACTTCCGCGACACAATGCGAGGTGGAAAATTCCTTAACCATTATCGAATGGCAGAGCTTCACGCCAAAGAATCTCCTGATCGCATCTATGAACTCGAGATGTGGGGCGCGCTCTTTGATCGCACCAAAGAAGGAAAGATCAGTCAGCGTAACTTTGGTGGACATGAATATCCTCGCCTTGCACACGTAGGTGATCGCACAGGCCTTGAACTCATCCGCACAATGCAGCAGAAGATTGTTCAACTACAACAAAAAGATGCACGTGAATATGGAAATGCAGAAGCAAACATTCGCGTCTTCGCAGAACTCACAATCACAGAGATCATTAAAGAAAAAGGTGTTATTGCTGGTGCTTATGGATACTGGCGCGAAGGCGGCAATGAAGTTTTGTTTGAAGCTCCAGCAGTAATCATTGCAACAGGTGGCGTTGGAAAAACATTTAAAATTACATCAAACTCATGGGAAGGCACTGGAGATGGCCACGCGCTAGCTCTTAAGGCCGGAGCCAACCTTGTCGATATGGAATTTTTGCAGTTCCATCCAACAGGAATGGTATGGCCACCATCTGTACGCGGAATTCTTGTTACTGAATCTGTTCGTGGTGAAGGTGGAGTTCTCACCAACACTCTCGGTGAACGATTTATGTTTAAGTACATTCCAGATGTATTCAAAGATAAGTATGCCGATAATGAAGAAGAAGCTGATCGTTGGTATTTAGATCAAGACAACAACCGACGCCCACCAGAGCTTCTGCCACGCGATGAAGTTGCACGCGCAATTAACACCGAAGTCAAAGCAGGTCGTGGCACAGAACATGGCGGAGTGTTCCTCGATGTCTCAAAGCGCATTCCTGCTGAAGTAATTAAAAAGCGCCTGCCTTCTATGTGGCATCAGTTCTACGAACTTGCTGGTGTCGATATCACCAAAGAGGCAATGGAAGTTGGTCCTACTTGCCACTACGTCATGGGCGGTGTTGAAGTTGAGCCAGATACTGCAGCCGCTGTTGGAGTTCCAGGTCTCTTTGCCGCAGGTGAAGTTGCTGGAGGAATGCATGGATCCAATCGCCTCGGTGGAAATTCACTCTCAGATCTTCTTGTCTTCGGCCGTCGCGCTGGAATGGGCGCTGCCGCTTACGTTAAGGGTTTAACACCCCTTGCAGTGAGCGAGGCCTCTGTTAAAGCTGCAGCAGATCGAATCCAAGCGCCATTTACTCGTGCAGGTGGCGAGAATGCATACTCATTGCACCAAGAGCTGCAAGAAGTAACGCATAACTTGGTCGGAATTATTCGCACCGGATCAGAACTCAAAGATGCGATTGGAAAGATTGCCGATATTCGAAAGCGCAGCCAGAGCGTAAGCGTTGCAGGCGATCGTAAATTCAACCCAGGGTTCCACTTAGCATTTGACCTCGACAATATGTTATTAGTTGCCGAGAGCACTGCGAAGTCAGCAATTGCTCGTGAAGAATCTCGCGGTGGGCATACTCGTGATGACTTCCCAGGCATGAATGATAAATGGCGCCAGGTTAATCACATCTCGTCATATAACGGAAACGAAGTTGTTGTCCGTCAACAAACTCTCCCAACACTACCTAAAGAGCTCTTTGATCTCTTTGATGTTCACGAGTTGGAGAAATACATGACATCGGAAGAAATTGCGAAAGGCGGTTCCAACTAATGGCGCGCAAAGTAAATCTTCGGATCTGGCGTGGTGACTCGACTAGTGGATCACTTCAAAATGTTGAAGTAGATGCCAATGAGGGCGAAGTAGTCCTGGATGTAATTCATCGCGTACAAGCAACCCAGATGGGTGACCTCGCAGTTCGCTGGAACTGTAAGGCGGGTAAGTGCGGCTCTTGCTCAATGGAAATCAACGGAAAGCCACGACTTGCTTGCATGACTCGCATGAGTTCATTTGAAGATGGCGAAGAAATCACGGTCACTCCACTTCGCGCATTTCCTGTTATCAAAGATCTTGTTGCAGATGTCTCCTTCAACTACAAGAAGGCGATGGAGATCCCAGCATATGAGCACCCATCAGATCTTGGTCCAGGTGAGGCGCGCATGGAACAGATTGATGTTGAGCGTAGCCAAGAGTTCCGTAAATGTATTGAATGTTTCCTTTGTCAGGACACCTGCCACGTTATTCGTGACCACGAAGAGAATAAGAAATCATTTGCAGGCCCTCGCTTTTTCATTCGTATCGCAGAGCTAGATATGCACCCACTAGATATGTTGAAAAACCGAAAGCGCACCGCTCAAGAAGAGCATGGCCTCGGAATGTGTAACATCACTAAGTGCTGCACTGAAGTCTGCCCAGAGCACATTCGCATTACAGATAACGCGATTATTCCTATGAAGGAGCGAGTCGTCGATGTGAAATATGATCCAGCGCGCTGGTTAGGATCCAAGATTCGCCGTCGCGAAGGGTAATAATCTCCCTATGGGAAAACAGATTCTTCGTTGGTTCAGCCTCGCAGCCGCCCTTTGGTGTGCAACTCTTCTTGTACCTGGAATCAGCATCAATGGCGGGGCACTGACCTTTCTCTGGGTCGCCCTTCTCTTTGCTGTCATTAATGGTGTGATCGGAGGAATCGTAAAGATTCTCACATTCCCGCTCACCTTTCTTACGTTGGGCCTTTTCATCTTTGTTGTTAACGCAGCAATGTTCTCCCTCACAGCACGTTGGAGTGATGCACTCGAAGTTCGAGATTTCTGGAG
>JBILRA010000078.1:0-5095 GCA_044372915.1 Candidatus Planktophila sp.
GCCAAGGTTTGCAGATACTGGTCCGCGACCAACAGAAACCAAGAGAAGTTCGGCGCTGAATGTGCGACCATCTTCAAGTTCGACGGTGACTCCATCTGCGGTCACGGTGTGCGACTTGAAGCGAGTACCAAGTTCAAATTTGATTCCACGTTTGCGATATGCGCGCTCGAGGAGTTTTGAGGATGACTCATCTTCGAGAGCGATCAGGTGAGGCAAGCCTTCAATAATTGTTACATCAGAGCCGAATGATTTCCAGACTGAAGCAAATTCGCATCCAATGACACCGCCACCTAGAACGATGACGCTCTTTGGAATGTAATCAAGTTTTGTTCCATGATCTGATGTGATGACACGCTTGCCATCAATTTCAAGTCCAGGAAGAGTTCTGGCATATGAACCGGTAGCCAAAATTACATTCTTACCGGTGTATCGAACCCCGTTTACTTCGACGGCATTCTTTGCAACAAGCTTTCCGTAACCTTCGACATAAGTGATCCCACGAGATTTAACCAATCCTTGCAAGCCTTTATGAAGTTTGGCGATAACTCCATCTTTATATGAATTCACACCAGTCATCTCGATTGAATTCAGTGTTGTGTTTATGCCAAATGTGGATGACTCACGAGCAGTGTCTGCAACTTCGCCGGCATGAAGCAAGGCTTTAGTTGGTATGCACCCTCGGTGTAGACATGTCCCGCCAAGTTTGTCGGCTTCAATTAGTACAACGGAAAGGCCTAGCTGGGCACTTCTTAGGGCCGCTGCGTAGCCGCCGCTTCCACCGCCGAGAATTACTAGATCGACATCAGACACAGAAGGTGTGCTCCTTTACTCATCCGACCAAGAGGTCATAGCCCTTATCTTGCCAGCCTCAACGCTCAATGACTAACTGGGCCATAGCGTGAATCTCAGAATGCGAGCGAGATAACAGGCTCACTCTCTGGGCTGAGGTTAGTTCTATATCTGAGCTTTGGCCGCTGCGATGAGTGAGCGCACTCCGATGCCGGTGCCACCCACGGGGGTGTAACCATGCGGACTGCGATCGTTATAGGCAGGTCCTGCAATATCAAGGTGTAGCCATGGAAGCTCATCTGCAACAAATTCCTTGAGGAAGATTCCGGCGACAAGCATTCCACCCATGCGATCTCCAATGTTTGCAAGATCTGCAACTGGGGAATCCAGTGACGCACGGAGTTCACTTGGGAGCGGCATTGGCCAGAACTGTTCACCTGTTTTCTCGGTAACAGCAAGGAATGCCTGAGATAGCGTTTCGTTATTTGTCATGACCGCACTTGTCCGAGTTCCTAGAGCAACAACCTGTGCTCCAGTCAGAGTCGCAATATCAAAAATTGCATCGAGTTTCTTCTCTTCTTGTGCGCGTTGCAGCGCATCGGCGAGAACTAAGCGACCTTCGGCATCAGGATTGAGAACTTCAACAGTCTTTCCTCCGTAGATTGTGATGATGTCACTTGGTCGAGTTGCATTGTCACTGACCATATTCTCAGCAAGTGGTGCCCATGCATCAATAGAAATTGGCAACTTAAGTGCTGCAATAGCAAGCACCGCTCCACAGACAGCAGCTGCGCCGCTCATGTCAGACTTCATCGCCTCCATACCGAGCGCTGGCTTGAGGGCAAGACCACCGCTATCAAATGTGATTCCCTTACCGACAAATGCGTACTTCTTTTTTGCCTTCACTTTGCCAGTTGGAGTGTAAGTAATGCGGACTAGTCGCGGGGGATTGGCTGAGCCTTGCCCCACCGCAGTAATGCCACCATAGCCCTTGCCTTTGAGAGCAGTTTCGGTCATCACTGTGATTGAAAGTCCTGCACGAGCTCCTCCTGCAATTTTTACTTCATCGGTCATACGAGCAGCGAATGAGGCGGGATTGAGATGACTCGGAGGTGTGTTAATAAGATCCCGAGTGAGGTGCGTGTATCGAGTAATTATGGATGCCTCTTCAGCCACATCTTTGTACTCAGCCTTTGTTGCATGTGGTGTATAGATTTTTGCTGCAGATAGTTCAGAGACACTGGTAGCGGATTCGTCACTTCGAAATTCGTTAAAAAGGTATGCCCCAAGACCAGCGCCCTGTGCAACGGCGGCAACGTCATCAATGGTGCGAACGGGGAGTGCAAAGGTGGCAGATTTTTGGTTGGTCAGTGCCCGTGCAGCAGCTCCTGCCGCACGTCGCAAAGTCTCATGACCATAGTGTGAAGATGCCTTGCCGAGCCCAGTAAAAACTAGGAGGCGAACTGAGTTGCCAGGAATTTTGATGACTTCATCAGCTTTACCGGTAGCACCTAGATCGACCAAGATATCTTCAAGAGACTTAGCGTCGAGTGCGAGGTCGCCAGATTCGATCACCAGCGAAGCCTTAGCGCCCTTGCGTGCAGGGGAGCCTTGGGCAAGACCAACAACAAGAATGTCGTCTTTAAGTGTCGAGGTAAGGGAGAGAGCTGTCGTATTCGAGGTCACGGGTGGCCTTTCGCGGTAACGGAGTTTTCAAGGGGCAATTGCTAGCGCCCTAAGTGTAGGTTGATGGGATGAAAAATTCACCTTTGCATAGTCGCCACCTCGCCCTAGAGGCGAAGATGGCTGACTTTGGAGGCTGGTTGATGCCCATTGAGTATCCAGCCACGGGTGTGCTGGCTGAACACGCTGCAGTACGTGAACGAGTAGGACTCTTTGATGTTTCACACCTTGGAAAGGCAAGTGTCAAAGGCGATGGTGCACTTGAGTTTCTCAATGGCATGTTTACAAACGATCTCAATCGAATTTCTGATGGACAAGCTCAGTACACCCTTTTATGTAACGATGATGGTGGAGTCATTGATGATTTGATCGTCTACCGCAACAGTGCAACTGATTTCTTTCTTGTTCCAAATGCTTCAAATACCGGCGCAGTTGTAAAAGATCTCCAACTGCACGCCCCGGACTCACTTACAATTGAAAATCTTCATGAAGATTATGGCGTCATAGCACTTCAAGGACCCTTGTCATCATCTGTTTTGCAGTCTTTTGGGGTTGAGTGCGATATGGATTACATGGCCTTCTCTCAGATTGTCATTGGCGAGCATCCTGCGCTGCTCTGTCGGACTGGGTACACCGGTGAGTATGGTTTTGAAATTATTCCGCAACGGGCAGATGTTGAATCAGTCTGGGATCTACTTGCTCAGCAAGTTCTCAAAGACGATGGAGCAATTTGTGGACTGGGCGCTAGAGACACTTTGAGAACTGAGATGGGTTACCCATTGCACGGCCATGAACTCTCACTCTCTATCTCCCCAGTTCAGGCGAGTGCGACATGGGCAATTGGCTGGAAAAAAGGGTCATTCCAAGGAAGCCAAGCACTCACCCAAGAGAAGAACGCCGGAATAGCCCGTCGCATGCGTGGATTACGTTCTAACGATCGAGGAATTCCGCGGGCGGAGATGAACATTACCGATGCGGCGGGGACTCCAATCGGAATAACCACCAGCGGGACATTCTCGCCAACTCTACGAGTAGGAATTGCATTAGCGCTGGTTGACTCCTCATATTCACCAGGTGATCAAGTATCAATTGATATTCGTGGCCGTAAATGTGAAGCAACAATTGTTGAGTTACCTTTTGTGCCGGCGCGGGTTCGGGGAATTTAGACTCTCTCTGGTGCGCTTTCTTTGAATTCAATCGGCGTCATGAAGGCTGCTTTAAAGTGACAACGCCGGAGTGCATGAAGAAAAGGTGTGGCAGTCAGGGCGATCAAAGCTGATGTAAGAATGGCTCGCGGAATATCCCAGGCCATCGACGATGCAAAGTGAAAAGTGATAAAACGTGAAAGATTCTCACTCAGCGATCCACCTGGAATGTAAGACAACTCAGTACTTGCACCAAGAGCCCATGGCCAAAATTGCAGATCCATTAAAAGTCCGAAGGTGAAGGATGCAAAAATCCCCATCAAGATAAGCATCACTTTTTCGGACACTCCTCGGATCTCTCGTCCAGCAATCTTTTGCGGCAGCAATCCGGCAAGTAATCCGATCCACCCTGCGGCGAAGATTTGATAGGGAAGCCACGGCCCCACTCCACCTGTAATCAGCGCTGAGGAAGTCATTGAGGTAACTCCCAGTAGAAACCCCCAGGATGGGCCAAAGACTCGCGCCGCCACAATGAGAGCAAACCAGATTGGTTCAAGGCCTGCAGCGCCTGCCCCTAAGGGGCGAAGCAAAGTGATGAAGGCGCTCATCACGCCGAGTAGTGCAATTGATTTTGCATCGATCGAGCCGATACCAATCTCTGAAACTAGAAGGATGGCAGAGGCTGCTATCGCAACGGCAAATATCCAGTGAAGATTTCCAGTATAAAAAAATGGCCATATGAAACCAACGAGTGCGATCGCTGACGTAATCGCCAATACGAACGTCGACTGGTGAGAAAGGCGATAAACATCTGTGGTTCGATTCATCGCGTTGAATCCTCACCCGTTGAGGCGGCAATGCCGTTGAGGGCCTGTTTGACTGTCAGCCATGGCGCTGGAGACATAACTTTTGCAACCTGGGGCGCAAAAGCGGGTGAAGAAAGTAGAACGTCAATTGTTGGCCCATCGGCAACAACATCACCGTCTGCAATGAATACAACGCGGTCAGCAACCTCGGCTACCAACTCAACGTCGTGGGTGGCAAGAAGGACGCACTTACCCAGATTTCTGGCGTAGGAGATGAGTGTGTCAACAAGAATTGATTTTGCCTGATAATCAAGACCTCGTGTGGGTTCATCCATAATCAAGACATCGGGAGCGCTACACAAAATAATTGCCAGAACTAGAGATAGTCGCTGACCCTCAGATAAATCCCGAGGGTGTGTCTCTGCACTTACTGTCGGTGTGATTCGCGAAAGAAATTCTAAGGTCGATCCTTGCGGTAGACCATTGTCACGATCACTAGCGCTGCACTCTTTGGCAACTGAGGTATGGATGAGCAAATCACTTGGCTCTTGAGGGATGTAACCAATTCGAGAAAGGCGAGTACGACCCTGCAATTTCACGGGATCATCTCCCCTCACCTTAATGATTCCGGAACTTGGAGAGTGATACCCAACAATTGATTTGAATAGCGTG
>JBILRA010000079.1:0-5077 GCA_044372915.1 Candidatus Planktophila sp.
GTAGCTATATTGATTCACAAGGCAAATACGGCATTCTTGCTGAATACGGTGGCCACGGTATTGGGACTGAGATGCATCAAGAGCCACATGTACTAAATTTTGGAAAACCTGGAAACGGTCCCGAGCTAGTTGCAGGAATGGCACTTGCGATCGAGCCGATGATTACTAGGGGGAGTGCAAAGACACATGTACTCGCAGATGATTGGACAGTTGTTTCAAATGATCGGAGTCGCGGAGCGCACTTTGAGAATTCCTTCGTTCTCTTGCCTGATGGTAAGCCATTTGTCCTAACTGCTATCGATGGTGGGCGGGCGAAGTTAGCCACTCTCGGAGTTGATGTCTCAGACTTACTGGTTTAGGGCTCACCCTCTAAGATGATCCTGTGAGCACGCGCGATCAGATCGAATTTACTCTCTGGCTCCAAGAGAACCAGAAGTCATTTCTGCGCGCTGCCAAAATGATCTGCTTTGATACACAGAATGCTGAAGATGTTCTCCAGGAAGCACTGGCTGATGTCTTTAAGCGCTGGAGCAAAATTCGTGAGCATGAAAACCCCGAGGCATATTTAATGCGCGTGATGGTTTCGCGTCATGCTGATATGAGACGTAAATGGTTACGAAAGCAGCAGGAGAAAGAAACTACTTGGGATTTAGCCGATGACATTCGGCAGCTTGTTGATGAGAGCGAAGATGTCACCCAACGTCTACTTGTTCAAGCCGCACTCAAATCATTAACCGCGTCTCAGCGCGCAGTACTCGTTCTCTACTTTGAACATGGAATGAATCTTCGTGAGATTGCAAAGATTATGGAGATACCCATGGGGACCGTGGCCTCACACTTTGCGCGCGGGAAAGCTGCAGTTGCAGCATATGTGGAATTAACTCCAGAGCTCGAGCGTTCTACAGGTAGAGAGTTAACCAATAAGTCCAGATCTGACAATGAGATCGAGATCGTCGTAGCAGAGGTGGTGGAAAATAATGAGTGATATTGACCCTCTGATTAAGCGCGAAATTCAATGGATGTCACTTGGGCCTCTAGAAAATGTTGACCTTGCCCCGATGATTATTGCTCGTGTACGCCGAAGAAGAATCATTCGCGCGCTAACCGCCGTTCTTGGTGTAGTTGTGATCGCCCTGGGAAGTATTGGTATTTATGAGATTGCTAGACCAAAGATGGCTTCGCAGAGTTCTGGTACACCCATCGATAGTGGATCAAATGCGGTCACACGGCCTGAAATTGTTGGACTTATCTCAGATTATCAAATTGATTGGGAGCCTTCAGTTGGTGACTTAGGTGCCATCAGTGGTGCGGGTGGTCTCGGAGACACTCTCGGTGGATTGACTGCAGTTGGCTTGAAAGTATCTTGGGAACGTTGCGGCGAATATCAGTGTCCAATTACATGGCAAATTTCATTTGAAAATCGAACCAAAGATTTAATCTCAACAACACCGTCCCTTGCAATCTTCGCAGACCACACACCGATGGTCAGCGATTCGCGCCCGACCGCGGTCCTGCCTGGTGGATATGCAGAATTGGTCTATACCTTCGAGGAGTTCCAATACTCGCTAATCCCAGAGACCGAATTCGAATGGCAGTGGAACTGGTACCTCTCGCAGTCGCGGTGAGATCATGACCAGACAATTCCATGAGTAGTTCACTGTGCCTGCATAAATCGGGATGGTAGGAGCGGTGAAAGGGATAGAGCCAGAGATGGCTGACCCACAGCTGTGGATCTACTTTTCAGGGGGAAGTATGAAAAAGAGACTGATTGCAGGAGTAAGCGCTTTTGCCTTAGGTGCGAGTCTTCTCGCAACGCTAGCGCCAGCAGCAAGTGCTGCTATCAATGTGCCAAAGAGCTCATGGCCTGTGTGTTCACCATCACGGACTGTTTATTGCGTTGAAGGGGTATCGGTAACAACTGTTGCAGGGAACACCGTTGCGTTGACCTGGGTAGCAGATGGAGTATCTAGCACCCCAGTAGATACAGCTACCGTCGTTACAGATACATCGACTGTCACAGTAGAAACCCCCACCGCAAGCGTTCCATCTATCTCCATTCCAACTCTCTCTGCAGGCCGCGCCATAACTGGTCGCTGGACTAGTCCAGATTGGTCGAAAGAAGGTCTTGATCTTCTTGGTTATGGTGGCCTCTTTGTTGAAGCAAAAACTGCAAATGATTTTGTGAATCACATCTATATCAATGTTTTTCCAACAATTACGTCGACATTAAATAAAGTAAATGTTGCAACCCAGCCAGGAAATTCTAATTTCCCAGCCAACTTGGATAGTGATTTAACAATTGAGGTAAAGGTAAAGACTGGCGAAGTCAAGCCTGGAGTACTAGTTGGCGTGGGTACCAACTTTACGGGTGATTACAGCACGACAAATAGCCAGTCAACGCTGAAATTTAGTGGAAGCCCAGTAGCTGTTCCGATTGCCGGGAAGTCAGCAGATTGTGATGGAGAAACAGGCGTAGCTCGAGCAATTGTTCGACAACTGCAGGCGATTCTCTTCATTAATAATGATGGACAATCCGCCTTCGGAGTTGATGGATTAACAGGTGACATGGTTGTATCCTCAAATGGTGTATGTGATCTCAGTACTCCTGTGTGGAATGCAGCAGATAAGGAATTTACCTTCACAGCCGCCGCGCCGCACTTTGCACCCGATGGAACAACCCTTAACTATGGTTTCTATAAAGCGGTCATTCCTGCTGCAGATGCCAAACTTCTGTGGGGACTTGAGAACCCCAATGACGCAGTCAAGGCCCTTAACGTCCAGATAATCACAGCCGTTAATGAGGGAAACAATCTAGTCTCAACGATTGGCGTAAGAAACGGTAAAATCATTATTGATATATCAGGCTTTCACTACTCACGCCCAAAGCTAAAAGTCTCATTGAAAAAGGATTGGAAGCCCGCAAAGAAAATGCTTAATAAGACTACGATAACCTGCACAATGGGTAAATCGGTAAAGAAAATCACTGCCGTAAAGCCAATGTGCCCGAGGGGATATAAGAAGAAGTAGTCATGAGAAAACTGATTTCGGCGCTACTGGCGGGAGTCTTTCTCTTTGCCGCACTCTCTCCAGTAACGGCAGCCGAAACTCCAGATGAATGGTGGACACCATCGGTATCTCCACAAGGAGAAGGCTGGCGTTCACTATTTCTTTCGGATAATTCGACACTTAATCGAGAACCCTCAAGACTTTACGCTCGTACCGCATTCCAGCCGGGGGCGCCAAGCCCAGCATTTCACTGCGCCACGATTGATTCACCTAAGTGCATAGAGCTTAATCAGATCACTGCAAACGCTTTTCTGCAGCCATGTTCGATTCAGATACCCACAAATTGTATTGAGAGTTTCTATGCAATCGATCCATCCGGTAACCGACTAGAAGCAGTAAATCCAGATCCATATCCTGCATTCGCTCCACTAGATTTCAAAGGCGATGACGCGATAAATCTACCAACAGGTGGTGCACCGACTATTTGGGAGATTCCTGGCGCAACTCATGGTGGATCAGGTAGTTCCTACATTCTTCAAGTGTTTACTTCGAGTGACCTTCAAAAGAGTGCAAATCTAAAGGTGAATAACGAAAAATTCACGATGCACCGAATGACGGTAAATGTCTCGCCTATCACCATGATTAATGGACGGTATGTGCGCCAAATTGCGCAAGACTCTACTCAAGCAAGTGCAGGAACAGCTTTGGGCGTGCGCCATGATTCTGTAGATGAGTGGCGTTACTGCGCGATGATTGATGATGGCACTTGTGCTAAGCGTCAACCTTTTGCGGAGGGATTTAAATTTGGCGTAAAAATCCGATTGCAGCAAAGGCTTTCGGGTTGGCTCCATGGTCGTATCTATAATCCAAATGTCACCATTTCTACCAATGCCTCACAAGAACAAATCATTGAGGTTTCAGCGTCCCCAGTTTCAGTTCCGGTGGTAGGAGAGTGGTATCGATGGGAGAACTTAACCGCTGATATCCAGAGATATATTCTGGATGGAAAAGTGCAGGGAGGTCAGGGGTGGCACGAAACGAAATCACTCGTGACTGGCAATTTCCAAGAGATAATTTCAACATCAGGCAAGGACGCAATGGAAACTCTTGCATTGTGGCTCCCTCAGATTCAAGATAAGGCGAACGCAACGCAATCCACGTGGACTTTTTCTACACTTCCCCGATGGGAATTAAACGATGCAAATGCATGCATTAAGGATGCTGATGATCTCGTAGGCTTTGTGACTACTAATGCCGCTGCATATTCTGCTGGCCCTCCTGCATTCAATAGTGAAGTCCAGTCACTTGATTACAAGGTGATAGCTCCGCATTTGACTGCAAAGGGTGAAGTCTTTAAAGGCACTTACGACCTCAAGATTCGTGCCAACATTGCACGGTGCATCTATGGCTTCAACGAAAGTCCGATTCAGGGCAGTATCTCGATTATTGCCGATGATGGCTCGATGCAGATAGCAACCCAAACCGTTAACGAAGTTAATGGTTGGCTCAGTCTCTCCGCCAATGGCTTCACATATTCATCACCGACGATCTCTGCCAAACTCACTCAAAAGGCTCCCGAGCCTGTTGTCATCACTCCGACTCCAACCCCCACACCGACTCCATCACCAGTCGTAACGGCAAAGCCTGTGGTCAAGAAGGTGACGATCATCTGCAAAAAAGGAAAGACCACTAAGAAAGTCAGAGCCACCAAGCCCTCCTGCCCGTCCGGCTTCAAAAAGAGCGCCTGAGGGGCTCATTGCTAGATCTAGCTCGCGTGTTGAGGTCGAGCAATATCGCAATTTTCGAGGGATCGGAGTTATAAGGGGCCGATTTCCCTTATACGGGGGCTCTGCCTTAGACTCACCCTTCGGTCCAGACGAGAATCCACAGGATTTCAGGCTGGTCCAACCATGTTCGTTTTATGAGATAACAGAGAAGAAGGTAAATTTTTGGCTAGCAAAGATGGCGCCATTGAAATTGAAGGCGTCGTGGCTGAAGCTCTACCTAACGCAATGTTTCGCGTTGAACTAACAAATGGACACAAGATCTTGGCACATATCAGTGGAAAGAT
>JBILRA010000080.1:0-5050 GCA_044372915.1 Candidatus Planktophila sp.
GATTGTTGACTCTGAATACTTAAGCATTTCACCGATCGCTAGATTGGTACGCCCTTCACTAATCATGCGAAGAATGAGTCCCTGACGTTGCGAGAGCGGTAATCCACGCTCAGTCAAATGCTTTGCGACATGAGCCGATGGCAGCTCTGTCTTCACGCCATGAAGAAAGCCAGGGGAGAAGAGGTAGAGAGCAAGGAGGTTGGCAATTGATTCAATCAAATCAATTGTTTCCTCATTCATAAATATCTTTGAACTAAAGAAAACTGATCCAACCGCTATTGGGGTTCCACACCTTTCAATCGGAAAAGAGACCATCGAAACTTCTTCAGTGGGGTATGGAATCTCAGATAGGAGTGGGTAATCTGTGGGCCACGCGGGAAGAGTGTTTACCACTACTATCTTTCTCTGCCGCAGTGCATCTGTAATTGGAATTCTGTCAATCAGGGTAAACTTATTGTCGTAGCTTTCAGTAACTTCAGATGAGATCCCAAATTTTCCCACAGTAACTATTGAATTCTGATTATCCAGAATCGAGATGAACGCCGAAGTAGCTTGTAATGGAGCTAGCGCACGCAGAACTACATGTGCCAGAACCTCTTCAATTGTGTGTTCTTGGTTTCCAAGAAACTTAATGAAATCAGATGTCCACTTGAGATACACGCCTTCTCCTTTATGTTGATTAATTGAGGGTAACTGGCATTTTTGGGAATAAAGCCTTTATTGCCGATTACGAGAAGACTGTGAGGCTTAATCAACAGAGATGAGTGGTAGCACCAACAATCGCGTTAAAGGCGCTAGCACTCACGCTTTTTCACTGCTTGGACATTGACCGATCTTTCATCAATACAGGTCTGCAATAAAGGCGACACTACTTGCGAAGTCATTGCTCAATCGGGGTGATGATTAACAATGGAGTGAAGAAAATGAAAAAAGGGAATGTAATCAGCAAACGATTCTTCTCGACACTTCTTGCTACCACACTGATTGCAAGTGTGGCTGTAAGTGCACCCGCATCATTCGGAGCAGATGTCGTATTAGTAACCACCGAGGCTGAACTTATAGCCGCCGGAATCAATCCAGCTGTGACTAGCGTCAGAATTATGGCCGACATCAACTTGAATACAAAGTTGCTGATTAATCACAGCATGTCCATCACATGTGGAGAGACATGCACTACACCTTTTAGAACGATCACTGGTCAAGGTATTGAAATTACATCGGATGCTGATGTGACCTTGAGTCAACTTAACTTGAACGGCCTCAATCTCTATCCAGGTGAAGCCAACTACGGAATATCAATCAGAGACGGTTCGCACCTGACCGCAAGCTACTTAAATATGACATACAACCAGACAGGCCTTAACGCCAACGTTGCTGGATTCAATGTTTATGATGGATCTTCGCTCACCCTTTCTAATTCGTCATTAGCGTGGGGTTCAAATGTCTCTGGACTTCGTCAAGCCGCTGTCTACTCTCAGCCTGGTGCTGCAGCAGTAGATATCAGTACAAGCAATTTCGATTTTTCCTCAGCAAATACTGTTGGTGCATATTCGTGCCTACTCGATGTTGATGGTGATCTGGTTGCTGACTATCCACAATTGACACTATTAAACCTACGTTCAGATGCCTATATGCAAATGCAGTTATCTGGAATGGACTCAATCGCAAATAAACAGTTCTGGGCGTACCCAAATGTTTCATCAGCTGTTGGAAATAACAGAGTGGGAATCATCGGTGGTACTGGAACTCGTGTTTATTCAAGATTTGCTGATAATTGGATGATCAATCTCGTTGATCAAGTTATTCCTCCAGTTGCCAGTGAAGTGAGCACAGTTCTGTACACCCTGACTTCGACTACAGATACAATCTTCGTTGATCTTGCAGATTCATATGCTTATCACTTTGCATACGTGGATGTGAAGAAGATGGTACTAGTTGATGGAAAGTCAGTTCTGAGATATGTACCTGTCGATTTAGTAGTTCTTGACGAATTTGCACGAGCCACAATAAAGACGCTTGTTGGGATAAAGCTTGGGGATATCATCCGAGTCAGCATGGCAGGCTACCCAGATAACGTTGCAGTTAAGTGGCAGCTCATTAAGTAGTTTCTCGAGGGGGCTTAAAGTTAATGGCTACCTTCCCCATTCTCCGGGGAGGTAGCCATTTTCTTTGAAAAAGATGCATCCTTTCTGCCCTGTTCTGCGTCTAAGCATGTGATGGTCGTTGCTCCTGACTGCCCTCATGTCTTTTTACGCTGCCTGAAAGGATTCGCCAGGTTGAACCTGATCAAAGCAAGAGTGACGATTGTTCACTCAGCCGAATACGCGAACTGGGTCTTCTCTGGTGCTCACCCCACTCAAGGTCGCAGTTTCACCAACGGCTTCGGCGCAATAACCGGCAAGCCACGTGTTCTCGAACCACGACTTGCAACCAAAGAAGAGCTTAGACGGGTCCATGGCGATAACTACATCAACGAGATTTGTGAACAACACATCTCTGATGAATGGGATGGCAAACGTGAGGACCTGGCACATACAGCAACGCTCTTTGCTGGGGGAACCTTGGTCGCCCTCGGCGCACTCTTAGATAGAAGTGCCGATCTAGCGATTCACTTACCAGGTGCTAAGCATCACGCTCAACGCGATTACTCATCGGGTTTCTGCGTCTTTAATGATTTTGCATTAGCGGCAGATATCGCTACTAAAGATTTTAATCGCAAGGTGGCGATCATCGATATAGATGCCCACCATGGCGACGGAGTAGAAAATCTCACTCGGCTAAATCCAGCAGTGCTTACCTTCTCCATTCACGAATCAGGAATTTTCCCTGGAACGGGTGAAGAAAGTGAACCTGAAAATAGTGTCTTTAACTATCCGCTGAAACGAGAAGTCACAGGATTCGGAGACAGTGCACTCCTTGCAGGAGTCAATAAATTCTTACCGATCGCTCGCCACTTTCAACCAGATCTTCTCTTCATTACATGTGGAGCTGATGGTCTCAAAGCCGATCCGCTTACACATCTTCAATACACCCTTGCGGGATATAAAGGCGCAGCCCAACTTCTTCGCGAAACTTTTCCAACGATTCCAATCTTGATGGGCGGAGCAGGTGGATATCTCCCTGATTCAGGAACACCAAAAGTGTGGGCAACGGTTGCTAAAGCGCTGAGTCTTTAGGTAGCCATCACGAAGAAATTCTTATCCCCAATCCCAAAAGTCTTTGCCATCGCATGCACGTTCCCGCCGACATTTGAAAATCAGTTTTTCTGACCATTCAAACCGGTCAAGATATTGTTCTCGTAAGGGCAGATTCACTATTCTTCTGACATTTCCAACTGAGAGGAACATACAATGTCTACTGTTAAGAAAAAGGTCATCACCCTAGTCATGCTCCTCCCACTCCTACTGGCTGGATGTTCCGGTTCGAGCGATGCATCATCTGATGACCCATTTACAGATTTCTCTGAAATCTTTACAGATTCGGCAAATGTTTCCTCGGTTAAAGATGCATATCTGGGCTCTTGCCCGACAGCAACTTTGGGGGAGATGGCTGATGCATTTATGTCAGGCGTGAACTGGGATGACTTTCAATCAAGTTCTGGCGGAACGATCGTCGAACTTACCGGCGAGATCTCATACGATGGTTACCCATCAACTGCACAAATCCAATTTGAGCTGAGTGGCGGTTCATTCGAAGCAGTGTATTTAGGAATCAACGGCGTAGATCAAAATCGTCTCACGCTGAGTGCACTGTTGGGGAAAATGTGTGATGCCGCTTATTAGCTAGCGACAATCAAAGAGCTACTTATTCTGGCGACTTGCAATAGAGATTAAACTTCCCATTCGCATGCTCGACACCTCACTTCAGGGTCGCTGCCGTCACCATTCCTGCAACAGCCGCCGACTGCATGCTTTTCGAAGTCAAAGGTCTCTGGGTCTGGCATTCCATAAACAATCGTGCGCAAAGTGCCGACTGCCAGACACCCAGGGCATACCGAAAGATTCAATCGCTTCCGACGCTTTGTAACCATAGATTCAGGGTAGCCGCCTGAACTGACAAGGCTGCCCCTACCGCCTCGAGTAAGCTCCAGATTAAGATCTTGGCATGAAACTGAAGATAGCCCTCTTACTTGGTTCACTCTTGTGGTTGCCTGTCCAAGGTATCTCGGTTACTCATGCAGCGCTGAATGCACCGATCGATTTAACCAATCCTCGAATTGTGCCTGTTTACGGTGCACAAAGTGGGACAACAGTTTCTATTGGTCGAGACGCATTCTACTCGGGCTTTCTCTATTCACCTCGCATCGTGTTTTCGGCTGCTCACTCGGAACATCGATTTGATGAATTAGGAAATAAAATTGGTCAACCATTTCCAGAGATATATGTGGGATTACCAAATTCCAAGGCGGGGGATGACGCGGTTTTAGTCCGCGTTGAGAAGCGAATCATCGCTACAAATTATCGAAGTAACAACGGGCTTCTCGATGACTTTGTTATTTACATACTCGAAAAAGATCTTTTCGCGATTGAACCTGCGAGGCTGCTAACTCCCGAGATAGAACTGGAGTTAATTGCAAACAAAGTTCCAGTTCGGGTGCACGGTTATGGTGAATACATCGACCGTTGCGTAAATGGCGATACGCCACCTTGTCGAAAAGGTGAAAAGTCATCTGAGTTACCTAGAAGCCTAAGTTCATTTCTGGTCACTCGTGCAGAAGCAGAGGCGGCACTTGGATACACCTTGTCAAATCTTGCGAATCACCTAACGATTCTCAATGGGCGTACCGGCTTTGGATGTCCAAGTGATTCTGGTGGCTCGATCACCGCAACGTATCAATCACAGCAAATTTACCTGGGTCCAACGCCTAACGGTAATGGCGTCTATGCATGCGGGGCTGCGGGTCAAATGCATTCGAGCGGCGGAGTCAACTATTCATCTCCTGTCTATAAGCATTTAGAAATCCTAAAGGAAGCGGAAGAGCATGTAGCCAGCCAGCGTGCGCGAGAAAACGCTGCCGCAGCTGCTGCCAACAAAGCAGCTGCAGAAAAAG
>JBILRA010000082.1:0-4814 GCA_044372915.1 Candidatus Planktophila sp.
TTTACGCACCAATTTCACCCAAATGGGGTGCTATGGGTAACCTAGGCACCTCAGATCCGATGTAGAAGGAGTAACACCATGGCAAGCAAGAGCGCGGACGTACGTCCAAAGATCACCATGGCATGCGTTGATTGCAAAGAGCGTAACTACATCACCAAGAAGAACCGCCGCAACGATCCAGATCGCATGGAACTTAAGAAGTTCTGTCCACGTTGCAAGGCTTCAACTCTTCACCGCGAAACCCGCTAATGCTCAATCCCGATTCGGTCGGGCGTACCTTTGAAGGTGCGGGTAGCGTTACAGTCACACAAGCTGAGATAGATGCATTTGCTGCCGTCATTGGCGAACCAAATACCAGCATCGCTCCACCGACATTTTCAATTCGCATTAGCCTCGAGCAATCGCAATCCATTTTGTCAGACCCATCTATTGGTCTTGATTGGACTCGAGTTGTACATGGCGACCAGAAATTTGAAATCTTTTCCCCGATTAAAGCAGGCGACACATTTACCTGCTCATCAACAATTGAAACGTATCGCGTAGCGGCAGGAAATGAGATTGTCACCGTTCGATCTGACCTTAAATCCGGATCAGCGATCGCGCTCTCTTCATGGTCGACTTTGGTGGTGCGCGCATGATCGAAGTGGGAACAACAATCCCTGAGCGGATCTTTACCGTTAATCGCGCAACCCTGAAGGCATATGCCGATGCGAGCGGAGATCAGAACCCGATTCATCAAAATGAAGAGTTTGCAATATCAGTAGGGCTACCTAACGTGATTGCACACGGCATGTTAACGATGGCACTTGTTGGAAAATTCGTCAGCGATTGGGCCGGCGGATCTGCAAAGGTGCAGCATTTCGGCGCTCGCTTTATTAAGCCCGTCATTGTGCCTGCAGATACTGATGTTGATCTCACCGTAACTGCAACCGTGAGCGCAGTTGATGAAAAGTCGATCACTCTAGATCTCACCGCAACATCTGCTGGAATCAAGGTGTTGGGAATGGCAAAAGCGGTTGTCTCAGCATGAGCGCTCCTGATCACATTGTTGCTTTAGCACAAGAGCGAATGGCAGCACGTGCTGCAAAAGATTGGGCACGCTCTGATCTCTTGCGTGATGAAATTGCAGCTGCTGGATTTGAAGTAGTAGATGTTGCTGCAGGCTTTGAACTTCGCGAGAAAGAGCGTTATCCAGTCTTTGCATCGCCCCGAGATATTCGCCCGATCGCGCTAGCGAATCCACCTATTGCTCTGACCATGATTGTTGATGGATTTATCGATGATTGTGTTGAGACTGTTCTATCCATAAAGAAGTTCTCTCAAGTTCCTATAGTCCTTCTTGTTCTGGGGGACCCTGGCGCTTTAGTAAATCAGCTTGATGCCCAGACAAAAATTGTGGTTCTTAGCGAAAAGTTCGGCTGGGGTGAATGTGCAAATGCGCTCCTAAAGAACGTGGCTGCCAAGTTTGTTGTCGTGATGGATCCATCCACACGTTTTACAGGAGATGCGATAACTCCCGTACTCGAAGTTCTTGGCCAAGAAAAATACATCGCTGCTGGTTGGAAGGGCGGCCTGATTAACCTTGATGATCAATGGCGCAGCGTTGACGATAAAGGGGTCGGCGATGTCGATGTGCTCTTTAGCTACTTCATCGCAGTTGATCGAGAGGGAGCAATTTCGGCAGAAGGATTTAGTAATCGCGCCATCTACTATCGAAATGCAGATATTGAATTCTCATTGCGGCTTAAGCATGCGGGCGCTCACTTGTTGCAGATGGATCTACCATTGGAACAGGATCGCCATCACGGGTATCACGATGTTGATCCTGAGTATCGGGAATTACAATCGAAGAAGAATTACGATCGAATTCTTGAGCGCTTCCGTGACAAAGAGGCAATTCTCTCGCCTCGCAGGTAGCCTTTACCCATGACCGATCTACGCGATTTCACATCCTTACGAGTAGGCGGTCCTGCTAAAAACTTTGTTGAAGCGCATAACGAAGAAGAGATCATCGCTGCCCTTATCGCTGCGGGAGATTCACCCGTACTCATTTTGGGTGGTGGAACCAACGTTCTGATATCTGATGCCGGCTTTGAGGGCACTGTTATTCACATTACAAATAATTCACTCGTTGCCGAAGTTGATGCCTGCAGTGGCGCTACTCTCACAATAGGTGCCGGTGAAAATTGGGATGATTTTGTCGCTCTCACGATTGAACGTGGTTTTGCTGGACTTGAAACCTTAAGCGGAATTCCCGGAACCATCGGAGCCGCCCCAATTCAAAACATTGGCGCTTACGGTCATGAAGTCGCTGAATTCATTACGCGGGTCCGCACCTATGATCGCAAGGCAAGGGCAGTTAAAACTTTCACAAATAGTGAGTGCGAATTTGAGTATCGCTCTTCATTGTTTAAGAGAAACCCCGGCCAATTCATTATTCTCGATGTTCAATTCCAAATTCGTATCGGTGATTCAAGTGATCCGATTACATATTTAGAGCTTGCTAAAAAGCTTGATGTTCAGATGGGTGATAAGGCTCCAGTGCAGACAGTTCGCCAAGCTGTTCTTGAACTTCGCGCCAGTAAAGGAATGTTGCTCGATCCAAACGATAGCGATTCATGGTCTGCGGGCTCTTTCTTTACCAACCCAGTAATTTCCCAGCAAGCAGCAGATGCTCTGCCAGATGCGGCCCCAAAGTGGCCACTGATTGATGGCCGTGTAAAGATTTCTGCAGCGTGGTTGATTGAAAATGCTGGAATGCATAAAGGTGACGAAGTTGGTGGAGCCAGAATTTCAACTAAGCATGTACTTGCGCTAACAAATGCGGGGGATGCGACAGCGACAGATTTAATTGAGCTGGCAAAGAGCGCGCAAGCAAAGGTCTATGAGAAGTTTGCAATCAAGCTAGAGCCAGAGGTAAATCTGGTGGGGCTTAGCCTTCTGTAAGAAGCTTTTTAATACGGCCGATTCCTTCGACAATATCTTCATCACTTGTCGCATATGAAAAGCGAAGATAGCCAGACGGACCAAATGCTTCACCAGGAACCGCTGCAACTTCAACCTCTTCAAGGATAAGTGTTGCGAGTTCGGCAGATGTCTGGGGAGTCTTTCCACGAATTGTCTTTCCAAGTACACCCTTAACAGATGGGTACACATAGAAAGCACCCTGCGGAGTGGGGCATTCAAATCCAGGAATTTCATTGAGTAGATCAACGATGAGTTTACGGCGGCGGTTAAATGCGACGCCCATTTCGTGGACGGCGGTGAGATCGCCAGTGAGTGCAGCAATCGCGGCACGCTGTGAAACGTTTGAAACATTTGATGTGAGGTGTGATTGAAGATTTGTTGCAGCCTTAATCACATCTTTTGGCCCGATCATCCAGCCGACTCGCCATCCTGTCATTGCATACGTCTTTGCAACTCCATTAATGATGATGCAGGTATCAGCTAACGCTGGCACAAGTACTGGTAGCGATGGCGCAGTTGCACCGTCATATAACAAGTGCTCATAAATCTCATCAGAGATAACCCAGATACCGTGAGCCAGCGCCCATTCACCAATTGCCTTGGCTTGCTCTGGTGTATAGACAGACCCTGTTGGATTTGAAGGTGAACAGAAGAGAAGGGCCTTTGTCTTTGGTGTTCGCGCCGCCTCAAGTTGTTCAACTGTCACTAAATAATTCTGTGTTTCATCGGCAAAAATCTCAACAGCCTTACCGCCAGCTAACTTGATGCACTCGGGATATGTTGTCCAGAATGGTGACGGCAGCAGCACTTCATCACCTGGATCAATGATTGTCGCAAACGCTTGATAGACGGCCTGCTTGCCACCGTTGGTGACTAGTACTTGATCAACCGTGATTTCATAATTTGAGTCGCGCTTTGTCTTTTCAACAATTGCGGAGCGAAGTTCTGGTAACCCAGCAGCCGGTGTGTAGCGATGATTTGCTACCACCTTTGTTGCAGCAGCTGCCGCATCGACAACATATGCCGGTGTTGGGAAGTCAGGTTCGCCAGCGCCGAAACCAATAACTGGGCGTCCAGCTGCCTTAAGGGCCTTTGCTTTGGCATCAACTGCCAAGGTGGCTGATTCGCCTATCGCTGAGATTCGTGCGGAGATTCTGCTCATGGGCTAAGTCTGCCGTATTGCAGCCCTGGCGTACGCTCAGTTTTACCTAGACCCAGTTTTACCTAGACCCGCCTCTGGGCATACACTCTGACGCTCACGATGTTTGTAGCTCTGCCTTGGCATGCCTACACATTGCGAAGGGCAGTAGCTCAATTGGCTAGAGTTGCCGTCTCCAAAGCGGCCGGTTGGGGGTTCGAGTCCCTCCTGCCCTGCAAGGTTTTTAGTTCGAAGCATAAGTAGTAAAGAGGAAAGTGCAGTACCGAGTGAAAAGGAAGAACGATGTCAGAGTCAGTTGAAACGACGGAAGAGAAGCTTGGCCTCTTCGCGCGCGTTGGACTTTTCTATCGCCAAATTCTTTCAGAGCTCAAAAAAGTTGTCTGGCCTACGCGCAAGCAACTCACCACATATACAGCAGTAGTCCTTGTATTCGTTCTGTTCATTATCGCTGTCGTCTCCCTCTTCGATTTGGTTCTTACCAAGATCGTATTTTGGGTATTCGGGTAACGGTAACTAGGTAGAGGTTGGAAGAGATCACAATGAGTGAAGATGTAAAGCCTGACGCATTTGAGGCAGCTCTTGCTGCTAGCGCAGATGAGTTGGCCCAGCCTGCCGTTGAGACCCCTGCTGAAGTTTTTGAACCAGTCGTTTCGACTGAATCCGTCGTTGATGATCTCGCGCTCGCAAG
>JBILRA010000022.1:0-17390 GCA_044372915.1 Candidatus Planktophila sp.
ACTCAAGATGTTGCAGTTGCAGATTCACTGATTGCAAAGATCGATGAGATCGCGGAGATTTTCTGGGCCACAAAGAAGTAGTCAATTAGAGCCAAGGTTTTTACTGTAGAAGAGCCAAGGTTTTTACTGTAGAAGAGCCAAGGTTTTTACTGTAGAAGAGCCAAGGTTTTTACTGTAGAAGAGATTGAGCGGCGGTGCGTGCGAGGTAAGACACTCGCTCCACCGCCTTTCTCTTTATTAATCCTTGAGCAATATGTCGCTCTCCTTCATAGAGATCGCAGAGAAATGTTACTTCTCGCCCTTCAACATCGATGCAGCGAGCCGTGCACCTCACTTCAGCGCCGATCCCAACTGAATCAATTATTGTAATTTCAAACTTTTCAACAATTGTTGTTTCACCAGATTCAAGGTATTCAGTAAGTGCAGCAACACTTGCACTCTCCATTGAATGCATAATGTGAGAACTGGCTAATATGGGGAGATCAGAGATTCCCATTGCTACTGATGTATCTCCTGGCCTCACCATCATGGTTGAGAGTCCAACTGCACCAATAATTTCTTCTGCAGGTTTCATCAGGGCTTCTCCCCCGGTAATCCCGGGTCACGATTTATCTGTTGAATGTGAGTTTGCTCAATCTGGATTTCACGGTGCTCAACGTTGCCAAATTCATCGATTTCAATGGAAATCTCAGTCATTGAGTACGTTGTCACAACTTCTGCACTGTGGTGTGCACCGAAGAGTTGATTATTCATTAGCTGATTGTGGATGCTCTCGTAGAGACTTTCAGGGGCTTTCTCGACACATGATCTGCGAAGTGCATCCATTAAATATGTGTGGGTGAGTAATTCATGTTCTAGTTGTCGCGCACATTGAGGGCAGATATCAATATGTCCTCGAACCTGATCTGGGCGATCCACCTGATCGATCGCATCTTCGATAATGAAAACGATGGATGCTAGAACTTCCGGGCAACTCATCTGCTCTGCTTCAAAAGGGCTCATGAGTTCACCCCCTTATCAAGTGTTGCATTCTTACTCTGCTCAACTGTGTAGCCGAGCTCACGGGCATAGCCTGCTAACTTCTCTCGCAGTAACTTGCGGCCACGATGCAAACGTGACATCACTGTGCCAGCTGGGATTTCAATTATCTCTGCGATCTCTTTATATGAAAATCCCTCAACATCAGCGAGGTAAACAGCCATACGAAATTCATCAGGTAGTTCTTGTAGTGCATTTTTGATATCGCTGTCAGGTAAATTCTCCAGAGCTTCAACTTCTGCAGATTTTCCAAGATCGCTTGTGTGGCTCTGCGCACGATCAATCTGCCAATCCTCTAATTCATTATTAGCGATTAATGGTTGGCGCTGTTTTTTTCGATAAGAGTTAATAAAGGTAGTTGTGAGAACTCGATAGAGCCACGCTCTTAGATTTGTTCCCTCTTCAAATTGGTGGAAAGAGGTAAATGCTTTGATATATGTGTCCTGTACGAGATCGCGCGCATCCTCTGGATTCTTGGTGTAACGAAGTGCAGCGGCATAGAGCTGATCCATAAAGACAAGAGCGTCTCGCTCAAACCGAAGTGTTCGGTCAGCGGCGCTTTCTAGAACTAAATCCTTTGATGTCATTGCTTCTAGGCTATCTCAGCATTGGAAAAAAATCGCATTGAGGCTAACGACTAAAATAGTGTTGTCGGCTCACCAAGTGTGATGGGGGTAATCAAATCAGGGCCATTGTTGGCCACAAGATTGACGCGGGTCGAGACGGGATCAATCAGAATTCCGTGATCTGGCCGATCCACAACCATGAGATTACGCAGACTGGTCAGGTCGCGCTCTTCTTGATCGAGCCAATGTTTCCATGATTCCCTTGGAAGAATTACAGGCATACGACTATGAATTGTTGCTAGATCTCCGACCGCCTCACGAGTAATAATTGAGGCGCTATCAATCTGCTCACCTGCTGGTGAAATCCATCTGCTCCAAATTCCAGCAACCGAAAAAGCGGCGCCCCAAACTTTCGGATCAGGACTCATATAGAAAGGTTGTTTGGGAGGATATTTTCCAAGAGCAGTTGCCCATTCGTAATATCCATTGACGGGAATGATGCAACGAGTTCTCCGAAAGGCATCCCTAAAAGTGGGTTTCTCATGAATTGATTCACTTCTGGCATTAATTGCATGCGACTGGGAAGCTCGCGCCGATGTTGGATCAGTTGACCATGGCGCAATTAATCCCCATGACGCTGTAGTGAGAGTCATTGCTCCACGAATAATGTAAATCTCATTAGTCGGCGCGATATTCCAATTGTGCGGGAGTGAGTTATCAACCTGATTCGAGGTCAGATCAAAGCTCATGACAATCTCATCTGCGCCTTGAGTTCTTGCATATCTACCGCACACGCCGATAAGTCTACGACGGGTAGACTGTCTCAATGGATTCAGCGACATCTACACCGTGGCCTGCGATTTATCGCGGGCGCAAAACCGTAGACCTCACTGTAACAATTCCTGGATCTAAGTCAGTGACTAACCGCGCACTCATCTTGGCTGCACAAGCAGAAACACCTTCAACTCTACGCAAACCATTGCTATCTCGAGATACCCAGCTCATGGTCGATGGTCTCAAAGCAATGGGTACCTCAATCACTGACGATGGATTTGGAAACTGGATCATCACGCCAGCTGATCTCATCGGTCCTGCGATGATAGATGTCGGAAATGCTGGAACTGTCATGCGCTTTCTGCCTCCTTTGGCAGCGCTAGCAAGTGGAGAAATTTCTTTCGATGGTGATCCTCGTTCATATGAAAGGCCACTCGGCCCAGTAATTAGCGCTCTAGAAGAGCTTGGAATAACGATTGATCACGGTGGCCGATACAGCTTGCCCCTAAAGATCAGTGGCGCTGGAAAGATTCCTGGCGGTGCAATCACAATCGATGCAAGTAAATCTAGCCAATTCTTATCTGCACTCTTACTCATCGGTCCGAGTATGGTCAATGGAATTAGCGTGACACATTCAGGTCCAACACTTCCATCGATGCCTCACATAGATATGACCGTTGCGATGTTACGTGATTTCGGCGCACTTGTTACCGTTGATGTTGATGCACAGTGCTGGAGCGTTGCACCTGGACCATTACACGGCATGGATTTAACCATTGAGCCAGATCTCTCAAATGCTGCACCATTCCTCTCTCTTGCTATGGTCTGTGGCGGTAGTGTGACCATCTCTGATTGGCCGCGACAAACTACTCAACCGGGAGATCAATTGCGCGAGATTTTTACTCGCATGGGTTCAACCTGTGAATTTGTCGATGGTGGTTTAAAGCTTGTAGGCGGAAGTACCATTCATGGAATTGATATTGATCTTCATGATGTTGGTGAGCTCACCCCATCGATTGCAGCACTTGCTGCTTTAGCCGATTCACCATCACATCTTCGTGGGATAGGTCATCTCCGATTGCATGAAACAGATCGTCTATCAGCGCTCACGACGGAGTTAAATTCGTTGGGAAGTAAAGTAAGCGAAGACGAAACGAGTGTGAGAATCGATCCCACTACGGGCTCACTCCACGGTGGGATTTTTCATACCTACGAGGATCATCGTTTAGCGACAGCTGGAGCTGTTATTGGATTGATTGTTCAAGATGTGTATGTTGAAAACATCCAAACGACGAAAAAAACTCTTCCTGATTTTCCAGGGCTCTGGATGAGTCTTCTTTCATGACGCCTTATTCATACGATGAATCTGATGCGCGGATCAGGCCAGCGAGAAGCACGCGACCGCGCAGCAAGGATCGCCCAGCACACAATGATGCAATTTTTGCGCTTGTAACAACTGTTGATCGCGGTCGGACAACCTGCATCACAGATGATGCAGTCATTGTGACAGCGATGAAGGCCCGTGAATTGGGGCCAAAATCGGTGGTTGTCGGCGATCGAATAAAGATCGTTGGTGATGTGAGTGGAGGTGATGGAAGTCTTGCGCGAATAGTTTCAGTTGAGCCTCGACGCAACTCATTGAGCCGCACAGTGGATGATTCGGCGCAGGTTGAGAGAACAATTGTTGCCAACATCGATCAACTAGTAATAGTCGCCGCTGTTACTAATCCCGAACCTCGTCGGGGGCTCATCGACCGATTCTTAGTTTGTGCTTTTCATGAAAACATCATGCCAATACTGCTTATGACTAAAACTGATCTGGCACCTCTGCCAGATTTTGTGGAAGAGTATAAAAAGCTCGGCGTAATGATTTTAACTTCTTCTTCAAAAGCGGAATCACAAGCAGCTAACCTTGCAATGATTAGAGAAATTCTCTCCGGAAAAACTTCAGTATTGGTTGGACACTCAGGTGTTGGAAAATCAACGCTGATAAATGCACTAGTTCCACATGCCGGACGAATTACGGGAATTGTAAATACAGTTACTGGACGAGGAAGACATACTTCATCTAGCGCGATAGCTCTTCCGCTCTCATCTGAACTTACGAGTCATAATGGATGGATTATTGATACACCTGGGATCAGAGCCTTTGGCTTAGCTCATCTTGACTCAAACCGAATTATCGCGGCTTTTCCAGAAATCGCTGAAATTACTCAGGGATGCCTTCCCCACTGCACTCACTATGAACCAAGTTGTCGCCTCAACGAATGGGTCGCGCCCGATGGTGTGATCGATCAAGAACGCCTCATGCGCGTCACGAGTCTAAGGTCACTTTTAGAACTCAAGGATAAAAACCCCACACTGAGCGAGTAGACGGATCGCAAAGATAGAATCAGGCTATGAGCGAAACGGAAAATAGTCAGAGCGGAAATTCATCCAACTTCCAAGAAGAGCTTTCCTTTGCACTCTCACTCGCAGAACAAGCAGATGCTATTTCTCTCTCTCGATATCGCGCCTTAGATTTACAAATCACAACAAAACCAGATAACACCCCAGTCACCGATGCTGACCGCGCCGTAGAGCAAGCTATTCGAAATGCAATTACTGCCAGATTCCCCGCTGACAAAATTGTGGGTGAAGAGTTTGGTGGCTCACAACTTTCTCATGATGATCTCAATCGCTATTGGGTTATCGATCCCATTGATGGCACAAAGAATTTTCTTCGTGGTGTTCCGACATGGGCAACTCTGATTGCACTCGTTGTTGGGGGCGAGGTAGTTGCTAGTGTTGTTTCATCACCTGCTCTATATCGTCGCTGGTATGCCACACGTGGTGGCGGAGCGTATCTATCAGAGAACGGTTCGACCCCACGTTTACTTCATGTCTCTGCTGTTGAATCACTGAGTGATGCTTCGATCGCATACTCAGATTTTCAAGGTTGGGGCGAACGCCGGAACGCCTTTGAGAATCTCCTCGATGGCTCATGGAGAACGCGTGGCTTAGGAGATTTTTGGTCTCACATGCTCGTTGCAGAGGGTTCGGTAGACGCTGCGATCGAACCATCGTTGGCACTCTGGGATATGGCAGCGTTAGATTTAATCGTTACTGAAGCAGGTGGTCGATTCACATCTCTAGATGGAGTTGATGGACCCTTTGGCCCAAATGCGATCACATCCAATTCAAAGATTCACAATCAAATACTTTCTGCTCTTAATAGAAAAGAAGTTAACACTGAAAAGGAAAACAATAATGGCTGAAGATATATCGATCGATCTCATGCGCCATCGTGAACCTGAAATTAAAATTGATTTAGATAAGACCACTTTGACTGCAACTACCTATTCGGTGACAGGGATGACCTGCTCATCATGTGTGGCCTCAGTTGAAAGAGCACTGAATACACTCACCGGCGTTCGTGCCTCAGTTAACTTCGCTAGCGAAACTGTCCACGTGCTCGCTCCAGAAGAGATGCCTAGCGATGTGATTATCTCCAAGATTAAATCCGCAGGATACGGGGCAACCCTGATGGCAGATAGCCAAGGGCCCGCACTTGCCAATAGAAAATCAACGCGCGCCCTAATCTGGGCAATCCTCTTTGCTGTTCCTGCCATCGCAATCTCAATGGTGATGGATTGGCATATGTGGATTGATATGCAAGTTCACGATCTTCTCGATCTTGCATCGCTACCTCATCCGCTTTACTCACCTACCGCGTGGGTTGTAATTGGATTAACTACCCCACTTATCTTTTTTGTTGCCTGGCCAATTCATCGTGCGGCAATTCGAAACATTGCCCATCCAACAATGGATACCTTGATTTCGTTAGGTTCTATTGCCGCATTTACGTGGTCCATTTATGCAAATGCGACAGGTGATGGCGATGTATACACAGAAGTTGCTGCGGGGGTTTTGCTCTTTGTTATCTTAGGTCGCTTCCTTGAATCACGCGCTAAGCACCGTGCCAGTAGTGCTCTCACATCACTGCTCTCACTCCACGCTAAAGAAGTTACTGTTTTAAGAAATGGGCTTGAAGTTCTTATACCTATTGAGCACTTGGTTTTGGGTGATGAATTTGTCGTAAAGCCAGGTGCTCGTATAGCCACAGATGGCGTTGTTATTTCAGGCAATTCATCGGTTGATAACTCAATGCTTACAGGAGAATCGGTTCCAGTGGATGTTTCACCGGGATCGCGCGTTATTGGCGCTTCTATGAATAACAATGGCCGCATCATAGTAAAAGCTACCCGTGTTGGAAGTGATACTGAACTTGCACGTATCACTGCAATGGTGGTGGAGGCGCAAAGCGCTAAGGCTCCAATTCAGCGCTTAGCAGATCGTATATCTGCAGTTTTTGTACCCATAGTTACACTTGTTTCAATTGGAACATTCTTTCTTTGGTACTTCTACCTCGATGCAGCACTGAACGGTGGTGACGGTCGTTCGCTTTCGACCTCAATTTCGGTAGCTATCACCGTTCTCGTAATTGCATGTCCCTGCGCTCTTGGTCTGGCAACACCTGTAGCTCTTGTTGTCGCATCTGGGCGCGGTGCATCTCGTGGAATTGTTCTACGTAAGCCTCACGTTCTAGAACTCGCTCGTACCGTTGATGTGGCCATCTTTGATAAGACTGGAACTCTGACTACTGGTGTGATGAAAGTAGGCGATGTTCTTATCCCGACCTCAGCACAAAAGATGCTCGGGCAAGAAATCTCTGCACTGATCAATGAGCAGATGATTCTCTCAACAGCCCTCACGCTAGAAAATGCCAATGACCACCCCATTGCAAAAGCAATTTCATCTCATGCACTATCTCGTGGGGCCAAGATCTTGCCTCTCACTGATTTTATACAGACACCTGGTTCTGGAGTCGGTGGCCGGGTAGCTTGCGGTTCATTCTCACCCTTAGTTCTTATTGGTACACCAGAGGCGATTGCACATAGTTCGGTGCCATTTGATTCACAGATTACTGAAGGTATTGAGAAAGCAAGGGCGCGAGGTGAAAGTGTTTCTGTTCTTGCTTGGGATGGAATTGCTCTCGCTCTCTTTACAACCTCAGATGAAGTAAAGGCTGATGCGCAGGCCACCATATCGGCACTTAATGCTCGCGGGATTACTCCGTGGCTAGTGACTGGTGACAATCAAGAGAGTGCACGACATATCGCCTCGCTCGTCGGAATTCCCGCAAGCAATGTGATTGCAAATACGCTACCTGATCGCAAGTTGCGCGTCGTTGAAGACTTTAAGAAAGACTCAAAGACGGTAATGATGGTCGGCGATGGGATCAATGATGCCGCTGCATTAGCGGCTGCAGATTTAAGCATCGCGATGGGAACGGGTACTGACTCAGCGATTGGAAGCGCTGATATCACCCTCATGAGCAAAGATTTGATGAGCGTTGTGAGCTCACTTGCGCTTGCAACAAAAACATTAAGGATTATCAAGATCAACCTCGGCTGGGCCTTCGCCTATAACGTAATCGGAATTCCTATTGCAATCGCTGGTGCACTAACGCCGATGTATGCAGCAGGCGCGATGGCAGCGAGCTCACTTCTTGTTGTCACAAACTCGCTACGTATTCGTTAGCACCACCGCAAGACAGGGGTAACCTGGGTAGAAATAGAGAAAGCGCCTCTCGGCGCTATCTCTATCTACTGTGACTACCTGTATATCTTGGTAGCGGGGGCAGGATTTGAACCTACGACCTCTGGGTTATGAGCCCAGCGAGCTACCGAGCTGCTCCACCCCGCGTCGGTAGCGCAATCCTAATCGCCGCGGGGTCATCCACCAAATTGAGAAGAATGAACTACTTCTTCTCCGCATTTGCTGCCGCATCAAGGGCTGACTTCAATCTCTTCTGCGCACGATCGTATGCAGCGAAATCTCCCTTTGCTAGTGCGGCTAATCCGTCTTTATATGCAGCGAGAGCGCTAGCAATTGCACTTGATACATCCGAAGATGAACCACCCGCATTCACATCGCCACCGCCTGATTGAGTTCCTGAGTTTCCACCGAAGACTTGATCAAGGGCACCCTTGAGGGTGTCATCAAATCCAATTTGATCTCCGAATGAGACAAGAACTTTCTGTAAGAGTGGGTAGGCCGCAGCATTAGATGTTGCGCGGACATAGACCGGTTGAACGTAGAGAAGTCCATTACCAACTGGAAGTGTGAGCAAGCTTCCTAGAACAACATCAGATCCACCTTGTCGCAAAAGCGAGAGTGAATTAGCAACTTCAGGTTTCGCTTCAAAGTTAGAAGCAACTTGAGATGGTCCCGCGACGTTAGTACTACGCGGCAATTGCAAGACGGTAATTTTTCCGTAGTTTGGACCCGCATCAGAATTTGCAACTGCAAATGCTGACAAGTTTTCACGTCCACCGCGAGGTACAAATGGCGTAGTTAATGCGAATGCAGGCGTCTTTGATCCTGGCATCTGCAACGTCATGTAATACGGAGGCTGTGCATTTGCATTGCCACCAAATGTTGATGGATCACGAGGAACGCGCCAGAAGTCCTGTCCACCGTAGAAAGCTCCCGCAGTCTTCACATGATAAGAACTCAAGACATCACGTTGAACTCTGAAGAGATCTGCTGGGTAGCGAATGTGGGCAAGGAGTTCAGCCGACATCTTAGCCTTAGGTGTAACGGTGCCAGGGAATACCTTCATCCATGTAGCCAGAACTGGATCTTTCTCATCCCACTGATAGAGAGTGACAGTTCCGTCGTATGCATCAACTGTGGCCTTAACAGAGTTTCGAATGTAGTTAAGGTTTCGATTCGCTTGCGCTGTTACAGAGGTCGAATTTGCAGTCAATGCATCAGAGGTAGCAGTAGCTAATGCAGTGGTCTGTGAATATGGATAGCTAGAGCTTGTTGTGTAGCCATCAATTATCCACTGAATTCGCCCATCAACGATTGCTGGATATGGATCTCCATCAAGGGTTAACCAAGGAGCAACCTTTGCAACGCGATCACGGGGATTACGATCAAAGATGATCTTTGAATCTTTATTGATCAAACTTGAAAGCAGAATGCGCTGTTCTTGGTACTTAATGGCAAATAACAATTTGTTGAAAAGGCTTCCGACAGGAACGCCACCCTTACCTGTGTAGGTGTAATTCTTCTGTCCATTTGCAGATGAATCATCTGGGTAATCAAATTCAACTGGAGTATCTGTCTTTACACCACCGATGATTGAGTAATCTGGGGTGTTCTCACCAAAGTAGATACGTGGCTGGAATTCACCGAGACCCTTTGTTGAAGGAAGATCTCCAACGGCGAATGTTGGCTTTCCATCGGCATCACGTGAGTTACCAAAGGCTGCAACAAAGCCAAAACCGTGGGTGTACACAAGGTGATCGTTAATCCAATTACGGCTTGGATTGCCGTCAATACTAAGTTCACGCACTGCCACAATTGTGTCGCGTGATACGCCATCGATTGTGTAACGGTCAACGTCGAGAGAATCTGGGAATGCGTAGTAAGGCTTCAACTGCTGAAGTTGGCGGAATGTTGCAGAGAGTACATTTGGATCCATAAGGCGGATATTTGCAATAGTGGCCGCATCATCGGCGAGCTGACCGGCATTAGTGGTCAGTGTTGCGTCATAGTTTTGAACATCAACGTCACTGATGCCGTAAGCAACACGTGTTGCATCAATATTGCGTTGAATAAATGGCGCTTCTTTTGAAGACTCGGATGGCTTAACAGTAAATTGCTGAATGGCTGCTGGATAGATTCCTGCAATGAGAACTGATGAAATAACAAGGAGCGCAGTTCCTGCTGTTGGAAGAAGCCATGAGCGACGGAAAATGCTTGCAAAGAAGAGCAGTGAACAGACAACTGCAATCGCAGCCAAAATTGCCTTAGCTGGCAGGAGTGCATTGACATCACTAAAGGTCATACCCGTGATGAGAGCGTTCTCTTTAAGCGCCAGCGCATAACGGTCATACCAATAAGCAACTGCTTTGAGAAGTACAAAGAATCCAAGTAGGACTGAGATCTGAACTCGCGCTGCTGTAGTCGTGCGTTCTGTTTGTGCCTGTGGGCGAATTCCACCATAAAGATAATGAACAGCAACCGCAGCAAGTGTGGCGATTACAGTGAGAGAAATTCCCCAACCAATCAGCGCTTGATACATCGGCAACTTGAATGCAAAGAATGAAATGTCTAATCCAAATTGAGGATCAGTCACACCGAAAGGTGTTGAGTTTCTAAACTGTAACCACGTTGACCAAAACACTGATCCGGATGATCCACCGAAGTAGATCAGGACAGCTGCTATGCCTAGAAATACCCACTTACGAATTGGCTCAAGTTGCGCTCTATATCGTTCAAGATTATCTGCCTCAACAGAGAGCGGCACAAAGAGTGGGCGCTTGCGGTAAGCGATGTAGATATTTGCCGAGATAAAAAGTGATGTAACTACGCCGACAACAACGAACAAAATGATCTTTGTTGTAAGAACCGTGCTCCAAACTGTTGTAAAGCCAACAGATTTAAACCAGAGCCAATCAATGTAAAACCCACTCGAGGAAGCAATGATTGCTCCCAGAAGAACAATGACACCGATTGTGATATTTAGAGGTTTGCGCAGTTGATTCATGCGCCTAAACTATCGCAACCCTTCGGACTCTTCGAATTCAGCGCTGCGACGGCCTCGTCGATACTCCCCACTGCAGCCACTGTGATGCCCTCGGGTATAGAAGAAAGTTCTGAACAGTTCTCTTTAGGGGCTAGGAACAGGTCAACACCTGCTCTTTTGGCCGCCACAAGCTTCTCTTCAATGCCACCAATGGCCCCAATGGCACCATCTTTGCCGATGGTTCCAGTTCCAGCCACAGAACGCCCATCAAGCAAGCTCTCTTTGGTGAGCAATTCAATGACTGCCAAAGTAAAAATCATTCCCCCGCTAGGCCCACCAGTGTTTTTCACTGCGATCGAAATATCTTTAGCGCTCAACTTTTCATATCCACCATCAGGGTAATTTCGGACGAGATAATCAAGTGCGACTGTACGAGCATAATCTTGAGAGCCCTTCATCTCTGCCTTTGCCTGTTTATCTTCTTCTTCAACAGTAATTCCTGGAGGATAAATCACACTTTTGGGAAGCAGCACTTGATCAGTGCGCACCCAGCGATAGATTCCTTCAATTCCTGAAAGGTATGCACCCGGTGATGTGACGCGGATTGTGAGTAGATAGAACTGGCCATCGGTAGGAAATGCCGTTGCTGCACCTTTGGAGTTAACTTTTACGATTTCAGGATAAATGCCTTGCGGTGTTCCAGGCGCAATTGCTACGTATTTCAATGGAGAGAGAAATGCGGCAATGAAGAAGGTGTATATAAGTGCCGTGGATAGCCTAGGTAAACGTGGGAAAATCAGAGAGCGAATTATGTTCCTTCTCCTCGCTGTGAATTCTCTTTAAAATCAGCCTCACTCCGATTATCTCTTTCACCATCCTTCTTCAGATCAGAGCCTTTACCTTCATCAACGATAACAACTTGTGCTTGATTAAAAGCACCTTGAAACCGCTGGAATTGATCGACAGAGCGCGATGTTTGGGTTTCGTAGCGATCCTTAAACTGTGTCACCCAGAGCACATAACCCAATGCTCCAATGAGCGCTCCAGCAGGGACCACCCACCAGATCAGTGCTAGAAATGCATTGGACATGAGGGCTAGCCTAGTCGCAAATTCACCCCCCGCACCTCGATCAAAAAGGAGTCCCTATCAGGGTCAAAAATGTAGGGGAAGCGGGGAAGAAATTTTGGTCTCGATGTGTTCTACTTAAAGAATTCAGAGAGCACGTTTCGAGCAGATAACCCTTCACTCCTTACCGAGTGCATCAGAAAGGTCGGATAAAAATAATGTCTCCTTTTGGTTTTACTCCGCCCGGTGATGGCTCAGATGATGGAAGCTATGACGGTTCTGCAGAAAACAATGGCCCTGAAGATTTCAACGAAATGCTCCGTGCCATTCAGGAACAGATGCGTGAACAGTTTGAGAAATTAGGAATACCTGTTGAAGGTATGGATAACATGCAAGAGATGACACCAGAAAATCTCTCCGCTCTTTTTTCAGGAATCGCTGGAGTTGGGGGGCTAGCAGGATTTGGTCCATCAGGGAGCAACCCAGCAGATCCACTTCCACTTACTACAGTGCGCGAAACAGCAAAGAAATTTGTTACCGCCCAAGGCATCACACCCTTGAGTACTCGCGATCAGAACGTTGTTTCAAGTGCTTATGAAATCGCTGAAGTGTGGCTCAATGAAGCAACATCATTTCCTTCAGCCCTCTCGCCAACATCGGCATCTGCAGTAAACAGATCAGATTGGATCGACCTTACGATCTCTGGCTGGCATCGAGATATTGCCCCACTCGCCCAAGGGCTTCTTGAAGCGATGGCTGACCTTTTGGCTCAGGCAACTCAAGAGCAGGGTGCGGAAGCTCCAATTCCCCTTGAGGCAATTGGTGGATTACTCCGCGGATTTATCGCTGCAATGGTGGCAACGCAGTTGGGCCAATCGATTGGCACATTAGCATCAACTGTTACTGGCGCTCACGATGCGGGCTTACCGATTCTTGATCCACCGCGACCTGTATTAATACCCGAAAACATTGCGGCATGGTCTGCAGATCTTGAAATTCCTCAATCAGAGATCTATATCTTTCACGCCTTGCGCGAAAGCGCAGTTGCTCGCTTATTTGCACATAACCCTTGGCTGGTTTCATATATGCAGAGAACCATTACTGAATATGGACGCGGGATCCGCATAGATCTTGATGCTATTCAGCGCCAGGCAGAAGAGGCAATGAGTGGCTTTGATCCTTCCCAACCTATCGAAGGTCAGGTAAATCTCTCTATCGAATTAAACAATGGAATCTTCTCTCCAGAAGAATCACCCCAACAGAAAGCTGCACTTGAAAAACTCGAAACGGTTCTCGCTCTCATTGATGGATGGACAGATGATGTAGTTATTACCGCCGCCGGAGATCGCATGCCAAACATTGAATCGTTGCGCGAAACACAACGTCGTCGTCGGGCAACATCTACTCCTGCCCAACAACTCTTTGCAACTTTATTGGGACTTGAAGTTTCACCGCGACTGACTCGTGAAGCGAGCGCGTTCTGGAGAACGATCCGTGAAGAAAGTCAGATTCAAAGTCGTGATGCACTCTGGGCAGGAATTCTTCCCAGCGCTGATGATCTCAAGAATCCGTCTGCCTTTATCGCTTCAACAACAGTGCCGGATGATCTCTCGGGACTTCTCTAAAAAAGCGAAGTCCCCGGCCGCACATTCCAATATCTGCCTTCCCCTTGCAGATATAGAACGGTTATCCGAGGACTTCGTAAGCGAAAACTACGACGATCGAGCCAGCAAATCAAATGCTCCACGCGTTGACATATATGAGTTTTTTTACTATGCAGATACGTGTCAACACATGATTAGCCTCAACACGTACTTGAGGTTTTGCCACTTCATCCACCCGTAAGACTCTGATGGGCAGTACTTTTGGAATATGGGAAGTGATCAGAGCCAACACCTCAGCGGAGATCTTGACGATGCTCATGTGACCCTGCCTGGCATTGGCGAGGGCGAGATCATTGTCATTAGGTCCAAGAGGCGAAAGCGAAATCTCTCTGCTTATCGTCAAGGCGGACGCATCGTGATCTCAATCCCTGCAAGCATGAGCAAGGCGGATGAGCGTGCGATGGTCCCTGAGATGATCGCCAAGATCCGAAGCCAAGAGGCGGCAAAAACCCCGAGTGAGAGCGTGCTGGCCCAACGGATAGATCAGCTGTTGAGTGAACTCGCCCCTGAGATCCTCGAACGCCCCATAAGCGTTAATTGGCGAGCTATGCGCGAGCGGTGGGGCTCATGCACGAGCATGGATCGCACGATTCGCATCTCAGACCGCCTGCAATTGGCCCCCGACTACGCCTTGGATTACGTTCTCTTCCACGAGGCTATCCACCTCGCCCATAGCGATCATGGAGAGCAATTCACCGCCCTGCTGGCCCGATTCCCCGATAGCGAGCTCGCTAGCGCCTATCTCGATGGCTATGAAGCGGCAGAACGAGCGCTAGCGGCCCCTGTTGAGCTGAAGAAACTGGGATAAAACCCTGCGGATAGCGCCCACTTTGAGCGTGAGCGAGAGTATCGTCAAGCCTGAACGAGTGCGCTCCTAGCGCATACGTCGATAGGAGGCTAGAAAATGGCAGAGACAAACGAGGCTTACAAGGGTGATGCCTACTGTGTGAAGTGCAAAGCGAAGCGCGACTTCGAAGGCATGGTTCACATTTCGGATTCAGGTCGCCGCATGGCAAAGGGCAAGTGCCCAGTATGCGGAACAACGGTCAACCGAATTCTCGGTAAAGCGCAGTAATTCGAAAAGCGCAGTAAACCCGCACCATAACTACTAGCCACAGTCACGCTTTAATGAGCAGGAATTGGTGAGTAGAAATTAGATCTACTGGATTCACCCCGTATCACTGATACGGGGTGAATTTTTTTCTACACAGGAAGTAGCCAGAGCGCCACATCGGCGCAATGGTGTGGAGGCGCTCGCAGGTAGGTATTGACCTCGCTGGGACTCTTCGCGCTATGACAACAACACATACCTCTCTCGCCCACCTTCGCCTTAAAGAAGGAATTAACATCTATCGCACCCCTATTAGTCTGCGCTGTGGCACTGCACGAAGTTCATTTGCGATCACCGAGAACGGTTATGTGCGCGCTCTTGAAATGCTTGCCAGTCAGATCGATATCGATACTGATATCGCAAGTGAATGCGGAATTTCACCAAATGATCTCAGTGAACTCATCTGGAACTTAGAAGAGCATGAGTTTCTTGAAACGTCTCCCTCGGTTTTGGCAATTACTACTCGCTATCAATCTGTTGCAAAACATAAACGTCGTGACATATTGCCCGATGCCGCCTTTTCACAATTACAAAGAAGGGTCGCACCTGAGTTGGCACATGCTCGCTTACTTCCTGGTGTGCATGACTCTGGAGTTTCAATCATTAATGCAAGACAGAATGTGAGAGTAGAAATTTATGGCAGCGATAGAATCGCCATTCTTATCTATGGAATATTGCTATCCAGTGGAGTCACGTATACCCACTTTGCGTTAGGTACACGATCAGAACCCACAGCTGTAATTGACACTGATCTGAGTGCAGGGTTCATTAGAGCCACAGATGTTGGCCACGGATTCAAGCAACGAATGGAAGTTCTTGGAAAAGAACTATCTCTCTTTCCTATAGAAAGCCACGAAAATGCACAGGAAATTGATGACCTAGAACCAGAAAGATTTATAAAAATTCATACAGGCCAATTAGATCCGCAGCTTCTGGCGCAGTGGATGACATCAGGGCATGAGCACCTAGTGATTTCGCCTCTTGACGGAGGACATTTAGTTTTTGGACCTATTGTTAAACCCGGAATAAGTCCATGCACTCGATGTCGAGATATCACCATGGCGGAACTACTCGGCGGTGTAAGCGCGGTTGCAGATAAATTCTCACTCGGCACACAAGCGCAGATCCAACAGCCAGCCGTCTTTGCAGCGCACTATCTCGCTGGCCTCATCGCCTCTTTTCTTCTTGCGCATATCGATCAAGGGGTGAGTGAACTAACTGGGGGCTATATGGCCGTTGATACTTTAAATCTGAGTCGGAGTTCGTTAATCACACTTGACCGCAACCCAGAATGCGGGTGTCACTGGCTTTAATCCAACTTCCGCTCTGTGATCTTGCCCCTGCTCTGTGATCTTGCCCATCTGGCACCCATTTCGCTCCTTTCATTTGGCGCAATGGTGAGATCAAAGAGAAGATACGTGCGTGGCTAAGAAACCTGCAGATGTAAAGATTCCGAGTACTACGGGTGCTCGCTCTGCGCGTATGGTTTCAATTCCTGTAGGTATTGCAGGTCGTAGCGTTCTAGGAATTGGTAAGCAACTTGTTGGTCAATCATCCTCTGTTGTCTTTGCAGATATTCAGGAAAAGACTGCTGAGCAACTCTTTAAAGTTTTAGGTGAACTTAAAGGTGGTGCGATGAAATTCGGCCAAGCACTCAGTGTTTTTGAAGCTGCTCTTCCTGAGGAATTTGCAAAGCCATATCGTGAAACGCTCACTAAGTTGCAAGAGTCAGCGCCACCACTACCAGCCAAAGTGGTCCATAAGGTATTGACAAAAGAGCTCGGAGAAAATTGGCGAGATCTCTTCATCTCATTTGAAGATCAAGCAACTGCGTCAGCTTCCATCGGACAGGTTCATCGAGCCGTGTGGAGTGATGGAACCAATGTTGCAGTAAAGATTCAATATCCAGGAGCCGCTGAAGCGTTGGTGAGTGATCTCAATCAAATCCAACGTTTTTCAAAGATCTTCGGCCTTGTTCTTCCAGGTGTAGATATGAAGCCACTTATGGAAGAGCTTCGTGCACGCATTATCGAAGAGGTTGATTATCTCTATGAGGCCGAGGCGCAACGCGCCTGCTATGCCGCCTACGAAAATGATCCTGATATCGCGATCCCACTCGTTATGCATGCAACTGCGAAGGTGTTGGTTAGCCAATGGATAGATGGAAAACCACTGGCCCAGATCATTAAGAACGGTACGCAAGCAGAGCGTGATGCCGCAGGAATACGTATTGCTCGCTTCCACTTCACCTGCCCAGATCGTGCAGGGTTACTTCATGCAGATCCGCATCCAGGTAATTTCAGACTGCTGGAAGATGGTCGCATCGGTGTTTTAGATTTTGGTGCATGTAACCGGCTACCCAATGGTTTCCCTGAACCATTTAAAAACCTTCTGAAGCACGCCCTCGATGACAATGCCCAGGCCTTATATGACGGCTTCAAAAAGGATGGATTTATCCTTCCCGAAGTAAATGTCGATCCAGAATTAGTACTTGAATTTCTCGTTCCTCTCGTTGAACCGCTACGAACTCCCACCTTTAAATACTCGCGTGAGTGGTTACGCGATCAAAGTGCACGGGTGGGTGATC
>JBILRA010000084.1:0-4661 GCA_044372915.1 Candidatus Planktophila sp.
GTCATTAAATTTCTGGATCGTGATTACTGGTCCGAAAATCTCGCTCTGGATCAGCTCATCGCTCTGCTTGAGATCTGCGATCACTGTTGGGGTGATGAAATATCCACCTAGTGTGTTTGTTGTTCCGCCAGCCACAACGCGGGCATGGCTTGGTGTGCGTTCAATAAATCCATTAACTCGAGCAAATTGGGCAGCATTGTTGACTGGACCAACAAGAACATCGGTATTTGGCATTCCCATAGCGATCTGGTTAGTGGCTTGATCTGCCAATAACTTCACCATCTCGTCATAGACACCTGCCTGCACAAGTACGCGAGTGGCGGCGGTGCAATCTTGACCGGCGTTGAAAAATCCTGCGATTGCGATTCCTTCAGCTGCTGCCTGTAAATCCGCATCGTTAAACACAACAACAGGTGCCTTACCGCCGAGCTCGAGATGCACGCGCTTTAAGGATTTAGCAGCAGCGCCAGCAACTTCCATTCCAGCACGAACTGATCCGGTAATCGAGACCATTGATGGAGTTGCGTGATCAACTAGTAGTGCGCCAGTTTCGCGTTCGCCACAGATCACATTGATAACTCCGTCAGGCAAGAATTCGCTCATTACCTGCGCCATAAAAACAGTTGAGGCAGGTGTTGTATCACTTGGCTTCAAAACTACAGCATTTCCAGCAGCGATTGCTGGCGCCCATTTCCAGACCGCCATCATCATTGGGTAGTTCCACGGAGTTACCTGCGCGCAGACTCCGATTGGTTCACGGCGCACGAATGAGGTCATTCCGCGCATGTATTCACCAGCTGACTTGCCTTCAAGATTTCGGGCAGCGCCTGCAAAGAAGCGAATCTGATCCACCATCGGAGGAACTTCTTCGGATGCTGTAAGCCCAAGTGGCTTTCCGCAGTTTTCAGATTCAATTGCTACAAATTCTTCGGCGCGAGATTCGATTGCATCAGCAATTTTTAAGAGTGCGCGCTGGCGCTCAGAAGGGGTTGAATCGCGCCAGCCCTCAAAGGCTGCGGCCGCTGACTTCATTGCAAGATCGACATCTGCCGCGTTCGACTTTGGGGCAGTTGCAAAGGGTTGAGCGGTGGCGGGGTTAATCAGCGTCGTAGTCTCACCCGAAGTTGAATCGACAGATTTTCCATTAATAAAATTCGATAGCTTTTTCATGATTACTCCTGCCCCTTAGTTGCTCTTATCAACTGATCACCGTGATCAAGCGGATGTTTTGTATAACTGACTAACCACTTTTCAATCGTGAACTTTCCACTTTCCGAATGCTCCCCCGATTTTTCTAAATCGGATTCTTCTAGGCGCTTAAGTACATCAAGTGACCCTGCACGTACAGCTGCAAATACAGCAACTGAATTTTCAATCGGTGCATCTTTATAGGCAAGCTTTTCAGATTCTGCCCATGCACCTTCGTCATAACCTTGAATAAGTGAGCCCTCAGGTTCTGCGACTAGTCGTCTGAGTCGTGCATATGACTGTGCCTCTGAGTCAGCAAGATGATGAATTATCTGTCGCGCAGACCAACCGTTTTCATGGTGCACATCAAGAAGTTCAGGTGTAACACCGCGTGCAAGATTGAGAAAATATTGGGTCGAACTTTCGTAGGCTGCTGCGGCTTCACGGATATCCATAGCGGCGAGTCTACTTATTCTTTACCTTTTTCGGCAGCCGCCAACTGACCGCACGCCCCGTCAATCTCGCGTCCTCTTGTATCGCGCACGGTAACCGGAACCCCATAGCTTTCAAGGATTCGAACAAATTCGGCCTCATCCTCACGGCGTGAAGCGGTCCACTTTGAACCAGGGGTTGGATTAAGCGGAATCAGATTGACATGGGCGTTACGACTTTTAAGTAAACGCCCCAACAAATCTGATCGCCATGATTGATCGTTGATATCTCTAATGAGTGCATACTCAATCGAATAGCGACGTCCGGTCTTCTTCTCATAGGCATCGGCGGCGGCCAAAACTTCACGAACATTAAATCGATTGTTAATTGGAACTAAAGTATCGCGTAGTTCATCATCAGGGGTATGAAGTGAGACGGCCAAGGTGCAGTTAATGCCCTCCTCCATTAACTTCTCAATGCCATTTACAAGTCCCACCGTTGAAACGGTCACTGAGCGGGCGCTAATTCCAAGCCCATCTGGATTTGGATCTGTGATGTTGTGAAGCGTGCGTACCACTGCTTTGTAATTGGCAAGTGGTTCACCCATGCCCATAAAGACAATATTTGATAAACGTGTAGGGCCGCCAGGTAATTCGCCATCTTGGCAAGCACGCGCTGCGGCAACAATTTGCTCTGTGATCTCACCTGCTGTGAGATTTCGAGTAAGTCCTGCTTGGCCGGTGGCGCAGAATGGGCAATTCATTCCACATCCGGCTTGAGATGAAATACATACGGTCACGCGATCGGTGTAACGCATCAGAACTGACTCAACTAAAACCCCATCATGGAGTTTCCACAAATCTTTTCTAGTCATTCCCCCATCGGTTGTACGCGTTGTCACCAGTTCGATCAGTTGTGGGGTCATTGCCTCTGCGATCGCATCTCGCTGATCGGCTGGGATATCACTCCACTGCTCTGGGCTATTGGATAGGTGCGTAAAGTAATGTGTTGCTACCTGCGATGCGCGAAATGGTTGGAAGCCAAGCTCTGCAGCCCACGCTTTTCGCTCAGCCGGTGAAAGATCGGCAATGTGCTTGGGGGCTTTCTTCTTCTGCGGTGGTTCGTCGAAAACTAATGGGATCTCAATCATGAGAACCTTTTGACGAGTTCAAGTGCGATATAGATTGCAGGGGCGGAAAAAATTGCGGAATCAATTCGATCAAGAACGCCACCATGGCCAGGCAATAAAGTTCCCATATCCTTGAGTGACATATCTCGCTTCATCGCACTTTCAATCAGGTCGCCACATGTTGCCGTAACAACTGTCATCAACCCTGTCGCAATTCCGTAGCGATAGTCGCTATCTAAAATATAGTGAAATGCCAGCGCACCACCTACAGAAGTTGCGATGATTGATCCAATCAACCCTTCAACTGATTTCTTGGGGCTGATATTCGGTGCAAATCGATGTTTACCGATCAAAACTCCAACCAGATACCCGAATGTGTCGTTACAGCCGATGAGAACAAGGAAAGTCATTACCGCAGCTAGACCATTATCAGGGCGCGCGATCAAGATAATGAAACCGCCGAGAAAGGGAAGGTAGAGCAGAGCAAGTGCAGTTGAGCTAGCACGTTTGATGAAATTTTCAGTGCCATGTCTGAGTGAGAGCAGAAGAATGAAGGTAAAGCTTGCACCAGTGGCAACAGCAAGGCCGTTGATTCCGGCAAACCAGGTCGACATTGAGATCGCAAAGACTGCAACGGCCAAAGTTCTAAATGAGTTTACAAATCCAATGGATGTGAAGGCGCGCGAGAGTTCTTGGATAGCCAGTATCAAAGCAATTGAAACAAGACCAGCAAAAATAACCCTCTCAAAAGCAAGAGAAGCCCAGATAAGTGCGATTAAACCAAGTCCGACAAAGATCGATGGCAGCAATTTGCGCCCTGCGCGCTTGTTGATCGCTTCGTTTATGGAATATAAATCACTCACAGGAATGTTGGAACCCTCTAGACCTCGAGAAGTTCAGTCTCCTTATGCTTAAGTAGATCATCGATCTTTGCAACATGCTCGGCTGTGATTTTCTCTAACTCTTTCTCACCGCGAGCAACATCGTCTTTACCGATATCGCCATCTTTCTCTAACTTTTCCATCGCTTCCTTGGCATGGCGACGAATATTGCGCATTGAAATCTTGGAATCTTCCGCCTTGGTTTTAGCGACTTTGATGTAATCCTTACGGCGCTCTTCGGTGAGTTGTGGGAAATTTACGCGGATAACAACGCCATCGGTCTGTGGATTAACACCAAGATCTGAATCGCGGATCGCCTTTTCAATCCCGGTCATTGCACCCTTATCGAAAGGTGAAATAACTGCCATACGTGATTCTGGAATCTGAATCGTTGCTAACTGTGACAAAGATGTATAGGTACCGTAGTAATCGACCATGATTTTATTGAACATGGCAGGGTGGGCACGGCCGGTACGAATAGCGCCGAAGTCATCTTTAGCGACCTCAACTGCCTTATTCATCTTCGACTCAGCATCGGCTAAAAGCGTTGCTATATCTGCCATGATTTTTCCATCCCGTCAGTAGAGGTCTTAAAGGTATCAAGTCGTTGCTTATGCAACGAGCGTTCCGATCTTTTCGCCACGCACTGCGCGACCGATATTGCCTGCAGTCATGAGGTCAAAGACCACGATCGGGAGGGCATTTTCGCGACAGAGGCTAAATGCTGCTGCATCTGCCACAGCCAGTGACTTCTGGAGAACTTCATCGTATGAAATTGAGTCGTACTTAGTTGCACTCGGATCCTTACGAGGATCAGCGTTGTAGACGCCATCTACACCGCTCTTTGCAAGAAGCAACGCCTCTGCGCCAATTTCAAGTGCTCGTTGGGCGGCAACGGTATCGGTTGTGAAAAATGGCATTCCCGCACCGGCTCCGAAAATTACAACGCGACCATTTTCTAGGTGGCGGATTGCACGGCGTGGAACATATGGCTCTGCAACCTGTCCCATGGTGATCGCTGTTTGGACGCG